>CAYQNQ010000189.1:0-5042 GCA_964418815.1 uncultured Hellea sp.
ACTTCTTTATATTCGGCGGAATCTTCCGTGTAGCGGCCCCATTTATTATGGCCGGAGCCGCGGTTGAAATAGGCGCCCTTGGTCGGGTGCGTGCCCGGCAGTGTGCGGTAGGGAATGCCGTCCCCGTCCACATCCAGATAGCGGTAAAATTCAAAGCCCTCTTCGAGCTGTTCCTTGGTGACGATCTTGCCCCGGTCAGGCTCGTAATTATCATCCCAGGTGGGCTCATCGATCATCCAGTCATTCATGCCGATATCAAGATCAGAGAGGAAGAAGACCGGTGTCTGGAAACGCTCGGACAGGTCCAGCGCCTCGACGGCCATGGTGAAACACTCACCCGGATCGGCCGGGTAGAGGACGATATGTTTGGTGTCGCCGTGGGAGCAATAGGCCGTGGTCATGATATCGCATTGCTGGGTCCGGGTCGGCATGCCCGTGGACGGGCCAACGCGCTGAATGTCGAAAAACACGCTCGGCGTTTCTGTGTAATAGGCAAAGCCGATAAACTCATTCATGAGGCTGATGCCTGCGCCCGAGGTCGGCGTGAAGCTTCGCGCGCCCATCCAGCTAGCGCCAATGGTCAGGCCCGCCGCGGCCAGCTCGTCTTCGGCCTGAATGATGCAGAATTTATTCTCGCCGGTTTCCTTATCCACGCGCAGCAAGGAGCAGTATTTTTGGAAACTATCCATCAGGCTGGTGGACGGGGTGATGGGATACCAGGCCCCGACCGTGGCGCCGCCGTAAACACAGCCCAGCCCGGCGGCCGTATTGCCGTCGATCATGACCTTGCCTTTGGTCTTGTCCATGGATTTGAGCTTAAAAGGCAGTTTGTGGTCTATATGCTCATTCACATAATCAAGCCCCAGATCCAGCGCCGTCATATTGAGCGGGATGAGCTTTTGCTTTTTAGCGAACATGTCTTCGACCATGCCGCGCACCACATCCATATCCAGATTGATGAGCCCGGCGATAGCGCCCACATAGGCCATGTTCTTCATGAGGATACGCGAGCGGGCGACCTGAAAAGTCTCATTGACCATCTTAGAGAAAGGCACGCCGATAACGGTGATGTCGTCGCGCTGCAGCATATGGGGCCGCGGCCAGGTGCTGTCATATAAAAGATATCCGCCGGGCGAAACGCTGGCCAGATCGCGGGCATAGGTTTCGGCGTTCATGGCAATCATAAGGTGGATATCGCCGGAGCGGCCCATATAACCATCGCCGTTCACCCGGATCTCATACCATGTGGGCAGGCCCTGAATATTGGACGGGAAGACGTTCTTGCCGATGACAGGTATGCCCATACGGAAGATGGCCTTCATGAGCAGGCCATTGGCCGAAGCCGAGCCTGTACCGTTCACATTGCCAACGCGAATTACGAAGTCGTTTAAAGCCGGACCACTCATAGTATTTCTCTATTCTGCTGCTTCAAACAGCTCATCGAGCTCTTGCATATCGGCGTGGTGAATGGTGACGATGCCTTCCTGCATATCCCAGGCGGCCGTGGGGCATCTTTCAGCACAAAGTCCGCAATGGACACAGACATCTTCGTCCTTGATCATAACCCGTCCGGTCAGGGGCAGGCCCTCGGAAACATAAAGCGCCTGATCCGGGTTATTGGAATTAACGGCTTCGCGCAGCGTGGCCTCTTCGGCCACAGGCTCAAGCGACAAACACTCCACCGGACAAACGTCGATACAGGCGTCGCACTCCGTACATTTGGGCGCGTCAAAGACGGTCTGAATATCACAGTTGAGGCAGCGCTGAACTTCGGTGGCGATTTTCTCTGCCGTGTAGCCCATCTCCACTTCGATATCGATTTCCTTGAAACGCTTGGTCAGCTCCACATGATCCATTTTGCGCCGCTCGCTATCATCAAAGGTATTGGAATAGGACCATTCGAACATGCCCATTTTCATAGGCTCTAATGTCAGCTTGTCCGGGCGGCGCTCAGTGAGCGACTCGCCCTGGCAGTATTTGTGAATAGAGATGGCGGCCTGGTGGCCATGCTCCACGGCCCAGATAATATTAAGCGGGCCAAAAGCGGCGTCCCCGCCAAAGAACACGCCTTCAAGATTGCTCTGGAATGTGACTTTATCAACGTGCGGCACATCCCATTTGTCGAACTCTATGCCGGCGTCTTTTTCAATCCACGGAAAAGCGTTATTTTGGCCGATGGCCAGGATGACGTCCGTACAAGGAATTAGTTTTTCACCCACACTTTTCTGATCGACAATCCTCCCCGAATCGTCGATGTCATATTCCATAATGTCGAACATCATCCCGACCAGGCGTCCATCTTCGTGGACGAAGGCTTTGGGTGAATGGTTCACCAATATTTCCACATTTTCTTCTTCCGCGTCTTCCAGCTCCCAGGGAGAAGCCTTGAAGAAGGCGCGGGGTTTGCGGGCCATGACTTTTACGTCTTTGGCCCCGAGCCGCAATGATGTGCGGCAGCAATCCATGGCCGTGTTCCCGACCCCGATAATCAGCACCTCTTTGCCGATTTTATCGATATGTTCAAAAGCGACGCTCTCCAGCCACTCAATACCGATATGGATATTGGCATCGGCCTCTTCGCGGCCCGGCAGGTTCAGGTTCCGGCCTTTGGGCGCGCCGGTGCCCACAAAAATAGCGTCGTAATCTTCCTTGAGCAGTTCCTTCATGGAATTGATGGGCGTGCCGAGTTTCAGGTCCACACCCATATCCAGAATATATCCGATCTCGTCCATCAGGACTTCTTCGGGCAATCGAAATGCCGGAATATTGGTCCGCATCAAGCCGCCGGGCTTGTCGAACTTTTCAAAAATCGTACATTCATAGCCCATGGGCGCCAGATCATTGGCGACCGTAAAACTGGCCGGGCCTGCGCCGATTAGGGCGATTTTCTTGCCATTAGTCTTTTTGGGCTTTTTCGGCAGGCGGTCCGTGATGTCATCCCGGTGGTCAGCGGCCACGCGCTTAAGGCGGCAAATGGCGACGGGCTCTTCCTCGACGCGGCCTCTTCGGCAGGCGGGCTCACAGGGGCGGTCACAGACGCGCCCAAGCACGCCCGGAAACACATTGCTCTCGCGGTTGAGCATATAAGCATCGGAATAACGGCCCTGCGCAATCAGCCGAATATAGGCCGGAACAGGGGTGTGAGCGGGACAGGCCCACTGACAATCAACAACTTTGTGGAAGTAGTCCGGGTTAGAAGTATCAGTAGGCGTCATAGTCGATATAATCTCCGCCAATCTCGTTAACGATTGAGAATTACAGATTCAAGGAGATTCCGGCGAAAATGCTGCAGGAATGTGGGATTTTATTGCAGGGATACAAATCCTGCAAATATGATAAGACCCATTTGTAATGGATAAGCCGTCGGCCAAGTTGACCATACACTGATATTGAATTCAAAAAGTGTCTAACATTGCGTGGATACCGCCCTTCGGCGGTATGAGCGGAGGGTTGATAGTGAAAATATATTTTACACTTCCGCTCACCCCAGCGTAGGCTGGGGTCCAGTTTTACTAATATTTCCGGTTCGGGAACATTTAAAAATACGAAATCTGTGGAACCCTGGATCCCAGCCTGCGCTGGGATGAGCGGGGGAGTAGAAAAGATAAACCCTACCCGTTCCGAAACGTGTGGGCATCACTTTTCCACCAATCCTTACACGACGGCCAGCGCATATTGGCATAGCCCGCCAAAACAAGAAGCCCGGCCAATATGCCCAGGTTTTTGATGAAATTTTGCAGTTCAGATTCGATCATCCAAAACGGATGGATCAGGACATTCACCAAGAGGATATAAATGACAAATCCATAAGCGGCGAGTTTGACATAGCGGCCCGACATGAGGGCGAGTCCGCCGAGAATACTGGACACGCCCGCAAACCAGAGAAGCGCCTGAGCAAAGGGTATGTTTTGCCCCGCCATCATTTCCAGTTGGGACTCTGGGGCCATTATTTTGGCGATCCCCGGCACGAGGAAATACAGGCCGAGTAAGAAACGTCCGATTACAATACTCATGGATGCCCCCTACCCATTCCGAAACGTATAGGCATAGCCGTTAATGGCCGGGACACCTCCAAGGTGCGCGTAAAGAATTTTGGAGCCTTTGGGGAAATAGCCCTTGCGGGCCAAATCGATGAGGCCCTGCATGGATTTGCCCTCATAAACCGGGTCGGTCATCATGGCTTCTGTACGGGCGGCCAGGCGAATGGCTTCGACGGTTTCATGGCTGGGTACACCGTAAGACGGATAGGCGTAGTCATTGATCATGGTGATATCCGCATCCGTTATTTTGCGGCCCAGTTCCACCAGCTCCGCCGTATTATTGGCGATGTCTTTGATCTGATCGTAGAGCTGCTCAGGCGTGCAGGAGGCGTCAATGCCGATGACCTTATGGGCCCGGCCGTCCGCGGCAAAGCCCACAATCATCCCGGCATAGGTTGAGCCCGTCACCGTACAGACGATAACATAATCAAATTTGATACCCATCTCTGCCTCTTGCTGGCGCACTTCTTCGGCAAAGCCCACATAGCCGAGCCCGCCAAATTTATGGACGGATGCACCCGCAGGAATAGGGTAAGGCGTGCCGCCGGCGTCGCGCACGCTTTGTAGGGCGTCTTCCCAGCTCTGGCGGATTCCAATATCGAACCCGTCCGGCACAATACGCGAATCCGCGCCGAGGATACGGGTCATCTGGATATTGCCGACCCGGTCATAGACGGCGTCTTCGTGGGGCACCCAGGCTTCCTGCACGACCACGGCTTTGAGGCCCAGCTTGGCCGCCACAGCAGAGACCTGTCGCGTGTGATTGGACTGCACCCCGCCAATGGAGACCAGTGTATCGGCGCCCGAGGCCAGAATATCCGGCACGATATATTCGAGTTTGCGGATTTTATTGCCGCCCATGGCAAGGCCCGAATTACAATCATCGCGCTTGGCGTAGATCTCTACCTCGCCGCCCAGCGCTTCGGACAGGCGCGGCAAAGGCTCAATGGCGGTTGGGCCAAAGGTGAGCTTGTATTTTTCAAACTTGGCGAGATTCATGGC
>CAYQNQ010000190.1:0-1929 GCA_964418815.1 uncultured Hellea sp.
CTGAAAGCTTAGCTTCGATGACCTGCTGCCATCTGGAGTCGATCTCCATCAATATCAAAAAATCGGGCGACGTGTCGTGAATCGAATTTATCACACCGATATGGTTCTTGTTATGGGTCAGCACATTTAAAGACATCAGTCTCAGACTGTCGCCCGTTTGGTTTTTGACCGCTTCTTTCTGGATTGCCGGGTTGAACGTTCCTGCAACATAAGGCGCGATTGGAATCCCGTTCAAAGCGAACATGGTCAGACATATTAGAGCCCACCGCTTGCGGCGCATAAGCAAAAACAGGATAATAAGGCCTAAAAATCCAATCGCCCATTGCACGCGTAACTGGGCGAACAAATCCGCAAACCAGTTCACGCCGCCTAAAAACCCCAGAAGAACAGCCGCCATTCCGCCCAAAGCGCCCAGCTTTAACAGGAAGACAAAAAATGAGGTGACGGGATGAGTTGATTTTCCAACAAACGCTGAATCAGTTTTCATGTTTCGATAGGCGCCTATTTCATGGGCCCGATTTGACCGTCCGAAACCTGCCAGATAGAGCCGCCTTCACCGACGGTGATAAACAGATCAATATCCCACATCAGATTGGCAAAGACGTGATGTTCCTGTGGGTAATCAGTCACCAGATGGGACGCGACCAGTCCGACCGGTTTTTCGCCATTGGGCCCGGTTTGTATGGGCAGGGCAAAACAGGAATTGGTGAAGGCGTGGACACCGCTGACTTTAGTCGCGTCTTTATTGATATCAAAGCGGTAGTGACGACCCAGAACAATTAGATTTGATTTTTTGGTCGACGCGAAAAGATATCCGAAATATCCGCTGCCGTCGTCTTTTTCAATGACGATAGAATTATAAGGTGTATATTCGGTGCAGACGTCAAAATCCTGCGTAAGCATGAGATTTCGGGCCCGCCATAATCCGGCTTCCCGCTTGGTAAGATTGCGGTCAACGCTGCGGCTTTTCTTGACTTTTTTATTCTTTGAAGTGGCTTCATAAACGGCCTTGGGGTTTTCCTTGTCTTTGGAGACAAATACCGTTTTGTAATTGTTACCATCGGCATAGCTGAGCCAGCCGCCGAGATTACCGGCTGCGAAGTCTTCATTGTTTTCCATGTAAGCGAGCAGGTCGTCTGTGGTTACCCAGGCTGCGATATCCTGTTTATAGATTTCTTCGCCGAGCCGTTCTGCCTGTTTGATTTCCGATGTATAATCATCAGCCTGCGCAGCCCCCAAAAGACTGAGTGCCAGAGCCGCGGTGAGTAAAATTCGTTTCATGATAAATCTCCCACATTTGGCATAATTGTAGCAGGAGTTTTGAAATTGCCAAGCCGGTTATTCCGAAACCCTGACTCGCCGCATGGTCAGATTGATCCGCCCGCCTTTCGGAACGAGCGCGCTCTCTCCGTAATAAATTCGAGAGACCGCGTGATAGCAGAACCGGCTCGCCCCGCCCATCACCACCACATCACCCGAATAGAGCTTAAGGCCTTTGGTGGGACCGCCGCGTTTCGGGCTGCCCATGCGAAACATGGCCGGGTCGCCCAGAGATATGGAGACGACGGGCGCTTTTGCGTCCTGTTCATCGTTATCTATATGAGCCCCCATTTTTGTGCCTTCCTTATACCAGTTAATCAGGCAGCATTCGGGCCTGGCCGGATAGCCGGTCACATCGTCCCATAAATCCATGAGGATCTTCGGAATAGGCGCCCAGGGCTTGCCTGTCACGGGATGGAGTGGTTCATAGCGATAGCCCCGTTCTTTATCGCTCATCCAGCCAAGCTGACCGAAATTCGAAAGCGCCACGGACATGGGCGTACCCGTGCGCGGCATGCGCGAAACAAAAAACGGCGCCTGCCGCACGCCGTCTCTGACCGCCTCAATTAAAGCAGCCTGCTCATCGGCGCCAAAATAAAGCGGGTAATG
>CAYQNQ010000190.1:2029-4986 GCA_964418815.1 uncultured Hellea sp.
GCTCCAGACGAAAAATTCGTGTCTAAACAATGGATATTCTGTCATGCTCAAAGGGGGCTTTGAAAAGACAGGCAAAGGAGCAAAAAAGATGACTAAAGTTATCGGTATTGATTTGGGTACCACAAATTCATGTGTGGCTGTCATGGACGGCGACAAAGCCCGGGTGATTGAAAACTCGGAAGGTCAGCGCACCACCCCATCCGTGGTTGCCTTTAATGAGGATGGCGAGCGCCTTATAGGCCAGACGGCCCGCCGCCAGGCCGTGACCAACCCGGACCATACTTATTACGCGGTGAAGCGCCTTATCGGCCGCACATTCTCCGACCCGGCTGTCAAAAAAGACGCCAAACACGCACCCTACAATATTGTCAAAGGTAAAAACGGCGATGCCAGCGTGCAGGGCCGTGACAAGGTTTACGCCCCCGCCGAAATCTCGGCCATGGTATTGACCAAGATGAAAGAAACCGCCGAGGACTTTCTAGGCGGTGAAGTGACCCAGGCCGTGATTACAGTTCCGGCCTATTTTAATGATGCCCAGCGTCAGGCTACGAAAGATGCCGGTAAAATTGCCGGTTTGGAAGTTCTGCGGATAATCAACGAGCCGACCGCTGCGGCGCTGGCTTACGGCATGGACAAAAAAGACGGCAAGACCATTGCCGTTTATGACCTTGGCGGCGGTACCTTTGACGTATCTATTCTGGAAATCGGCGACGGCGTGTTTGAAGTGAAAGCCACCAATGGTGATACACTCCTCGGCGGTGAAGACTTCGACATCCGCATTGTCGAATATTTCAATGACGAGTTCAAAAAAGATACGGGCATTGAGCTGAAAGGCGACAAGCTGGCGCTGCAGCGTCTGCGCGAAGAAGCGGAAAAGGCCAAGAAAGAACTGTCCTCAGCCTCAACTTACGAAGTTAACCTGCCCTTTATTACGGCGGACGCCTCGGGCCCGAAACACCTGAACATGAAACTGACGCGCGCCAAGCTGGAAAGCCTTGTCGGCGATCTGATCAAGCGCACTATCGCGCCGTGTAAAAAAGCCCTCTCTGATGCGGGCATGAAAGCCGGCGAAATCGACGAGGTTATTCTGGTCGGCGGTATGACAAGAATGCCGGCCGTGCAAAAAGCTGTGACCGACTTTTTCGGAAAAGAAGCTCATAAGGGCGTGAACCCGGACGAAGTTGTGGCCATGGGCGCGGCCATTCAGGGCGGTGTTTTGCAGGGCGACGTTAAAGATGTTCTCTTGCTGGACGTGACGCCTCTGTCTCTCGGGATCGAAACCGAAGGCGGCGTGTTTACGCGCATGATCGACCGCAATACCACCATCCCGACCAAGAAGAGCCAGGTTTACTCCACGGCCGCTGACAATCAAAGCGCTGTGACCATTCGGGTCTCTCAGGGTGAGCGGGAAATGGCCGCTGACAATAAACTCCTCGGTCAGTTTGATCTGGTGGGAATTCCGCCGGCTCCGCGCGGCATGCCGCAAATCGAGGTGACCTTTGATATTGATGCTAACGGCATCGTCAATGTGTCCGCCAAAGACAAGGCGACCGGCAAAGAGCAGCAGATCCGAATTCAGGCCTCAGGCGGTCTCTCGGATGATGATATCGATAACATGATCAAAGAAGCCGAAGCCAATGCCGACGAGGACAAGGCTCGCCGCGAACTGGCCGAAGCCAAGAACCAGGCCGAAGCTCTGGCCCATAAAGCCGAGCAGGATCTCAAGGAGCACGGCGACAAGATCGGCGAAGATGAAAAGTCCGCTATTGAAGCTCTGATCCCCGAAGTGCGCGAAGTGGCCGAAAGTGACGATACCGAGGCTATCAACGCCAAGATCGCAGAACTGACGGCGGCTGTTATGAAAATGGGCGAAGCCATTTACGCGAATGCCAGCCCGGAAGATGACGGGGCGGACGGTGCTGATGCGGCCGATGATGACGAAGACATTGTCGACGCCGAATTTGAAGACGTCGAAGACGACGACAAGTCGTAAAGATCTGGGCTTTCATACCCTTTGCCCGGGCGCGGTGCCCCCTTGCGCGCCTGGGACCTCATTCATAATGGCTCGCAGCTTAAACCCACCTTTTGGTACTTACGCGCTCCCCGAGGCGCGGGAAAAACTCCGCTGCAAAGCAGACGGCTATAAGGACACGCGCTGGGGCCGTGCCATGATTTCCAGATTCCGAAAAAAAGCGCTCAAAGACCTCAATGAACCTTTTGATGTCGATGTCGCGCCGGGCGTTAAGGCCAGACTGTATCCGTCCCGAAACCGCTGCGAAAAACGCGCTTTCGCCGGTGTGCAGACTTGGGACGCTAATGAGCGGGCGGCGCTCCAGCAGGCGGTTCAGACATGCGAAGACGAGGCATTCGTCTTTCTGGATGTGGGGGCGAATATAGGGCTCTATTCCATCTATGCAGCGGAGTATTGCCGCGCCTCTAATATTGACGCCGAAATTTACGCTATAGAGCCTGGTCAGAAGACGGCGGACCGACTGGCTGACAACCTTATTGCCAGCAATGTCAAAGCGCAGATTATACGCGCCGCGGTTTCCGACAGTCCCGGGACGGGTCATCTGGGCGGCGGTGATGTGAACCGGGGCGAAGCTCGCCTCATGGAGGATGGCGGCGAGATTGTTATAATTGATACGCTGGCCCGTATCGCGCTCACGCATGGCCTAACCAAAATCCATGCCTTGAAGCTGGATATTGAGGGCCATGATCTCAAAGCCCTGTCCGCCTTCTTCGCAGCCGCGCCGGAGTCTCTTTTTCCAAAGCTCTTAATTCTGGAAACGGGAAGCGACGAAACCTCGCCCCTCATTGATTTATGCGAGGGGCAAGGCTATGCGCTGCAGGGACGCTACGGGCTCAATGTAGTCATGACGCGAGAAGGATAACCATGAGCAAACGGGATTATTACGAAGTTCTGGGCGTTGCCAAAACCGCCAATGAAAAAGAAA
>CAYQNQ010000191.1:0-4984 GCA_964418815.1 uncultured Hellea sp.
TGCCCATGTTTGTGGGTGAATACGGCGTAATCCGAAATGCCAACACGGATGGACAGGGTCCGGATATCTTTGTTGACGAAGATCAGCGCGGGAACTGGACGGGCTTTGTGAAAAACCAAAGTGTTTCGCGCGGTATGGACCAGTGCTTTTTTGACTATGCCACCAGTTTTGCCGCTTTTGACGTAGCGGCGGAAAGCTGGATTCCGCAGATTATTGCCAGCCTGTTTGATTAGGCCGTTGCGCAGATAATTACTTCTTTTGATGCATCATCTCGGCCCGTTCTTTGAGCGCGTCCGCTGTATCGTCAAAGGCTTGCTTCACCCAGGGACCGGCGAAGCGCATGACGTGGATACCATCAGGACCCAGAAACGCGTCCGTGGAGTGGTAGCGGCAGGAATTGTCGCCCGTGGATTCGATGATTTGATCCCGCCGCGCTGGATAGGGCCAAGCGTCATAATGGGGCAATTCCCAGGAGAGCAGCTTTTCGGGTTCATAAGCGCAGACAAATTCGGTGTTTTCGAAAAACTCCGGGCCCGCATTGACGTAGGATTTGAGTTTCATTTTAACAGGGGCGCCCATTTCGAGCGTACTTTCACACTCCACGCAGAACGGGTTCCACTTGGGATAATTTTCCATGTCGATCAGAATATCCCAAACGACGGAAGCCGGCGCGTTGATCTCCACCGTTTTTGAAATGACAAAAGCTTCCGGATCAAAGTCTTTCATTTCGGCAATTTGAGGATGTTTGGATACGTCCATAATAGTCTCCTAATGTTTTAGTACTTCAACTTTTGGCGTCGGGTGATTTTTTGCCCCCGTCCAGCGCCAGAGCATGGCGCCTCGGCGATGATCGCAGGTCTCAAGCCGGTTGGGATGATCTGGTCCGCCGACGAACACAGTCACCGTCCTGTCATCATTATAGATGGCGCTCGCATTATTGACCCAGATTTTATGGTGGCGGTAATCCAGACTTTCAAGCCACATATTCTCCAGCTGAAAATTCCAGCCTTCGCACTCCGGTATTTCGCTGGTAATTTTTAGATACTCACCGTCGGCCAGTTCCCACCAGCCATGAAGATAATAAATCATAGGATCACCGCCCGCCCGGATAAACATAGACTGGTCGTGGGTGTTGAGCGCGTTAAAATTATTGTCTCTGAAAACCTCAGCCCAATGTAAGAAAGTCTTGGCGGTTCCAGATACAAAGGCCGGTACCGACGCGAGCGCGCTCTCAAGGGCAGACAAGCTTAGCGGGGCAGGGCTTCCGGTCTCGCTGATGCATTCCAGTTTGACACTGGCGGGCATTTCCTTGCTTTTATCAAAAAAGGTCTGGCGAATAATAAGGATAGAACTGTCGTCCGCGAGGGGTAGCCAGTTGCTCTCTTGTTTCTCTTTGCTGGCGATGATTTCAAAATTGCCCTCTGCGTCGCAGGTGACGTCGCGAATATCAATCTCGCCGGTCGAGGCCATGGTTCCGTTAATGGCGTATCGATTGGCTTTGGTCGCAAACGAAAATATCGGAACCGTGCCGCGATTGCCGGAAATACGGTAAACTTGCGCGCCGGAAATCGTCGCATTTTGATAGTAATTGTCCGGATTATCGGCTCCGATTTTCGCGGTTGGGTGAGACGCCTGGTAAAGGCCTGGAAAAGCCGGATCGCCATTTTCCAAAAACATTTCAAGGGCAATGCGGTTTAGCCGCGTCAGATAGCGCAGGCCTTCCGCCTGCTCCAACGCATCCGGATTAAAGTCATTGTTCAGGACGATGTCCGACAGGGCCGCCAGATCCGCCGTATATTTCTTCCAGATGTCGGCGGGCGTGCCCAAGTTTTAGGGCGCCATATACTGGCCGCCATTGACGTCCAGAGTCGCGCCGCTCACGACTTTCGAATAATCAGAAACAAAATAAAGCACAGATTTGGCGCAATCTTCCTCGGGCGGAATAATACCCAGCGGGATACGTCCGGTGATTTCTCCGACAACTTCATCGCGGTCACGCCCTGCGGAAACCTGATGGTCAATATAGCCGTAAACCGGCGCGCCGCCGATCCAGCCCATACGGGCCGAATTAACCCGAATGCCATATTGACCAAAGTCTTTGGCCATATGCCGCGTGAGTGCCGCCATGCCGCCTTTTGCGGCGGCATAGGCGGCCTCCCCCGGGAACGGATTCACAGTTGCCATTGTGTTCACATTCACAATGGCGCCCCCTCCGGCCTTTTTCATAGCCGGTAGACAGGCCTGCGCCATCCGTAGTGCTCCTGTACAATTTACGTCATAGACGCTGGACCATTCGTCCGGATCTGCAACGTCGCATGTTGCCCACGCCCCGTGATTATAAGCCGAGTTAACCAGCCCATCGATGCGTCCGAATTTATCGGCGACTTTGTCTGCGAGGGCCTTGCAATCATCAGCCTTGGTAATATCCGTAGCGACAGCGACAGCTTCGCCTCCGGATTTATGGATCTCCGCGGCAACCTCGTCGATAAAGGCCTGATTACGCGAGGCCAGTCCGACCTTAGCGCCTTCGGCGGATGCCAGCTTGGCCATGCATTGGCCCATGCCGATCCCGACACCGCTGATCACAATCACTTTGTCTTGCAGTAACATCTCCATTCCCCGGATTATTGTTTTGCGTGATTTTAGAGGAAAATTTTACGCAAATAAACTGTTCTATTGGCTTTTTGATGTGCTTTGCGTAGAAAAAAGGCAAAATAACTACGCAGGGGAGGTGGATATGCTGCCGGGCAAAGACCATTTTATCAAGGAAGCGCGCAGCGCGACCGGCCTATCCGATTTTGGTGATCCCTGGATGCTTGCCCATATTGATCCGCTGGTTGATGCGCTGAACCGGACAGCTAAGCTGGGTCCTGAAGGCGCCTACGGCGTGCAAATGATGATAACCGGCGCGCTCTCAAACCGGTTGCGCCTTATGCAGATGCTCGGCGATAATCCTGAAATTTTTGACGAAACCGTCGAGATTGCGGCGGTGCTCTCCGGCCTGCCGCGGACGGGATCAACCATGCTGCACCGCATGCTGGCCAGCGCGCCGGAGCTTACGGCCATGCGCTGGTATGAAACGCAAAACTATTTGCCGCTGCCTGGAGAAGAGCCCGGCGATCCGTCGCCGCGTATTGCTGCCGCCGAGGGCATTCTCGCCTATATGCTCGATAAAATCCCGGAGCTCATGTCCATCCATCCCATGAGTACAACTCAGCCCGACGAGGAAGTGATTGTCATGGGCCAGCTTTTATCCAGCTCTATGATCGAAAGCACTTATTTCGTGCCGGACTTTGCAGAGTTTCTAGACAGCCAGGATCCCATGCCGGCCTATCAGGACCTGATCACGATTTTAAAATGCTTGCAGTGGCAGGATAAATCCAGAGCTGGCAAAAAATGGGTGCTCAAAACACCGGGGCATTTGAATTCTATGGCGACAGCTCTGAAAGCTTTTCCTCAGGCAAAGTTCATTACAACCCATAGAGATCCGGTCGCAACCGTGCCGTCTTATTGCTCCATGATGCATTCGCTTTACAAAATGGGGTCATCGGAGATTACCCATGAAGAGATAGGGACATTTTGGGTGCCCAGATTGAAACGCTGGCTGGACCAATATATGGCCGCCCGCAGCGGCGAAGATACTGCGCGGTTTATGGATATCCATTACAAAGAGCTGCTGGATAACCCCACGGAAATCGGTGGTCAGGTGCTTGAGTTTGCGGGCATTCCCATGAGCGCAGAAATAGAGGCCGGAATGGAGGACTGGATCGAGGCCAACCGGCGGGAGCACCGCGCCCCGCACAAATATGCTTTGGAAGATTTTGGGTTAAGTGCCGATAATATCGACAGCGATTTTTCGGTCTATAAAGACAAATTCCTTTAAGGGAACATTCAAAGAAACATGCTCATATAGGGGCCATGGGCGAAGATAGCGAAATAGAAAAACTCCGGGTCGATAAATGGCTATGGATGACGCGGTTTTTCAAGACCCGCCAAATGGCGACCAAAGCTGCGACAGCGGGCAAGATCCGAGTAAATACTCAAAGGGTAAAGCCCGCCTTTAAGGTTAAGCCCGGTGATGTTCTGGTTATTTCCCGACGTGAGCAAATCTGGATCGTGGAGGTTTTGGGTATTCCCAAGCGGCGCGGTCCGGCCAAGGAAGCTCAGGCTCTCTACCTGGAAACCGAAGAGAGCATCGCTGCGCGTTCTGCTCTGAGCGATATCCGGCGGGCCGAGAGGGTCAGCCGCCCGCGCGAAGAGGTACGGCCAGACAAACGTCAACGCCGACGCCTGCGCGCGCTAAAGAATAAAGATTGATAACAAGACCTACTCGCGAATGAGTCGATTGCTGACCCATCGAAACACAAATCCCAGTCCGAGAAACACGCAAAGTAATACGGTTTGCGAGATGAAAAACCCTTTCCACCCGACCTTGGTTGGATCAGAAAACTCGTAAGGATAAACATCCCCGGTCAGTTCGGCTCGGCCAACCATATAAGCCGTGTAGGCCAAGGGAAATATCAACCAGACAAATGGCGCTTTAATCGGGATAAGAGCTCGAGGCCGTGCCAAAATCCAAATTAGAAAAGTCCCGGCCGGAACAAATGTGTGGTGGACATGATTGGTCACGGCGGCGATGCCTTCCGGATTGTGCTCCGCTGCGAGCATTATATGGTAAATCACGCCGACCAGGCTGATCCAGAGCGTGGCCCCGGTTAAAAGACTGAAAGACCGCCAATGACCGCGAATAGCGGCCATAATCAAAACATAGCTGACAATGGCATTGGTAAGGATTGTAAAGAACCGCAGCAGCACCCAAAACCTGGACAGATAGGACCCATCAGATCCCGGAATGGGTTCGCGTATGACCACCAAGGTCAGAGTCGCGATGATACTACTGATTCCGACGATAAACGCGGCGATCCGCATATTCTTCGAGAGTTTCGGCATGGGCTTACGGCGCGATAAAAGTTTCGAAATCTTT
>CAYQNQ010000192.1:0-4971 GCA_964418815.1 uncultured Hellea sp.
CCATGCAGGTCAGCGCCCATCATCAAGGCAAGGCGGCAGATTATCTAGGTCTGACGTATCATTCGTTCAGAGGACTGCTTAGAAAGCACGGATTGAGAAAGTAATTTCTTAAATCGCGTGCCTCAAATCAATAGACTGATTGACCATTCAAATAACTTGATTTGCCAGATTAAATATGCGTCTATAATTTGGATTGGGCCATCCGGGCGGGGCATTAATGACCATCAAAGACAAATATGAAGTTGTGATAATTGGCGCAGGACCTGCCGGCAGCGCAATGGCGTCTTACTTGGCTCTTGAGGGGGTTTCATGCCTTATCGTAGAGCGGACCCAATTCCCCCGCCCCCACGTGGGAGAATCTCTCGTGCCTTCGAGTATGCGGATTTTCGAAGACATCGGTTTTCTGGATAAACTACACACTGGCGGCTTTTCGCAAAAAAACGGCGTGGGATGGACCAGCACAACCACCGGTGCCGATCAGCGTTTACACGAATTTGATTTCAAAAACTTCGGCGATGATATGGGCGTCAATGTGGATTTTGCCGAACGCCAACAGCAAGGCCTGCAAAGCCCTTACACCTATCATGTCGACCGAGGCAAGTTTGACAAAATGCTGGCTGATCATGCCGAAGAATTAGGGGCTGAAATTTTATATGAAACTAAAATTTCGAATGTAGAGTTTCTTGACGGCGCCAAAGGCGCCCGAGTGAATGCCAACGGTCAAACCATTAGCTGTGATCTGGTCGTGGATGCTTCAGGCCGGAATACCGTATTAGGGCGTCAACTAGGCTACCTCGTCAAGGACCCGGTTTTTAATCAATACGCCATCCATAACTGGTTTGAATGCTTTGAATATGGCGCAGACGAGCACAAGGAATTTACCTATGTGCACTTTATCCCCGAGTCGGATACCTGGATTTGGCAAATTCCTATCGCCGAGGATATTATGAGCGTCGGTGTGGTTTCGCAAATGGCGGATTTTCGAAGGCTCGATATTACCAATGAAGAATTTTTCTGGCAAACGGTCGACAAGCGTGAAGACTTTAGCCGCCGCTTACGCGCCGCCCGCGCCATGCGGAAATTTAAGGTCGAGGCCGATTACAGCTATGCCATGAGTCAGGTCTGCGGCGATAATTACGTTATGATCGGCGATGCCGCGCGATTTGTTGACCCGATTTTTTCCAACGGAGTCAGTATCGCGCTCAATTCCGCAAAAATGGCCGCCGAAGATACCATAAAGGCTATAAGAGCGAAGCGCGCTTTCACAAAATCCGCCTTTGACCGGTATGAGAATCTTCTCAAGACCGGGACCGGTAACTGGTACCGCTTCATCTCGCTTTATTACCGTCTTAACATCATTTATATGCATTTTCTCTCCGACAAACGTTACCGGCAGGATACGATCAAAATCCTGCAAGGGGATGTTTATGATGATCCAAATCCTTGGGTGTTGGATGAAATGGAAAAACTGGTTCAGGCTGTAGAACAAAACTCCGGCCATATATTCCACCGCTTTATGGGTAATCTGTCGGCCCAGATCCAATCAGATCACATGGCAGCAGAATGAGGCATTAAACAAAAAGGCTAATTATGCGTCTCATTTTACTGCAAACCACTGGATTGCAGTTTTCATCCTGCGGCTTATTCCCGGCAAAAAACGAAAACGATCAAGTTCAGTATTGAAATCGAACAATCTCTAGAAGACAATTTTATTTTTGATCAGCTATGCACAGAAAAAGAAGAAAGATAAATTTGGCTGACGGAATGAAAATCAAATATGTCTATTTGAACCTGGATGATCAGATCCTTCTGGATATCACAGCGGACTCCACTTCCTGCGCCAAATAAAAAACCCGGCCTTTTGGACCGGGTCTGGTTGCTTCGTGTAGAGGTTTATTCTTTGGTTACTTTTTCTTACCGCGTGTCTGATCGATACCGCGTCCGGATGTGCGTTCAACGATCCGCGCTGACTTACCCCGGCGATCCCGCAAATAGTAGAGCTTGGCGCGGCGGACTTTACCTTTACGCTTAATTTCGATTTCTTCGACAAGCGGCGAGTAGACGGGGAAGACACGCTCGACACCTTCGCCGTAAGAAATCTTGCGAACGGTGAAGCTTTCATTCAGGCCTTTGCCGGAACGGGCAATACACACACCCTCAAAAGCCTGCAGACGTGTGCGGCTGCCTTCGGTGATGCGAACCTGCACGACCAGCGTATCGCCAGCGCTAAAATCAGGTATCTTTTTGCCGCCTTCGAGCAGGCGGGCTTCTTCTTCTTTATTGAGTGTTTCAATCATGTTCATGATCGTCTCCATCGGCCGCGTAGGCCTCATATAAATCAGGTCGACGGGCCTTAGTAATCTTTTCGGCCTGAGTCAACTGCCACTCGGCTATTTTCTTGTGGTCCCCGGACAATAAAACCTCTGGAATTTCAAGGCCTTCCCATGCGCGCGGGCGGGTAAAAAGCGGGTGCTCCAGCAGGCCGTTTTCAAAACTTTCCTGCTCGGCGCTGGTTGCGTCCCCTAAAACGCCCGGCAGAAGCCTTATACAGGCTTCCAGCAGAGCCATGGCCGCCACTTCGCCGCCTGCCAGAACAAAATCACCTACGGAAATCTCTTCCATGTCCCGCGCGTCAATCACGCGCTGATCCAATCCTTCAAACCTTCCGCAAAAGACCGTCACGCCCGGCCCTGCGGCCAGCGCTCTAACGCGTTCTTGCGTCAGCGGCTTGCCGCGCGGCGTCAGATAGATAAGCGGGCGGCCCGTACTGGCCACGCTATCAATAGCAGCCGCCGCAATATTCGGCTTTATCACCATACCCGGACCGCCGCCGGCCGGCGTATCATCCACATTGCGGTGCTTGTTATCGGCAAAGTCGCGAATATCGATCGTTTGCAGCTCCCAAATACCTTTATCTCTGGCCGTCCCAATAATGCTCGTCCCCAAGATGCCCGGAAAGGCATCCGGGAAAAGGGTCAGCACACTGGCTTTCCATATTTTGGCTTCTTTGGACATTGAAGGCATATAGGTGTTAGACGCTGGAAATCCAAGAATAGTTTGGGCAAATCCTATACACGTCCCATCCCCGGTGTTAGAAAAAACAAAAACCAAAACGGATACATCACGCATGGCGGGGAAAAACAGGCTGCATCCAATTCCAAGACCGGACGGTGTTCCTTTACTTGGTAATGTTTTTTCCGTCGATTCCGAAGCGCCGCTGCAAAACCTCATGGTTCACGCCAAAGAACAGGGCCCTCTTTATTGGCTGAATATGATGGGGACACCCATCATGATCGCGTCTGGTCCTGAAATCGTCAAAGAGCTTTGCGATGAAACCCGGTTTGACAAAACAGTCCGCGGCCCGCTCAGGCGCGTCCGCGCCATTGGCGGCGACGGACTGTTTACCGGCGACACCAAAGATCCCAACTGGTCCAAAGCGCACAACATCCTGATGCCGACCTTCGCTCAAAAAGCCATGGAAGACTACCTGCCCATGATGGCCGACATCGCTGAACAGTTGATGCTTAAATGGGAGCGCCTTAACGTGGATGAAGAAATCGACGTGGTCCGCGACATGACCGGACTGGCGCTCGATACCATTGGTCTTTGCGGTTTTGATTTCCGCTTTAATTCCTTTTACCGCGAAGACTTCCACCCCTTTATTGACGCCCTGACCCGGACGCTGGAAACCTGTATGACCTTTAAAGGCATACCGGGCGAAAAAATAACCATGGGCGGCCGGATCCGGCAAATGGACAAAGACGTCGCTTATATGAATGAGCTGGTCGACGATATTATATCCGACCGGCGGCGTAAGGGCGGCAAGCAAAAGGATCTTCTCAATTTTATGCTGGCCGGGACCGACCCGAAAACCGGTGAAGGCCTTTCCGATGAAAACATCCGCTTTCAAATCAATACGTTTTTAATCGCGGGTCATGAAACCACATCCGGACTTTTATCGTTCACGCTCTACTATCTGCTCAAACATCCCGAAGCCCTGGCAAAAGCGCGAGAAGAAGTCGACGCAGTATTGGGCAAAGACATCGGCCGGCCACCAAGTTTCAAACAAATCGCAAATCTCGAATATACGCGGGCCGTTCTATTAGAAGCCCTGAGGCTTTGGCCCACCGCGCCGGCTTTCAGCGTTGCCCCGATGAAAGACGAAATTGTCGGCGGAAAATACCCCATCCCCAAAGGCACGTTTGTCACCGTCCTGATTCCCAGCCTGCACCGGGATGAAGAGGTTTGGGGCCCAGATCCTGAAAGCTTTGATCCGGACCGTTTTTCCAAAGAAGCCGAAGCCGCCCGTCCAACTTACGCCTATAAGCCCTTTGGCAATGGACGGCGCGCCTGTATTGGCCGTCAATTTGCCCTTCAGGAAGCTGTCCTGGTTTTGGGAATGATTTTGCAGCGCTTCAAACTTTACGATCACAAAGGCTATGAGCTGGACGTCAAGGAAACGCTTTCCATCAAACCGGAAGGCTTCATGATCAAGGCCCGTATGCGCGAAGGCCTCACCCGGACGAAAGATGCGGTGCCTGAGGAAACGGAAATCACGCCGACGGCCAAACGCCGTAAACATGGCGGCAAGCTGACTATTCTTTACGGGTCCAATCTGGGCACAGCCGAGGGCTACGCCCATGAACTGGCTTCAATGGGCGATCTCAATGGTTTTGACATCGAGCTTTCAGATCTGGATAGCGCGGCAGGCGGACTGCCGACTTCCGGCGCTGTTATCATCGTCACGGCCTCTTATAACGGAGAACCACCCAATAACGCCGCCCGCTTTGTTGAAGCCATGAGAAATGCGCCGGAAGGATGGGCCAAGGGTGTGAACTACACCGTCTTTGGTTGCGGCAACCGGGACTGGGCCTCGACCTTTCAAACCATTCCGCGCCATATTGATAAAACTCTGGAAAACCTTGGAGGCACGCGTTTTGCCGCCAAAGGCGAAGGCGATGCGCGCGAAGA
>CAYQNQ010000193.1:0-4946 GCA_964418815.1 uncultured Hellea sp.
AGCCTCCCGGCTAGAGTTTTATCGTCGGTTGGAGCCATAATCGGCCCTTTGACATCAGCGCCGCGCAGGACGCCGCCTGTGACGGCTATGCGCGCTGTGACCAGTGCGTTTGCGATTGTCTCGCTCGCCTCTTGCAGGGGCAGGGTATTCAATCCGCCGCCCGTCTGAACTTGGGCGTAAATCCGGATGGTCGTTTCAATATCCCGGTTGATATTACTGCTGGTCTGAAGGCGCTGACTGACCGTCGGGTAATCCAGAACAACCACGGGCGCTGTTATCGCGTGATCCGGCGGAACCTGCCCGGCGAATATGGCCGGGCCGCCCCCATAGGCCGCGAGCTTGTCCGTGATATCCGAACTCGCGCTCAGATATTGATATAAGTCTGCAATAGGGTCGAGCATAATTTACTCCGTCATCCCGGGCATGACCCGGGATCCACGGTTGAGCTTGGAAAATGGATCCCGGAATAAATCCGGGATGACGGCCAAAGAAAATTAAAGCTTTCCAGCCGCCCGCCGAACAATCCGCGTCCGAACTGAGGGATCTTTAACCAGACGCCCAACGGTTTCGCGCGGGGACTGATTTTCAGTGCCTAGCTCCTCGGACAAAATATAGGTTTTATCCGATGAGACAGAAAGCTCACCCGTCACAAGACTTGCGGTCGCCTTAATGGATGTCTTGATCTTGAGATCGTCGCGGCCCGACAGCTCGTCTTCCATGGCGTCCATAACGCCGGAAATCAGATTGCGCCCCCGGGTTTTTACAAAACGCTCAACGCCGGATTTATTCAGAGCCACTGGACTCACATTCGCATTCATAGGCGACACCGACCGGGTCCTGCGCCACGCCGACAACCATATAAGTGTCGCCGTCTATCATCAGACCATCGCCTTTTATGGGCGAGACTTCTGTTCCCGTATTCAATACATAGATCAAAGCATTTCCCGGCGAAATATTACGCCGCGCGGTTTCTTCACGGGTATTTTCTCTGTGCAGCAGGACAGACTGAAGGGTCGCGTCGGACGTAAATCCGCCTCGCCCATCAGGATAACGCTGTAATTTTTTGAGCGATCCGCTCATATAAAGGTCCGCCAAAGCGCCGACCAGTTCTTTTCTCTGGGTCTCAATTAAATTCATCATATGACACTCACCAATTTTGCACCTATGCGGTTGGCGAGACCTTCGAAGCGTTCCCCGAAAGGCGTTGCTTCAAAGCCTACCATTGCGCCCGCATCATCGGCATATTGGACTTTATGAGACCCTGACGTGACCGCGGTCACGCCTTTGGATTTAATTTTCCGGGCGGCCGGTGAGCTGCCCTGGCCCTGCATGGTCAGTTCATGGGCCGTGTAAAGCATGGCGCCGAGCGCTTCATACTCACCCCATTTAAGATCAACAAAGAGCGGGGCTTCGGCCAGAACAGATATGATCAGACTGTGCTCTACACAGGCAAATTCCGGGAAACGGGCTAAAAAGGTGGAGAGCGATGGCTGCGCCATGGGCCTTACGCCTTATCCGTCTTTTTCGGTTTAGAAGGCTTGGGCTTCACTTCCATGAGATCGCCTGCCGCCATCCACGCCAAAATGACGGGATTATCCAGATCCACCTCGATATTGGCCGAGACACATCCGGGCGCCAGGCGAATATAATCGCCATCGACAATGGGAATAATCCGGGGAATAGCCCCGGTATTTCTAAGGACCGCCATGACTAGATACCGTCCTGATAACCAATGGCATCCGGGCGGCGGATTTCCGTGCCGCCAATGCGGAAAATGCCGGGAACTTTAAACTCCATGATGACCTGCTGCACCGGTAAAAACTTGTGCGGCATGGGCATGTGGAAGGTCAGAACATTGGGATCACGGCGATAAAATACCGCGCGCTTGGTCTCCCCGGCCCCGGCCGTTTCCAGGCCGTCCACATCGCGGACCATGAGCTCTTTGCCGGAGCGGGCTGTGTAGATATTATTGGACTTGATATAGTTCAGGAATGTCTGGGCTGTATCAGGCACGACCTTATTGGCCAGAGCCGTCAGCGAACTGGTCGGCAGAAGCATTGTGTCGCGCGGATAGCGGGAGCGGGCCTGCTCTCCGCCCACACCCATGAGGCCGTTATTGACCATGGTCAGCGCCTGTTCGAGTGTTGCCGTCTCAAATGTCTGCCCGGCTGCGAACGGGGCCACAGCGGCGCTGTTATAAAGCCCGGTCATGCCTTTATCGCCGTCGCCGTTCAGGGCGACGCCGTCGATAAATTCTTCGGCGGCCCGGCGGGCAGCAGAGATACGCGCGCTCTCCAGCGGGAAATTATGCAGAACCGACTGGCTCACTTCTTCAAGCGTATAGGAATAGCCGATAGCGGCGAGCTCGACGGAATTACTGATTTCGGAGGACAGGATGTCTGCATTGGGCACGTCCTGGGCCCCTTGGTTGATCCATTTGGCCTGTCCGACACGCTCCAGTGAGCGGTAGGTGACGCCCTTGACCCATTCCGGGCCTGATGTGTTGACGGGGATGAGCTCCGCATATTGGATGTCTTCGAATGTCTCGTCCAGCGCCTCAGTTTCGAGGCGGGTCAGCTGGCTTTTAAACTGGGCCAGTGACGTATTATTGAGGGAGGTATTATCTAAGTGCATTATGTGCTCCTATTGCAGGCGCAGTTTCACCAGCTCGCCGGCGGCGGCGGAGCTGTCGAAAATCGCATTGGGAATGGGGGTGCCGTCCAGGTTCACTTCGCCGGTGGCCGGGTCGAAAGCCGCGGAGGCCGCCGGGGTCACGGCGACCTGGGCCTTACACCAGACGATGGCCGGATGGCTGACATAGCAAATCGTATCGCCGTCCGCGTAGACACCGTCTTTTTCTGGACTGAGGGTTCTATCGGCAAGGGTGACACCGAGGACAGTGCCGCTTCCGCCCTGTACGGCTTTATTATCGGCTGTCCCCTGCGTGATCACGCGCCCCGCATTAACGGGCCCTTCGGCGAGGCGGGACAGTCGAACAGATGTTTGCTGGTCTGCAAACAGACCTTCATAGGCTTTGGCTGTTAAGGCCATAATTATGCTCCTTTTTGCCAGGCAGAGGCGAGCCGTTGATTGCGGCGGGCTTCGGCCAGATGGCGTTCATTATTGTTTGTAGAAATTGTGATGCGCCCATTGAGCGTATCGCCGGACTGCCCGGCATCGCGCACGGCAACCCGGTACATGCCAATCAGCGCATGATCGGAAGCGCCGCTGGCGAAACCATCGCCGTAAATGTGATTGATAACGGTTTTGCGGATATCGCTATCGGACTGGGCGGACAGGGTAACAGCGTCCCCTAAAATCTGCCGGGCTTCGGAAAGCATTTGCGCCCTCGCCTGCACCCTGCCGGCAAAGTCCGCATCCTCCGCAGGCCGGGCGCTGTCTTTCGCGGTGAGCGCCTCCACTTCGCCGGATTTAGTTTCCAGTTCGGCGGAGAGGGTTTCTATGGTCGCCTCGGCGTCCCTTAGGGCCTCGCTCATACGGGCGTTCGCCTCTTTGAGTTTATTGACCGCTTGGGCCAATGGGATTTGCTCTCCATCGAGAGTCACGAAATCACTCATCATTTCTTCCTTGTTCAGTTGACAGGATGCACAGGCGCAATCTTTCAAAAGACTGCACTCAGGCCCGCACCGCGCCGCATCCACAAGCGCGATGTGATTACCTCTGATATTTGTTTGGAGGGCGTCGTAAGCTTGCCCGTTCGGCGCGGTTCCGGCGCTCAAATGGACATCCGCGTGATAGCCCACAGAGAGCTGCGCCGCTTCGCCGGATTTTATTTTGGCAATGGCGGCCGCGTCGCGAATAGTCAGTTCCGCCCGGATAAAGTCGCCATCTCGAAAAGGCTGTCCAATGATATGGCCAACCGAATGAATTTTATAATTATCCGCCGTAACTTGCTGGCTCGGATGACCTAGGGTGATGGGCAGACCTTGAAAGCTTTCCAGCGCATCGACCGCAAAGACTTCTTCTTCGCCGCGGTAAACCCGGTAGATTTTGCCCGGGTCAATATGGCCCTCAACACCCGCCAGTTCATGACCAAAATAGTCCTGAATACCTGTGCGCGCGATTTTCGCCGATAGAGTGAGATAACCCGCGCCGGATAATTGTTCTTCAGGCAGGGGTATATGTTCGCGATCCGTAAGGATGCGGGAGAATGTTGTATTCATTAATTAAACTTCCGCTCATCCCGATGAAAATCGGGGACATGGATCCCGGCTCGTAGGCCGGGATGACGAAATAAAAGGACTGTCTTCACCCGTCATCCCGGGCTTGACCCGGGATCCATGTGGTCCATAAATATCCGATGGGGAAACCTCGAAAAGGATATGTATATATTTTAGCGTCTAAGAAAAACGGGACACTTTATGTTGGCGTAACCAGCGATTTGAACAAACGCGTCTTCGAACACAAGAATGATGTATTGGGTGGTTTCACTTCAAAATATGGCGTGAAAACCCTTGTTTGGTACGAAGAACATGACCGTATCACCGATGCCATTACTCAAGAAAAACGGATTAAAAACTGGAGACGCCAATGGAAAATCAACTTGATTGAAAAACACAATCCGGATTGGGAAGATCTTGGGCCACCACTTTACTAATGGATCCCGGAACAAGCCCGGGATGACGGAATATGGAATCTCGAAGCCATGTAAATCAATGTAATGGACCTCAGTCGAGTTCGGAATGACGAAGATATCAAACGCTTCTGTTCTTCAAATTCCTACCCGTCATCCTGAACTTGTTTCAGGATCCAGCTTGGTGCCGGGAAGAATCATTGGCGCAATTCCGACGATGACCCCTTATAGGGTAATCCATGAAAACTTACAAGTATTAATATGATTTTTTTCCTATTTTATTTTATAGTTTTATGGTTGTAGTCGGGACCTTGTGATTTTACACTTTGCCTTGGATGAAAACGCTCATCAA
>CAYQNQ010000194.1:0-4917 GCA_964418815.1 uncultured Hellea sp.
CGATGGGCTGTACCTGGAGAATATCCAGCACGTCCTGACCATCATTGGCGGTTACGATTTCCGTAACAATGCCTTCAAGCAATGACTTTACAACGAGATGATTGGTCGGGTTGTCATCTGCAACAAGGATTTTAAGCTTTTCATAGGGGGTTGCAGGCACTTCTTCTTTTTCTTCGAGAGGATCTGTAATTGTTTGGGCTTTCGCTTTGCCAAGTGGCAGGCTCATGGCGAAAATCGTTCCTTTACCCAGCTCGGATTTGACGGTGATGTTGCCGCCCATTTTTTCAATAAGAGATTTGGTAATATTCATACCAAGGCCGGTGCCGCCAAATCTCTCGGCAATAGTCTGGTCTGCCTGTTTGAAAGGATCAAAAATTCGAGCGGCTTGATCCCGGTTCATGCCGATGCCGTTATCGCGGACGGCCAAGACCAGTCTGGAGAGACCGTTTTTGTCAATCAGTTTGGCAAAAACATCAATTTTGCCCCCAGGAGTGAATTTGATGGCATTTGATAATAGATTGTTGAGGCACTGCTCATATCTGTGCCGGTCGAAACTGATTTCGCCGGGAACATTTCCGTCGATCTCGCAGTTGATGGTAACTTTGTTCTGGGCCGCTTTGGCCTCCCACAGAGCGCAGACAGAGCGAATTGATTTTCGGGGATCCCCGGGTTTTGGATCGAGCGTGAATTCTTCTGACTTTAGTTTTGCGTGGCTAAGCGTATCATCCAGGATATTTAAAATTCCGTCCGCAGATGACTGGATGAGTTCCAGTTTTGGCAAAATTGCCAAATCCTTATTGTGATGGATTAAGGCATCCGCAATTCCGATAACAGCGTTCATAGGCGTACGAATTTCATGACTGATACGGGCTAGAAAATCGGTTTTGGATTTTAGAGATTGTTCCGATTCTTCTTTGGCCTTTCGAAGGGCTCGGCGAATTTTAAATTCATGGGTGACATCTTCAAAAAAACCGATGACTCTGACAACAGAGCCCTGGCTGGAAGTTACGGGTTTGACTGTAAATTTAAAAGTCAGGGGTCCGTTTTGCTGAGTGATTATTCGCACCGCAGATTCAAGCATGTTGCCGGTCAGGACAATATTTTGCCAATCCGTTTTGACTTTATCAACGTCGTCTTCATGCATGATGGGCCAAAATCCGTGATCGCGAATTTTTTGGTACTCTTCTTTCGTCAGAAGTTGTTGCAGGTAGTCACTTTCCAGATAAGTCTCTTCCGTTTCAATGATATGATAAAAGTAGCCGGATTTTCCCATTTCTAGGGCCAGGCTCAGACTTTCTTCGTTGCGTTTCTTAACCGTGATGTCTTCCGAGAAAATCGTCACGATTCCAGCGTCGGAGTCCATGCATTTGAATTCAAGGACTTTGCCATTGGGCGGCGAAATATCCGTGAGGATTTTTTTGACAGGTGATCCTGTGTTTATCAGCTCCATAAAAGTCGCAGGCTGGTTGGACAGGTTTTCACTCGGAAAATCTCCGCGATCTTCCATGAATTGTAACCAGTCCTCAAACCGGTCAGTCTTCTCAATAATGTAGGGGGGGAGATTGCAATCTTGTACAAAAGAGTCGTTGCAGAGCAATATATTGTTTTGATTATCTAAAATCGCAACGCCCATGCCGAATTGTTCGCCGACTTTTTGAAGCCAGTCCGGTGCAAAGGCGCCCGCTTTCTTTTTGAAGTGGGCTGAGCCGCTCAAGATTTTATTATAGTCGGCGTTCATGAATTATATTCGATGATTTCTCTCAACTTGGAATAACTCAGAATCGGGTTAATTTTTCGTCAAGAGCTGACTTTAAATTGGGGCTTTTATTTTGGAGCGAAGAACCTCAACATTCATCCAGGCTATTGCCGTTTCTTCAGGGCTCAATTTTGCTATTCCGTGGTCCGCGGGGTGTTGCATTGTAAGGGCGTTGTGCACATGGCTTACGGGTTCAAAGCAAAAGGTATTTTGGGCGTGGTCTGTATAAACGGCGGCGCGGTTCAAATTGTCTGAATGGGTTATTCGTAGGCTTGTTGGCTTGTCTTCCCAGTCAATGCGCGCGCCTTTGACCTCTGTATAGCAATGATCCAGCTCATAATTCCGAAGGAGCCTGGGTTTTGAAAGGTCGTATTTTTCTGAAATGGGAACATGTTGTGTCGGCAATAGGTTTTCGCTGCTTAACCAGATGCCTCTGCTTTCAAATGTCAGGACGGCGGTTTGTAAATCAGGAAAATAAGGGTGAAATCCCAGTCCGCACGGCATAGCGCTTTGGCTTTTGTTTTTGATGTGAAGCTCGATACGTATTGAATTGTTGAAGATTTCAATCCTTTGCAGAGTTTCGTAAGACCACGGCCAGTGATCGGCCTCGTGGTATTGGCTAAGCAGGCAGAATCCTTCGGTGTTTTCCAATACCCGCCAGGGTCTTATCCATCCATAGCCGTGTATCGGGTATATTTGGCCGGGGGCATTGACCGGCAGGGCCACTTTACGGTTTTCAAATACAAACACGCCATCTTCAATACGGTTGGAATAAGGCAGTAACGGAAAGTTCGACGCGGAATATTGCGGGAATTGATCGTTTTTATAGGAGGGCGCAAAGTCTCGGAAAACCTGCGTGTTATTATATCGACACCGCCTGAACAGGCTCCCGTTTTCGGGGTCAATTTCAATGTCCCAATTATCGCCGGTTAGAGATATCATCTATATTCATTTGCAAAAACGGCCAGGGATGTCATCACTTAAGTCCTCACGCTGCTGTTTATTAAGTCACATTATAATGTGATTTCAGGCTTGTTTTATCACATTTTTATGCGAACATGGAAATCATGACACATTCCCATATGACACCTGTTCAAGAAAAAATTCAGGAAATTATTGAAAAACGGCGATTAACCCGGGCCGGTATAGCGCGCGCTGCGGGACTGCATGCGAATACGCTGCGCGACTGTCTTGAGCAGGACTGGAATCCAACGTCCCAGACTTTATCGAAACTGGAAACATTTCTTGATGCGACGGACGAGTCGCCCGTTCTTGCCGCCATTGAGGATATTATCGAAGACGCGCGCAATGGCCGTATGTTCATTCTGGTGGATGATGAAGACCGGGAAAATGAAGGTGATCTGATTATTCCGGCGCAAATGGCGACGCCGGAAGCTGTCAATTTTATGGCGAAATACGGCCGGGGACTCATTTGCCTGGCCTTAACGCGTGAGCGGGCGGAAACGCTTGAACTCAAGCCTATGACGCAAAACAATCGCGCGCGCAATGCAACAGCTTTCACTACGTCTATCGAAGCCCGTGAAGGTATCACGACCGGTATCAGCGCCCATGACCGGTCCCGCACTATCACTGTGGCTATAGACGCCGAGAAGAGCGCGGACGATATTGTCAGTCCGGGCCATGTATTTCCGCTGATTGCCAAGCCTGGCGGCGTTCTGATTAGAGCTGGGCATACGGAAGCGGCGGTCGATATATCCAGGCTGGCCGGCCTTAACCCATCTGGGGTCATATGCGAAATCATGAATGAAGACGGGACCATGGCCCGCATGGATGATCTGATCCAGTTTGCCCGGCTTCACGGCATGAAAATCGGAACGATCCGCGATCTTATTGCTTATCGCAGCCAGAATGATGAATTGCTCGAACTGTCGGCAGAAACCCGGTTCACGCGCAAAACCCAAAAAGAATGGCGTGCGCTGACATTTTACGACAGCACAACCGATTCAGAAAATATGGCTCTGGTCTGCGGAAAAGTGGATCCGGATACACCTACGCTTGTCCGCATGCACGCCCTGAATATTTTTAATGATTATCTTGGGGCCGACTCATCGAGAGAGGGCCTGCTGGAGCGATCAATGGATGTAATTGAGGCAGAGGGGAGCGGCGTTGTTGTCGTCTTAAACCCAAGGGGGCCGGGGCGTCTCAGTGAAGTTTTGGAAGCCTATAATGATAAGCGAAAACCGAAAAGCGCAGAAAAGGTCCGGGATTATGGGACGGGCGCGAATATTCTAACCAACCTGTCAGTTCAGGATATGATATTGCTGACAGACTCGCCGCAAGTTCTCGTTGCTCTTGACGGCTATGGCTTGTCTATTGTCGGGCACCGGTCGATTAAAGCCTAAGGACGCAGGTTTGGCAAAGCCCCGTGCTGCTTATCTCAGATAGGAAATTTTAGCGGGCGCAATCGCTACCGAATTATAGTTTCCAGATTCTCGTCTTGGATTTTGTTCCGGCAAAGCTTGTTTGCTTTGTACCAGCATTTCATTTTCTCTTATGAGGTTCTGTAGAACTTTTTGGTCATAGCCGGCTTTTTGAATTAGCGTCGCCAACTGTTCGAGGGTCAACAGCAATTCATACAAATTTGTTGAGTTACCTTGAAATGAATCCAGACATATATTGAGGAGGGCATTCGCCTTGGCCAAAGTGAAATTCGGCTCGTAAATTTGGGGGTCCCCAGTGTTCATAGTCTTGCGCGTTTTATTATTGTTCTTACATGGTCCATACAATGACAAGTTTAAGGAAGTACCAATTATTTCTTAATGGCAATAAACCATGATGTGCCCCAGCTTTTGTAGACATCTTGGTACTTCATTTTTGAGTCATCTCTGTTCACAGCCGTAGATCCGTATATTCGCGCCATAAAGTTTAATCCATGGATGCCCGCGTCAAGTCAGGATTGTCCCAATGCGTGTCACTTTTCTGGTGCCAGGATTCTGCCGCGCTGAGGTTAGGGTTCTTAAAGAATATGACATCGTGAAATGGAGTGAAGTCATCACCATTTTACAGGGGCAGCAATGCGATTTTTGGACAGATTTTCTGGACAATAGAAATTGCAAGTGTTAGGTAAACTTTACGACCGTAAAATTCTAAACACGTTCTCTTTGAGCGAAATCTGCTCAATGCAAAATGGCGTTGGAACT
>CAYQNQ010000195.1:0-4893 GCA_964418815.1 uncultured Hellea sp.
GTCGCGCGCTTTAATGCGGCGGTGGATATATTGCTCGCCATTGTGGCCACGCCCGATGATGTGAACCGCCTGCCCAGCGAAGTGGAGCAGCTGGAATTTATCAAGGCCTTTCGCGCGCTGATCCGGATCCGCAATGTGCTGACGACATTTTCCGAGTTTTCCTATACCGACGTGGATATGAGCGCGCAGATGTTCGAGGATTTCAAGAGCAAATATCTCGACCTTTATGAGGACACCAAAACCGAGCCGGGCGAGAAAGAAAGCATCATCGATGATGTGGATTTCGAGCTGGAGTTGATTCAGCGCGACGAGATCAATGTGGCCTATATTCTAGAGCTGTTGTCGAAACTGGTTGAAGAAGACGAAGACTTCAAAGCCTTGTCCGACGCCGATAAATCAGACGCGCTGAAGTCGGTTTTGCGCATGCTCGAGTCCGAAGTGAACCTGCGCTCAAAACGGGAGTTGATTGAAAAGTTCATCCACGACCAGATGCCCGGTATTTCCTCCGGCGCGTCGGTAAAGGACGAGTTTGATACATTCTGGCAGGCCGAGCAAAAGGCCGCACTCGAGGAGCTCTGCGAAGAAGAGAGCCTGTTTGACCATGAAGTCCAGAAAGTAATTTCCGATTTGAACTTTTCAGGCCAGAAACCCCTGCGCGAATCCATTGTCGCCACCATGAAAACAAAGCCCAAAATCCTGGAGCGCAAAACCGTGGTTGAGCGGATATCGGACAAAATTATAAAATTCGTCCGGACTTTCGAGGACGGGGTTTAGTTCCAAATAAACCCTCAACCCCATAAAAATTCCGCGTAAGGGACTCGCCAGACGGTTTCGTGGGCCAGTCGGTGGCCTTTAAATCCGTCTTCGCCGTAGGCTGTGCCGTGGTCCGAGGTGAAGACGCATAGCCAGCGGCGCTTTTCGAAAATACTGGCCGCGTTTTTCAGGGCTTGGTCCACGGCGGCGAGAGCGGCGGCTTGGGTGGCCGGGCTGTCCTGTGTCTGGCCGTCCATATAGTGACAATTGGGTTGGTGCAGGGCCGACAGATTGATGAACATAAACACACGCTGGGAGTCCGGGCGCCGGCTGAGCCAGTCTCCGGCAAAATCAAATTGGTTTTGGGGCGAGTTTTTCTGGGTGACGCTAAATTCGGCGCGCCATTCGCTGTCGTCAAACATGGCCGGCAGGACCGAGCCCAGCGGGGTCAGTTTATTGAAAAACCCGACGCCGCCAATGCACAGGCTCTGATAGCCCTGGGCGCCATATCCGGACATAATATGGGGCGCGTCAAATGTGAGGGTTCGGTGCCCGGTTGTTTCGCTGCCCGGAAAGGACAAAGCCCACAGCCGTTCATGGGGGCCGCTCTTATCCGGTGTTGGTAAAAAGCCGGCGAAAAAGGCGTGATGGGCGGCATAGGTGAAACTGCCGGGCGTGTGTCTCGGCTCCCAGGCTCCGCCGGGCAAAAGGGTTTTTAGAAACGGGGTTTGTCCCGCCTCCATGGCCTGCGCCGCCACATCATATCGCAGCGTGTCAAATGAGATAAACAATACATCCCGGTCACCCAGATGAGATTTAGCGCTTAGCAAATTTTTGCTCCATACAGGCTATTTGATATTCATAGGAATCCAGCCCGTCATGGTAAACATCATTGAGCTGATCTCCAAAACAATTGACGTCCAGCAGATAGACATGTTGGCCGTCCTGGTGAATGGCAATGTCCATGCCCAGACACAGATGGTCCTTGTAAAGGCTGGCCACGACGGACCCCATATATAAAATTTTATTCCAGACTTGCGCGGTGAGCTTTTCTTTTAAAATCGAAGCGTCAACCCGTTCATTGCCCAAATGCAAATTTGTAATGGGCGAAGAGGAACACCGGGCCACGCAATGGGCGGGCTTTCCGTCCACCATTAAAAGCCGCAGGTCACAGCGTTTTCCGCCGAGACGAAATTTGGGAATCCATGCTTCGGCCTGCACGCCGTGCGCGGCGACGTCATTGATAATGGCCCGGGCTTCAGCGTCCAGATATCTTTTGATTTTAAGAGAATTAAAAAGCCCCTCGCCTTTTTTCTCCACCGTTGTCCAGACCCGCAAATGTGTCCCGAATTTTTCTATGGCCAACACGCCGGAGGCCGAAGACCCGTAGCGAATTTTTAGAAAGACCCGCCGCATATTTTCCTGACCCATGGCGGTTTCAAGGTCTTCATAGGTTTCAATTTCGGGCAAAGCTTTTGGCATATCTATAAAAGGCGCGCATGTTTTGTAGGTCGACTTTTTGTCCATGAAGGTTTTGATGGCTTGCGGGTCAAAGGTGCATTTTACGCCCTGCTCCTTTGACAGTTCTGATGCGCGCAACGCGGCTTTATTGAGCCCATTAAAGAAATAGAACTGGGGATAAATCCGGCCATATTGTTCCGGCCATCCCGTCGTCGGCGCGCCGAGATACTCGGCAAAGGCTTTCCACGGTTCATAGCCGCCGCCCGGACTATCCAGGCGCAGGACATCTATTTGCGCGAGGACCTCTTTCAGAGACCTCTCATGGCGCAGAAATTTGTCATAGGAGAGGCAAACCGGGGCCGGATGTCCACGGCGGACGGCGGCATCAATAAAGGCGTCAGCCCGCAGGCCGGGCGGACATAGAAGTCCAAAGCGCATTACTCTCCGATAGCCACGTAGTAATAATACTCGCCGTCATATTCTTCCGCTTCATTTTGCTGGTCCAGATTGACGGTCGGGCCAAATGCTCCGCTATGCAAAGGAATGGCGGCGTAATCGATTTCAGGCTTTTGAGGCTCGGCCGCTTCCGGCTCTGATTGTTCGGGCTCTGGTTGTTGAGGCTGGACCGGCGGGGGGGCGGGCTGCGGATCGCTGCCGCCAAACAGCTTGGCGAGAAAGCCCTTTTTGGGGCTTGAGGCCTGGGCCGGACTGGGCCTGGAGGCGGGCGGGGTTGGCTTTTTAGGGATTCGCGGCGCAGGCACCGGCGCGTCTGCGCCCTGAAAACGGGCAACCATCCAGTCGGACATGAAGTGATGATGCAGATCCAGATGCTTTAGCTTTCGCACACTTTCGGACGTATAAAGGGCGGCGCCGCCTTTATCTGTCATAGTGCCCATGGACATATCCAGAGTTTCCAGACGCGCCACGATGGGCGAGTTCGCCACGGCCTGTGCCAGTTCGGTGGCAAAGCTGCAATTTCTAAGACCCAGATATTTTAATTTCGGAAACAGATTTCCGTTCAGTAAGGGCTCCCAGTCACTGACCTCCGTTTCGCCGCCGTAATCATCAGTGCCCACCCAAAGTTCAAGATGGGTGAGATTTGGCATATGAGCTTTTAAAAGCTGCTGCACGTCTTTCTTGTTCATGCCTGAACATTCGATGGTGAAACTCTCAAGTTTGGGCATGGATATTTGGCCCATTTCTCCGGGATAGCCGCGCACTCTAAAGGCTCTCAAATTTGGAAAATGTTCCCAGACCGGTGTCAGATCCCCGCCGACAATCCAGGATAATTCACATTCCTCGCTGCTCATGTCATTCAAGTACAAGGACACAAGATTAGGCAGCGCCTCTTTGTGTTTCACGAGGCTTTTGAGCACTCTATCGGTGTTGGGTTCCTCATAAGCTTCGCCGGCCATTCCCGCTACAAAATGGGTGGTTGCAGAAGCGTCCTGGACCAATAAAAACTCACTGAATTTTTCTTCCCAGGATTTATTGTCGTCATCATAGGGATTGGCCACAATTCGGGGGGAATTTTTTAAAACATCAAATGGCTGTCCATGGACATAGTCAACGACCGGTTTGTCCTCAAGTTTAGCGGGCTCTGTTTGAGCGGGCTCGGTTTGAGCCGGTGCTGATTGAGCCGGTGCGGATTGAGCGGAACCGGTTTGAGCGATTTCGAGATCAACATAGCCCTTTTTTATTTTGGATTTTACGAGTTTTTCAGCATCTTTTAGGGCAAGGCCGGCATCATCAAAGGACTTGGTTTTGGACATGCCCGCACTGCCTGCTCGGCCGTAAGTCACTGTATGAGTATTGCCGCTCACGGCAATTTTCCAAAACTTGTCGGATTTTTCGTCTTTGAAATGTAAATGTTTTTCCACAATAATTCTCCAAATACCGTTTATGGCGCGTTCTCGGGCACGAAACTACTGGCCGCAAATTAGGCTTGATGTCTGGTTTGTTGTTATGACAATAAGCCGAGAATGTATCATGGCAATAAGAAAGTGATTTAGTGTCAACCACGCATCTGGATACGCTTTTGAACCTTTCCCCCTATAGCGGATATTTATACGCCTATCCGCATAAAACGGCCTACCGCGCTTTTGAAAAACCGATAGACCTCGAGACCGTTTGGGCCGCCGAGCGGCAAGATTCCTTGTTCCTCTATGCCCATATTCCGTTTTGCGAAATGCGCTGCGGATTTTGCAACCTCTTTACCATGACCGGGGCAAAGGACGACGCGGTGAGATCCTATTTGGCGGCCCTGGAAAAAGAGGCGCAAACAGTTCGCTCTAACCTCTCAAATGCCAGCTTTGCCGAGGCCGCTATCGGCGGCGGCACGCCGACTTTCCTGCAAGCCGCCGAGCTCGCACAGCTGTTTAAAATCATTTCCGATCTAACCTCGCCAAATACGCCTATATCCATTGAAACCTCGCCCAGCCGTACGACCAAAGACCGCCTGAAAGTCATGTCGGAGCACAATGTCTCGCGGATTAGTATCGGTATCGAAAGTTTTTCAGATCTTCATTTGCGGGCTATGGGACGGCCCGCCCGGACCAGCGACGCCGTAACCGCACTGGATAATATTCGGACCTATAGCAAAGCCGCCCTTAATCTTGATCTGATTTACGGGGCTTACGGACAAAGCGCCGCCGATTTCGAATTTGATGTCAGGCAGGC
>CAYQNQ010000196.1:0-4878 GCA_964418815.1 uncultured Hellea sp.
GCCTCAGTGTCATTAAACGCCCCGCGATAAGCTTTGCCGATAGGCGTCCGGGCGGTGGATACGATTAGTGCGTCTCTCATGGTCTAACCCTGTCTCAAATTCACGGCCGGGTCCCAATAGGCCGTCATGGCTGTGACCTTGCCGTCTTCGTTAAACTCAAATGTGTCGATGACATCGATTTGCATTTTTCCCATGGGCAGATCAGCATCGGTGACTTTGCTCTCCTCAGTCAGGCCGCCCACATGGACCGTAAAGGCAAAGGCCGCGCGGTTACCCGCAATGCGGGTCGGGCTGGTCTGGATGAGCGTGGAATTACTCTTCACCGCGCCGGTGTAAAAGGCGAGAATGGCCTCGCGCCCTTCTTTTGGATCGGTCGGATAAGGATCCGTCACCGTGCCGTCGTCCGCGAATAGATTAGCGATGCCTTCGGCGTCCTGCGCATTAAAGCAGTCGAAATAGGCTTGCACCGCATCGAGCATAATTTGTTTGTCCATAATGTTCCCCTTTACGGATAATAGCGGCTGATGGTGTCGACCACACAGGCGGGTTTGTCTTCGCCTTCAATTTCGATGGTCACGCGCAGTGTTGATTGATAACCGCCCGGCACTTCCTTGATTTCCACAAACTCACCATGGCCGCGCACTTTGGATCCCGATTTTACCGGATTGATAAAACGGGTTTTTTCGGTCCCGTAATTGATCCCCATTTTCATGCCTTTGATCTCGATAATTTCCGGCAGGAGCTTGGCCGCCAGCGACAGCGTCAGATAACCATGAGCAATGGTCGTCCCGAACGGGCCATGTTTGGATTTTTCCTCATCCACATGAATCCATTGATGATCCCCCGTTGCTTCGGCGAACATGTTGATGCGCTCCTGACTGATTTCCATCCAATCCGTCGGACCGACTTTCGTGCCCTCTTTGCCCATCAGGGCGCCCGGGCTTTCAAATACTGTTTTTGTCATTTTGTTCTCCTGTCATCCCCGCGGAGGCGGGGACCTCTCCCTTTTAGGTTATTGGATATAATTCTTCGCTCTGATTAAAGGCGCAAACGGCGAGGTCCCAGACATTTGCGATGCAAATTCTGGGATGACAATGTATTTTTTCTTCCATCATCCTAAGCCCTCTGCGAACTCGTCGAAATCACTTCGCCGGTCATATATGAACTGTAGTCACTGGCCAGAAAGACGATCACATTGGCCTGTTCCCAGACCTCGCTGCCGCGGCCGTAAGCTTCTTTTGCTTCCAGCTCGGCCAGGAGTTCCTTGGATGTAACTTTGTGCAGAAATGGGTGCAAAGCCAGACTCGGCGCGACCGCATTGACTCTCACGCCAAATTCCGCCCCTTCGACCCCCGCGCAGCGGGTGAGTGCCATAACGCCCGCTTTGGCCGCTGCGTAATGGGCCTGCCCTTTTTGGGCGCGCCAGCCAAGGACGGAAGCGTTGTTCACAATCACCCCGCCCTCATTGTCTTTCATATACTGCATAGCCGCCCGGTTGATGCGGAAACAGCCATTGAGCGACACATCCAGAACGCTATTCCACTGCTCATCAGTCATATCCACCAGATTGGCCGTACCGCCAAGGCCCGCATTATTGATGACTACATCGATGCCGCCGAGAGATTTGGCGGCGGCAGTGATGAGATTATCCACATCGGCCTGATGGGTTACATTGCAGATAGCGTAATCTGGACGCTGCCCTGCCTCGGCTTCCAGTTTGTCCTGCGCTTTTTGCAGGCGGCCTTCATGAATATCGGAAATGAAAACACGCGCGCCCTCTTCGGCGCATTTCTTGGCGGCGGCAAAGCCTATGCCTGTCCCCGCTGCGGCCGTTACGACTACGCGCTTTCCCTTTAGCAGGCCATGGCCCGGTACATAATCAGGGATGTTTTTCAAATCTGTCATTAGCCCTCAATCACCGTCTGTCCGCCGCGCGGTTCTTTTGGCATGCCAAGCGCCCGTTCCGCAATGATATTGCGCTGAATTTGGTTCGTGCCCGCGTAAATCGTGTCGGAGCGGGAGAAGAGGAAAAGCTTGTGCAGCATGTCAAATTCTCCGTCTTTGAGGATTTCGGCGTCCGGCCCCATGACGTCCATGGCCAGCTCGCCCAGATCCCGGTGCCAGGTCGCCCAGTAAATTTTGGACATATAGCCTTCGCGGGACAGCTCGCCCTTTTGCGCCGCTTCCAAAGTCCTGAGCGCCGTCATGCGCATGACTTTAAGGCCGCAATAGGCTTTGGCGATACGCTGGCGAATATGCGGGTCGTGAGAGGCGCCGTTTTTCCTGGCCAGCTCGACGATTTTATTAAACTCATTGGTAAACGTCATCTGCTGACCGAGCGTGGACGCGCCGCGCTCAAAGCCCAGAAGCGCCATGGCGATTTTCCAGCCCTCGCCGATGCCGCCGATCATGTCATCTTTCCCGCAGCGCGCGCCGTCAAAGAAGACCTCGTTAAACTCCGCCGTGCCGGAGAGCTGTTTTATCGGCCGAATATCAATGCCCGGCTGGTCCAGTTTGACCAATAGAAACACCAGACCGTTTCGGCCAACGGAGCCTTCCTCGGCGCGAGCGATAACAAAGATATAATCCGCGTCCATGGCCAGCGACGTCCAGATTTTCTGGCCGTCTATCACCCACTCTTGCCCCTCAAGACGGGCTTTGGTTTTAATGTTGGACAGGTCCGAACCTGCATTCGGCTCGCTATAGCCCTGACACCAAAGCTCGGTACCGTCCAGAATGCCCGGCAGATATTTAGCCTTTTGCGCGTCCGTACCGTAAGCAATAAGCGTCGGAGCAAACAAAGTCTCGCCGATATGACCGTTGCGCCCCGGTCCGCCGTGACGCGCATAAACCTCGTTAAAAGCGACCAATTCCTCAAGGCTCGCGCCTTTCCCGCCATGTTCTTTGGGCCAGCCCACACCAATCCAGCCCGCCTCGCCCATTTTGCGCTCCCAGGCAAAGCGCAGCTCCGGCAGAATATCTTCATCACCCGGCGTGGCGCGGTGGCGCAGCTTTTCGAACTCGCCGCAAAAGTTTTCCGCCATCCAGGTATCGAACTTATCAATGAGGCCGCTCATGCTACATCCCCGAAAATGAGGTTAGCGATCTTGTTGTAATCCCGCGACGTAGACCCAAAGATGGAGCGGTTAGCCCGCGCCCGCTTGAAAAAGAAATGCAGCGGATATTCCCAGGTAAACCCTATGCCGCCGTGAAGCTGTATGGCGTCACCGGCAATTTTGTAAAAAGCGTCTGCGGCCACAGCCTTGGCAATGAGCACGGCTTCGGTCTTTTCGTCCTTGCGCGCCAAAGCGGCCGCATAGGTTGCCGAGCGGGCTTCTTCGAGGGCAATGAACATATCCGCGCATTTATGTTTATAGGCCTGAAAGCTGGCGATGGGACGGCCAAATTGCGTGCGCTGCCCCGAATATTCCAAGGTCATATCCAGACATTGCCGGGCGCCGCCAATACATTCTGCCGCCAGCACGATGAAAGACTGATCGACCACGTCCTGCAGGCTTCGCCGGTTGGTTTCGCCAATGATTTTGATATCATCAAGAGACAGATTATTCAGCTCAACCCGGGACAGGTTTCGCGTCGGATCCAGGGTTGATTGAGCGATCATGCGAATATTGGAATTCGTCGCCATGACAATGCCTAAAGAAATCTTTTTATCCCTTTGAAATGAAATAATAAAATGGCTTGCAGCATTGCCGTAAACATTCCCGAACACAGCGCCGGATAAATGCCCGTCTTTTAGTTTGAACGCATCATAGCCTTCAATGTAATTGGGGCTGATTTGGCCGGACGCGATACGCGGCAGGTAAAGCTGCTTGGCCGACTCCGTTCCCAGTTTTTGTAAGAGGTCAACACAGATACCGCCGGCCATTTGAAAGGGCACCGAACACAGGCCTGCGCCAATTTCTTCCATAACGACAACGCGGCCAAGGTCTCCGAGTCCTGCGCCGCCATAGTCTTCCTCTATGCCGACCCCGGCCATGCCAAGTTCGCCGGACAGTTTTTGCCAGGCGTCCAAATCAAATCCAACGCCCGATTGATAAACTTTCTCCGGCCCTTTCCCCCCATCATACCAATCCTGCGCGAAGGCTTTGACAGCCTCGCGGATCATGTCGTGGTCTGAGGAAAACGGGTAAGACATTTATTTAAAAATTCCGCTCATCCCAAACTTGATTTGGGATCCAGTTTTCCTGATTTCGACCCAGGCGAACCGCTTTCGCAGACTGGACCCCAGCCTTCGCTGGGGTGAGCGGATATATAATATTTTCCGGATCATGAAGCCCCATACACGGGCTGGGCGGGCGGAGACGTCTCAATCAGCTTGTCAATGACACCGCCGATTTCATCAACCTCATAGCGCGCGCCCTTATCCATGATATCTCCGGTCTTCCAGCCATTGGCGATGGATAGTTTACCGCCAAAGCTTTCAAAACAGTGGCCGTTCACATGGGAGGACTGCTCCGAGCACAAATAAACGATGAGCGGAGCCACATTGGCCGGGTCGAATTTATCAAAACTGCCGTCTTCGGGAATTTTCATCATTTCCGCGAAAACCTTCTCGGTCATGCCCGTGCGGCCCTGGGGCGCAACGGCATTGGCCGTAATCCCGTATCGGCCCAATTCCGCCGCCTGATTAAGCGTGAGCGTCAGAATACCGCCTTTGGCCGCCGAGTAATTGCTTTGCCCCACCGAGCCCTGAAGACCGGCCCCGGAGGATGTGTTGATGATCCGGCCGCTAACCTCTTCGCCCGCCTTGGATTTGCCGCGCCAGTATTTGGCCGCGTGGGATGACAGGCAGAAATGTCCTTTAAGATGCACAGATATGACCTGATCCCAGTCTTCTTCAGTGAGGCTGGTAAACAT
>CAYQNQ010000197.1:0-4846 GCA_964418815.1 uncultured Hellea sp.
CCCGAGGAACCGCCTGTAATGATAATTCGCATTTGGGCCTCTTACTTTCGCATATTGATGACGCGCATGGCGGTAAATTCCAGCAAGCCTTCACGCCCGCGCTCCACCCCGATTCCGGACTGTTTGGAAGTGGGAAAAGGAATCGTCGGTGCCAGAGATGTGTGCTGGTTAATCCAAACCGACCCAGCCTCAAGCTGTTCGGCGACGTCCATGGCCGCTTTGGGATCCGATGACCAGACCGACGCGCCGAGCCCGTAGGCCGAGTTATTCGCGCGGGCAATGACGTCGTCGATGTCCGTGAATTTGATGATCGGCAGCACAGGCCCAAACGGTTCTTCATCGACCAGCCTGCTGCCATCCTCAATATCGCGCACAAGGGTGAGCGGTACAAAATATCCGGGTTTGTCAGGTATATTGCCGCCCGTAATAATCGTGCCGTTTTCTTTGGCATCCGCTACATAGGTCAGGACTTTTTCAAATTGACGTTTATTCTGGACCGGACCGAAATGACTGGCGGCGTCGCGGCCGTCCCCGACTACAGATCCTTCCGCCAGAGTTTTGAGCGCAGCGCACATATCCTCATAAATATCGGCGTGTACATAAAGTCTTTTGATGGCGGCGCAGACCTGCCCGCTATTGGCAAAAGACGAGCCGAATATGGCCCGCGCAATCTTGTCGACTTTGGCGTCGCTCATGACAATGGCGGCGTCATTTCCGCCAAGTTCCAGCGTCATGCGCTTTAACGTCTCCGAGCTTGCCGCCATGATTTTCTTACCCGTGGCAGTGGACCCGGTAAACGAGACTTTGGCAATGCCCTCATGAGTTGTCATCTTGGGACCCAGATCGCCATTATCGGCCAAAATATTTATAACCCCGGGCGGAAAGATATCCCGGACAATTTCGCCCAGTTTCAAAGTGGCCAGCGGCGTTGTCGGGGCCGGTTTCACTATGATCGTATTGCCGGTCAAAAGCGCCGGGACGATCTTATAAATGGCCGTTAAAAGCGGGTAATTCCACGGACAGATACAGGCGACAACGCCGATCGGGTCATGGCGAATTTCGACGCGTTTTTTTTCATCGTCCTGCAAAATTTCTGTTTCAATTTCCTGATTTGCGAAAAAGGCGGCGAAAGAGGCGCAGAATTTTATTTCAAACGCGGATGCATTTAAAGGCTTGCCCTGCTCCAGTGTTAAAATCTCCGACAGGGTTTCGGAATTTGCCGTGAGCGCTTCTGACATGGCCATTAGATATTCGCCGCGCTGGGCGTAGCTCAGCTTACGCCAACTCTTAAAGGCCAGCTGCGCCGCTGAAACCGCTGCATCGAGCTCTTCTTGCGATCCAAATGGGCAATTTGCAATGACGGTTTCATCGGCCGGATTGATCACCGGCATTGTGCCGGAACCCGGGCGGAGCGCCCCGTCTATTAAAAGCTGATAGTCCATATGTTCCTCCGCCGAACTTGACTCCGATACCTATAAGATTACTTTCCGAACGTAAATCGGAAAGTCCTTTCATGAATTTTGATCTACCGGATGACCTGCAGTCCATTCGCGACGCGATGTTTCAGCTTTGCGCGCAGTTTACGGACGATTACTGGCTGGAAAAAGACAAAAATGGCGGCTTTCCCGAAGAGCTTTATACCGCACTGGCAAAGGATGGCTGGCTCGGCATCTGCACGGCAGAGGCGTATGGCGGATCAGGACTTGGCGTTGCCGAGGCGGCCGTCATGATGCAGACCATAGCGGAAGCCGGCGGCGGTATGTCGGCGGCCTCGGCCATCCACATCAATATTTTCGGGCTAAACCCTGTCGCCGTCTTCGGAACCGAAGAGCAGAAACACCGCATGCTGACGCCCATGGCGCAGGGTAAAGAGAAAACCTGTTTCGGCGTCACAGAGCCCAATGTGGGACTGAACACCACGCAGCTGAAAACCAAGGCCGAGCGCAAAGGCGATCATTATGTTGTGAGTGGTCAAAAGGTTTGGATATCGACCGCTCAAGTCGCGGATAAAATCCTGCTGCTGGCCCGCACGACGCCGCTCGATCAGGTCAAAAAGGCCAGCCATGGCCTCAGCCTGTTTTATACGGATTTCGACCGCTCGAAAATCGAAGTCCACGAGATTGAAAAAATGGGGCGCAAGGCGGTGGATTCCAATACGCTGTTTATTGACGGGCTGGAAATCCCAATCGAAGATCGCATTGGCGAAGAAGGTCAGGGCTTTAAATATATTCTGCACGGAATGAATCCGGAGCGCATATTAATTGCCGCAGAAGCTGTTGGACTGGGCCGGCTGGCCCTGTCCCGGGCTGTGAACTACGCCAATGATCGTATCGTCTTTAACCGCCCAATCGGTCAGAATCAGGGTATCCAGCATCCACTCGCCGCCAACTGGGCCAATCTGGAAGCGGCGCGTCTGATGATTATGAATGCGGCGGATCTCTATGATCAAGGCAAGCCTTGCGGCGCAGAAGCCAATGCCGCCAAATATCTCGCGGGCGAAGCCGGCTTTGATGCCTGTCAGCAGGCGGTCATGACCCATGGCGGTTTCGGCTACGCCAAGGAATATCATGTGGAGCGTTATTTGCGCGAAAGTCTGGTGCCCCGTATCGCGCCGATCACGCCGCAGCTTTGCCTTTCATATATAGCCGAACGCGTGCTCGGCCTGCCCAAATCCTACTAGTTATGGATGGCCCTCTGTCAGCTTATACAGTGCTGGAGTTGGCCGGTATCGGACCCGGACCTTATGCCGGACAGCTCATGGCGGATCTGGGCGCCAAAGTGATTTCTATCGAGCGGCCGACAGACAGCTCCATTCCCGGAAATAATGACCCTGTTGTGCCCCGGCGCGGAAAGAATTCGATCACGCTTGATTTGCGTAAGCCGGAGGCGGGAGCGGTATTGCTGGAAATGGTCAAAGGCGCCGATGTTCTGCTGGAAGGCAACCGGCCCGGCGTCATGGAACGGCTCGGGCTCGGACCGGAAATCTGCCAGGGTGCTAATCCCGCCCTTATTTATGCCCGCATGACGGGATGGGGCCAGACCGGTCCGTGGGCGAAAATGGCCGGGCATGATATCAATTATATTTCTATCACCGGCGCGCTGCAGGCCATGGGCAGGTCGGACCGGCCGCCGGACCCGCCTCTAAACCTGATCGGGGATTATGGCGGAGGCAGTATGATTGTGATCATGGGTATTTTAGCCGCCCTGTTAAAACGTCATGAAACGGGCAAAGGCGAGGTTATCGACGCAGCCATGATTGACGGCGTCTCTTCCATGATGGGCATGATCTATTCGCGAAACGCCTTGGGGCTTTGGTCAGAAGGGCGCGGCGAGAATATGCTGGACGGCAGTCGCCCCTATTATCGCTGCTACGAAACCCGGGACAAACGGTATATGGCTGCGGGCTGTATCGAGCCCAAATTTTTCAAAATTTTTCTGTCTGTTCTGGAAATTGACCCTGAGGATTTTGGTCCCCAAAATGATCAATCGCTCTGGCCCGAGCAGCATAAGCGCTTGGAAGCCAAATTCGCCATGCGGACTATGAAAGATTGGGCGGACATATTTGACGGTACCGATGCTTGCGTAACACCTGTTCTGGATTTTAGCGAGGCGGCTGTCCACAAACAAAACGCGGCGCGCGGCGGACTTAAAACCCATGACGGACTTGTCCATCCCCGGACAATTCCCGTCCTGGCGTCGCGCCCAAACGAGCCCACGTTTAAAATCGCGAAAAAAAACAGCGATGCGCACGCCGTACTCGCAGAATTTGGTTTTAACAGGGAAGAGATAGCGCGTCTGGAAAACGCCGGCATCATCCACTCCTCATAAGGCAGGTTATTATGGACATTCAAAATATCGTCACCGATTCAATTCTGACTCTCAACGACCGTATCGCCGTCTTGCGGTTTAACCGCGATGATGTGCGCAACGCTCTGACCGGGACAGGCATTATGGAGGATATTCTCAGGACGATAGACTGGGTGAATCAAAATGAAGATGTCTCCGTCCTGGTCATGACAGGTGAAGGCAAGGCCTTTTCCTCCGGCGGCAACATCAAGGATATTCGAAATCGGGACGGTGATTTTTCCGGCGACGTCGATGAGCTGGAATCCAAATACAGATATGGCATACAGCGTATTCCTCTAGCTTTGGAAACCATCGAAGTACCTGTCATCGCCGCCGTCAACGGGCCTGCTATTGGCGCGGGCTGTGATCTGACCTGTATGTGCGATATCCGAATAGGATCTACCAACGCGCTGTTTGGCGAAACATTTGTCAATCTGGGCCTGATACCGGGCGATGGCGGAGCCTGGTTCCTGCCTAAAGTGGTCGGTTATCAGCGGGCCGCAGAGCTCAGTTTTACCGGCCGATTGGTTAAAGCGGTCGAAGCCAAAGAGCTTGGCCTGCTTTTAAACGTGACAGACCCGGAGGATCTGATGACTGAGGTAATGGCACTGGCTGCAACCATTGCCGCCAAACCACCCAAGGCCGTTCGGCATACTAAACGTCTTATGAAATATGCCCAGAAAATGCAGCTAAAGGAATTTCTGGATATGTGCGCCCTGTCCCAAGGAATCTGCCAGAACACGGAAGATCATATGACGGCGGTCGATGCGTTTTTAAACAAGACAACGCCGAAGTTTAAAGGTCGGTAGGCACTCCAGATCATGCCTTTTTTGCAAAGACCGGATTGCGATATTTATTACGAAACCCATGGTCAGGGGCCCGCTGTGCTCCTGACCCACGGCTTTTCGCTGACGAGTGAGATGTGGGCGCCCCAAATAAAATCCCTGTCGCAAGATCATAGGCTGATAATGTGGGATATACGCGGCCACGGCCAAAGCGG
>CAYQNQ010000198.1:0-1643 GCA_964418815.1 uncultured Hellea sp.
CTGAAAAATTAAATGTCATCCCCGCGAAGGCGGGGACCTCTCCCTCAGCGGTTTTTGGGTGCGTTAATCCTGATTTCATTCCTGACCGGCGAGGTCCCGCATCCAGTGCGGGATGACAGAGCAAGAAAAGGAAATGCATGGCTAAAGAAAGAACTAAAGAGCAGGAAATGGACCGGAACCTGCGCATTATGATGGACCATGCGGGTCTGGCCGATGTGCCCATAGAAGAGCTGGGCGGGAACCATCCCTTTCATACCGGACCCGTAGAGATCCCGCCGCCTTACGGCACGACGGAGCCGCCGCCGAAAATTCCGCCAAAGTCCAAGCGTCCTGACCCCCATAAGAGGCCGCCCTTGCCGGCCGCGTTTCCGCCGCCGCCGGCTGATGATCCCAATCCCGTGGAGCTGGCCATAAGGATGCAGAAATTCATGTGGGCCAAAAAGCTCAACGTCACAGAGCTGGCGCGGGAGCTGGGCCGCTCGCGGGCCTATGTGCGCAATCACATACGCCTGCTCTATATGCCCAATACCATCACCGAACATGTGCGCACGGGCCGCCTGACCGAGGCCCACGCCCGGACCATCGGCAAGATGCGCGATCCGGAGGCCATTGCGCGGCTGGTCATTAACCGGCAGCTCTCTGTGCGCCAGACGGAGCTCATCGCCCGGCGGCTGCGTTATATTGGTCCGGACGGGCAGCTCCTGCGCGATACGGCCATTCCTAACTCTAAGTGGGCGGAGGAGATTCTAGAGGACGCGCTGGGCTTTAAAACGCGTATTAAAGACCGGGCCGGGCGCGGCAAGATCGAGATCTATTATAATTCACCGAAAGAGGCGCAGGCGCTGGTGGATGTCATGGCGAAAACCTTCGCGCAGCTGCATCCCGATGATGTGAAGGGGGATTACGCAGAATGATAACTTATTCGAACGAACCTAATATCTGGCGGCGTGCCAGCGCATCATATGGCCGCCGGATAATATGAGCGCGCCGGACACGGTCAGGGGCGTTTCGTAATCATGGAGGACGGGCAGGAAGGCGGCCGAGAGCAAGAGCGTTAAGCCTGTAAACATGACGGCGGAGATTAAAAACCGGCGCTGCATAATATTCATCAAAGCCAGACCGGTGACGGGCAGGGCCAGAAGCACCATGAGCTGATGCACCCATTCCGCCTCAATCCAGCTCTCCAGCATAGGCAGGGCCGAAATCAGAACCGGCAGGAAAAGACAGTGCACAATACAGGCGCCCGATAGGGACACGGCGAGACTGTCCAGGGTAAAGAATGAACTTTTATTGATCTGCATGATGACTTAGAAACCTAATACGACTTATATGTTATTACATAATTTTTCAGCCTTTTACGCGGATAGATGGGCAATGACAATATGTTTTTACCGAAGAGATACAGGGCAGAGAAAAGGGCCAAAACACGGCCGGGCCAAGTGGCAAGAAAATTGAAAGGGGATAGTTATTGAAATATTCCCGGCAATGGGCCAGTTTACGGCAAAATAAAAACGGACAATAAGCATGAAACTTTATTTTCAATCGGCCGCCATGACGGCCCTGATGATTTCGACAGCCCTGCTGATGGGATGTTCGGGCGCCCATGATGACGATCACCATGACGAAGGTCATCATGACAAGGA
>CAYQNQ010000198.1:1743-4841 GCA_964418815.1 uncultured Hellea sp.
GATCATGGAGACGATTCTGATGGCGAGGCCACGGTTCGGCAGGTTGGCAGCCATGTCCACGGCGATGCCTTATTGGCTCTGGCCCTGGACGGCTCAACCCTGACGGCCGAGCTGGAGAGCCCGCTGTTTAATCTCCTCGGCTTTGAGCACGCCCCGGATACAAAGGCGGAACAGTCGACGCTGAAACAGGCCGAGGCGGCCTTAGCCAATCCGGCGGCTCTGTTGATGTTTAATCCGGAGGCGGGCTGTGCCGTCCAGCCCATGAGCGGCCCGGTGACATTGTTCCCGGATGCGCATGATGATGATCACCATGATGACGATGATCATGATGATGATGACCATAATGACGACGAGCATACCGAGCATGCCGAGGATGAGCATCAGGATGTGATTTTGGAATATGTCTACACCTGCGCAAACCCTGCCAAACTTTCATTTGTCAAAACGCAGCTTTTTACTCTATTCCCTAATCTGTCGGAACTGGAGACCGTTTATCTGGGGGCGGCCGTACAAAAACAAACTATTCTCAAGCCCGGGAAAAACCGGCTGGATTTGACAAAATAAAAAAGAGGTCTGCATGACACGTTTCTCTACTCTGATATTATCCGCCGCTCTTATGCTGGGCGCTTGCGGAGAGTCGCAGAATTCTGCCAAGACACAATCCGGGGATCCGGCTGCGAAGACGGCTGAGACACCGTCCGCGGCCCAAACTCAGGCCCAGACCTCGGCCCAGGCCCAGGCTCAAGAACCGACCAAGACCAAAGAAACCGCCAAGGCCGAGACGTCTGACGCAACACAAACCGCCAAAATCTCTCAGGCCGAGCCCATGGTCCTGTCCTGGGAAGATCTCATGCCCGTGGGCGAGGAAGCCCTGCTGGCGGAAATGTACACGAATTATTACGAAGATCTGGAAAGCAAGATGCTCGCCAGCTCCAAATCCCTGAGCGAGGCTTCTGAGAACCCGGACGCTTTTGATATCAATTCAATTACCGAAGGCGCCGCCAATGACACGATGGACCAGATCGGGACCTTTAACGTGGTCAGCAGTCTGAACGGGCTGAAAGTGCGCATTCCGGGCTATGTGGTGCCGCTGGATTTCAGCGCCAAGTCCGAGCACACGGAATTTCTCCTCGTGCCTTATTTCGGCGCCTGTCTGCACACGCCGCCGCCGCCGCCCAACCAGATTGTCTTCGTCAAAGCCAACCCGGCCGCCGATGTTGAAAATATCTATGAGCCGTTCTGGCTCGAAGGCACGCTGAAGACCGGCGAGTTTAATTCCGATCTGGCCAATACGGCCTATGAGTTGGTGCTGAACAAAATAGAGCCCTACGATTATTAATGACGGTTCTGGAGCTCAGTAATCTGCAATTTGGCTGGACGCCGGACACAACCCTCATCGACATTGCGCAGTTTAAACTGGCGCCCGGGGAAAGTGTCTTTCTGCGCGGTCCCAGCGGGTCCGGGAAGAGTACACTGCTTGGCCTGATCGGGGGCGTCTTGAAACCCCGCGCCGGCGCGGTCCGCATTCAGGGCGAAAATATCGCCGATAAAACACCCGCTGTCCGGGACCGTATCCGGGCCGACCATCTGGGCATTATATTCCAGCAGTTCAACCTGCTCCCTTACCTTAGCGTTCTCGGCAATGTGACCCTGCCGTGCCGGTTTTCGAAAAAGCGAAAAGCCCGCAGTGCCGAGAGCCATGCAAGCCCTGCTGACGAGGCGCGGTCCCTGATTGAAAGCCTTGGCCTGCCGGCGGATATTGTCAGCGCCCCCGTGGGCGAGCTCAGCGTCGGGCAGCAGCAAAGGGTGGCCGTGGCCCGGGCCCTTATCGGCGGGCCCGATCTGATCATTGCCGATGAGCCCACTTCGGCCCTGGACGCCGATAACCGGGACCGCTTTATCGAGCTGCTCAACGGGCAGCGCCGGCGCTTTAATACGGCGCTTTTATTTGTCAGCCATGACGGCGATCTGGCCCGCCATTTTGACCGGCAGGAAGATTTGCTCAATCTTACCCGTAGCCCGGCCCGCAATCCTGCGCGCACCTCAGAGGTGGCCGGCCCGTGACTTCGTTTCCGGTTTTCTCTCTGGCCTTTCGGTCTATCATGGCCCGCCGCCTGACCGCGGTTCTGACAATTATTTCGATTGCCACGGCCGTGCTTTTATTTGTGGCGGTGGAGAATTTGCGCCAGGGCGCCCGGACCAGTTTCGAGCGCACCATCACCGAGACGGATCTTATTGTCGGGGCGCGCTCCAGCTCCATAAATCTCGTGCTCTATTCCGTCTTTCAGATCGGCGACCCGACCAATAATATGACCTGGGAAACCTATGAGGATATTCAGAAGCGCCCGGATATCGCCTGGTCCGTGCCCATCAGCCTGGGCGACTCGCACCGGGGCTACCGGGTCATCGGCACCACGCCGGATTATTTCAAACATTATAAATTCGCCGATGGCCGCACGCTCAGCCTGAGAGAGGGCGAAGTCTTTACGGATCTGTTTGACATTGTTCTCGGCGCGCAAGTGGCCCGCGATCTCGGCTACGAGATGGGCACAAAAATCACCCTGTCCCACGGCATGGGTGTGGCCAGCTTTTCCGAGCATAAGGACAAGCCTTTTACCGTCTCGGGTATTCTCGGCGTGACGGGCACGCCCGTGGACCGATCGGTCATTGTCAGCCTGCCGGCCATAGAGGCCATTCACGCGGGCTGGCGGGACGGATCGCCAACGCCGCTGGCCCGGCTGGCAACGCCGGACAAACTCCGGCAGATGAAACTGGCGCCAAAGGAAATCACCGCCGCCTATGTAGGGGCCAAATCCCGTGCCCGCGTCCTGCGCATTCAGCGCGATTTGAACACTTATAAACAAGAGCCCCTGCAGGCGGTCATCCCCGGCGTGGCCCTTAGCCAGCTGTGGAGCATGATGTCCGTTGTGGAGCGGGCCATGGCCGTCGTCTCGTCTTTTGTGATCGGCGTGGGGCTCATCGGTATTCTGACCTCGATCCTCACCAGCCTGAATGAGCGGCGGCGGGAAATGGCCATATTGCGCTCCGTCGGCGCGCGGCCCTTTCATATTCTCACCCTTCTGGTGAGCGAAGCGGCC
>CAYQNQ010000199.1:0-4818 GCA_964418815.1 uncultured Hellea sp.
AAACCGTGCATATAGATTTGAGCATAATGGGAATGGGCACAGACGGACACACGGCGTCTTGGTTTCCTGGTTCCAGTGGCTTACGCGAGGCAATGGATTTGAATTCCAAATATTTATATCAAACCATCCAGGCCGACGGGTGCCCAGGGGCGGGAAAATTTCCATCTCGAAATACCATGACTCTTCCGGCGATTATGAAAAGCAGGCGCATTATTTTGTTGTTGACCGGAAAAGAAAAACGGCGTGTATTTGAAGACGTTTTCAGTAAATCTGTATATGATGCGCCCGTCAAAGCATTATTGGCGGCAGGGCCAAGATTGACGGTTATGTGGGCGCTGTAGGGATTAAATGATGAATACAACCATCCAAAAAATCACGCAACGAGTCACCAAGCGATCCGCCCAAACCCGCGCGGCTTATTTGGCTCAAGTCGCCGCAAATTTTCGCGAAGGCCCACGGCGAAACTTCCTCTCTGAAGGTAATTTAGCTCATGCATCGGCGGCCTGCCCGCTACATGAGAAAACTGAAATTTTAGCCGCGAAATGGGCCAATCTGGGAATTGTAACGTCCTTTAACGACATGTTGTCGGCGCATCAGCCTTTTGAAAAATTTCCATCCTTAATCAAACACGCGGCACGCCGAAACGGAGCGACAGCGCAGGTCGCTGGAGGCACGCCGGCCATGTGTGATGGCGTTACGCAAGGTAAAGACGGCATGGAGCTTTCATTGCTGTCCCGAGATACGATTGCCATGAGTACAGCCGTGGCTTTGTCGCATGATATGTTTGATGCCGCGATTTTGCTGGGTGTATGTGACAAAATTGTTCCTGGACTGTTAATCGGCGCCTTAAGATATGGTCACATTCCGGCTATTTTTGCACCAGCAGGCCCAATGCCTTCAGGCATCCCAAATCCTGAAAAGGCAAAAATCAGACAGCAATTCGCTCTTGGCGAAATTGGCCGGGAAGAGCTTCTGAAAGCGGAGTCTGCCTCATATCATGCTCCCGGAACGTGTACATTTTACGGCACAGCCAATTCCAATCAAATGCTTATGGAACTCATGGGATTGCAATTGCCTGGTACATCTTTCGTGCACCCCAACACCCCACTTCGGGATGCGTTGACGGCGCAAACGACAAGGCGGGCTATTCAAATTACCCACCTTGGGGAAAATTACACCCCCATTGGAAAGATCATTGACGCGAAGGCCATCATTAATGGCTTAGTTGGTCTTATGGCGACCGGTGGGTCAACAAATGTGGCTATTCATTTGGTTGCGATTGCGAGAGCGGCAGGAATTTTAATCAACTGGGATGACTTTGCCGAGATTTCTGCAGCGGTCCCGTTAATTTGCAAAGTATATCCGAATGGTGTTGCCGACGTGAATCATTTTCATGCTGCCGGCGGAATGGCTTATTTGGTTGGGCAACTAATCGATGAAGGGCTTGTCAATACAGACGTCACAACTGTGGCAGGGGGAGACGGACTCTTCGAATACACAAGAGAGCCTTTGCGGAATGCTCACGCGGAATCGGAATACGTATTATTCAGAAAAGGCCCGACTGAAAGTTTAGACAAAGAGGTTCTCTCAGATTTCAAAGATCCATTTAGGCCTGACGGCGGTCTGCGGCTTTTAACGGGTAACCTCGGTAGAGGCATGATGAAAGTTTCAGCGGTTAAGAGAGAGAATTGGTTCGTTGAGGCGCCGGCAATTGTCGTGAATCATCAAGATGAGCTAAAAGCGCTTCTTAAAGCCGGTAAGCTTGAGCGGGATTTTGTTGCCGTTCTTCGTTTTCAGGGGCCCAAAGCCAATGGTATGCCAGAGCTTCATGCCCTAACGCCTATCTTTGGGGCGCAACTGGACAAAGGGTTCAAAGTGGCTCTGATTACAGATGGGCGAATGTCAGGTGCCTCGGGCAAGTTTCCGGCAGCCATACATATGGTCCCGGAAGCTTTAGACGGCGGCCCTATATCGAAAATTCAAAACGGCGATATAATCCGCATCGATCCGCTGAATAATACTGTAGAAGTTCTGAAGGTCGATTTAGCAAAAAGGGATAAAGCTTCGCTGCCCCATCAAGCGCTTTCAGCCATGACAGGTATGGATATGTTTGGACCCATGCGTGCCGCAAGCCGCGATGCGGAACAAGGCGCGTCATTCCTTGGCGAACCGCAGTGGATGGCTAGCCCGCGCTAAACTGCAGTTCCGCCAATCGGGCGTAGAGGCCTCCATTTCTAGCGAGCGCTTCATGTTTACCTTCTTCGACAATTCTACCCTGATCCAGAACTATAATCCGGTCAGCCTTTTTCACGGTTGCGAGACGGTGTGCAATGACCAGAGTCGTCTTATTTTCGGAAAGCGTTTCAAAGGCCTTTTGAACCGCCAGTTCGCTCTCTGCATCCAGAGAGCTTGTCGCTTCATCTAAAAGTAAAATAGGCGCGTCCCTAAGAATTGCGCGCGCTATCGCGATTCTTTGGCGTTGGCCGCCTGACAATGTGGTCGCCCGTTCTCCCAAATCGGTATCGTACTTCTTTGGCAGTGCCTCTATAAATTCATGAGCATAAGCGGCCTTTGCAGCGGCTATTACCTCTGCATCACTGGCACCTTCGCGGCCATATCGGATATTCTCCATTGCGGAGCCTGAAAACAGGGGCGTGTTCTGCTGAACAATTGCAAAGTTTTGCCGAAGAGTTTGAGGATCCATTTCTGTGACTGGAGCTCCTCCCAATAATACTTTTCCGGATTGGACGTCATAAAAGCGCAGCATTAATTGGAAAAGAGTGGATTTTCCTGCTCCTGAAGGTCCGACAATTGCCACGGTTTCCCCGGGGGCAACTCTGAATGAAAGCTTTTTAAGCACGGTATCATCGGGTCGGGAAGGATATCTAAAATTGACACTTTCAAAGGCTATGTCAGATAGGTCTGTCGGCTCAATCGGATCATCTGGTGCGACGATATCCGGTTCCGCTTTTAGGATCTCAACCAAGCGGTCCGAAGCGCCAGCTGCGCGTAATAGGTTTGTCCATGTTTCAGTCAGGAACGAAAAATTTGAAAGGGCTAGAAAAGCGCAAAAGGCAAACTGGCCGATATCACCGCCGGTCATCTGCCCGGTGACTACCTGATGAGCCCCATACCATAAAATACTAACGATACCGCCCAGAGCCACAACAAAAATTGTGGCGGTAAGAAATGTGCGAACAATAATGCGTTTGCGCTGAACATCATAAGTCGCGTCGACAACTTTTGCGAACGCGGTATCTTCAAACGACTCTCGCGTAAAGGCTTGAACAGTTTGTATAGCGGACAGAGTTTCTCCGGCGCGCGCAGACGCATCGGCCAGGCGGTCTTGTCCATCTCGTGATAAATTCCTGATCTTTCGCCCCATCACAATCACGGGAATAAGAATAAGAGGGCCCATGGCGACGACCATGAGAGCCATCTTCCAGTTGGTGAAGAACATCAGAAAAACAGCGCCTATAGCGACGGCCAAAGCGCGTATCCCGAAAGATATGGAGCCTGTTACAACGGTCTCAATGAGCGTTGTATCGGTCGTTAACCGCGATAACACTTCACCGGTTCGAACCTTTTCGAAATAGGCTGGATTGAGTTTTAACAGGTGAGAATAGACTTTATTCCGGATGTCCGCGATAACACGCTGGCCCAGCGTGTTGATGAGATAGGCTCGAACGGGGCCAACAATGGCGTAAATTCCAACTAGGATGAATGCGAATTTGAAATAGGGCGATAAATCTGCGGCCCCGTAAACATTTATGCGCTGGCAAAGTTCAACGGTTTGAGCTTTGTCACCTCCAAACCCGCAATCAATAATTAATTTTGTAAGGACTGGAAACGTTAGAGTGGCAATGGATGACAGGGCCAAAAAAATAAGAAACAGGGTTAAACGCCCTGAATATCTGGCGATAAACGGCCAGATATAACGTAAGGGTTTAAGAGATTTTGACCGAGATCTATGACCGCTTTCCTGCCCGACTTTTGCGGCCAAGGCGGCCCCACCGCCGCGGCGAAATTCACGTTGTTGCTCCGACATGCTTTGGCTTCTATCTGATATTCACAGGGTTGACGTGTGACAAATTGCTGTTTGTCCGTCCGTCTTGTGTCACATATGCAACAAATTCCAAAAAACAATCAGAAATCTACGCAATTATATGCATATGCATTAAATTTGGTTGGCATCTGCAAAATATGTCAGTTACTGTTTCGGCAATAAATTGAGAAAATCAATCTAAACAAGGGGAAGATAATGAAATCCACCATCAAGTTGTTGCTGGCCACTTCGGCTTTGGCTGTATGTGTACAACCACTAGCAAACGCGCAGGAAGTCGAAGATGAAATCATCAGCATTGGGACACTCATCAAGAGAACATCGCAAGCTGATCGCGCGGCTCCTGTTACCGATATCGATGCGGTGGATATTGATATATCCGGCGCCAAGAATATAGCGGATTTAACACAAACCTTGACCATCAATACCGGTGCGGAAAACAATCCCGACGCTTTTACCCAAGGCGGAACAACTGGAACAACAAATATTAATCTTCGCGGTCTCGGGGTGCAATCAACTCTCGTGCTACTCAATGGCCGTCGTCAGGTCTTATCCGCTGCCACAACAAATGGTGGATTTCAATTTGTCGATACCTCCACGCTTGTGCCATTGATCGCCGTTAAAAATGTCGAAATCCTAAAAGATGGCGCGTCTGCGACCTATGGATCAGACGCGGTAGCCGGCGTGGTGAATTTTGCCACTTATGATGATTTTGATGGGGCAAAAATCAGTGCGGATTATCAAACGGTCGATGG
>CAYQNQ010000200.1:0-1211 GCA_964418815.1 uncultured Hellea sp.
AAATATCGCCACGAGACCCGGGAATCCATCAAAGCCCCGGGCCGTCACACCATCCCCCCGCGCGTTGAAGAAGGGCTTCGCAAAAACTTCCAATGGTATTTCGACCAGTTCTATCCTGGCGCATAAAAAGACCCTCCGCTTAAAGGGGGGAGCGGAGGGCAATGCCGCTGGCTGAACGGATTACCAAAGCAGCGGCGGAGGAACTGGTTATTTGATCTTAAGCGAGGCCGTATATTTACTGACGGATTTCTCCACCTTGGACGGTTTGCCGTAAACATCGACATCACCGACCCCTGAAACACTGGCATCAATGGACTCGGAGGTATAAATTTTAAGATCACTGACACCGGACAATTTGACGTCGCCGTCTTTACAAATGAGCTCTTTCCCGTCCACATCCGAAACACCCGAAAGATTAGCTTTTATAAAGCCGCATTCCCCGGACAGATTTACGTCGGCCACGCCGGAAGTTCTGAGCTTGAAACTTTGTGATTGAATGTTTTGCGCATTGACATCGGCAACACCGGAAACGCCAAGTTCATTAAGCGCCGGCAAAGTAATCCAGGCCTGAATGGATTTGCGGTTACCCCAACGCTTTTTGCGCTTCTTCTGCCCCAGTTCGAGCCGGTTACCATCAACTTCAACTCTGGCATATTCCATTTCCCGTTCCCGGCCCTCAAGGCGGATTGAGTAGGATTCGCCCACTTCGATTTCAACATCATAAACGCCAGATACATCAATGCCGTCAAAGCCGGTCAGATCAAACGTGCGGGTGGTTTTCGGACCTTTATAATCATCGTCAACTTCATGGGCCTGAACGGCGATGGCGCCGACCAGAACCAATCCTGAAACGAGGAATATTCGGCGCCATTGTTTTTGCCGCCTAGGCGGCGCAGTCATGCGGTTATACTTACCTTCATTATGGCGCATTGTCTCTCTCCTGAAATGCGGTCCTTATTGTTTTTCGATAAAACAAAATTTATCGTTTGTCAATAAGGATTTTATAGAGGCAATAAATACGACAAATGTCGTTTACGCAAGTTAAAGGATGGTAAGGTAGGATGATGAGCCATTGCCGGAACCATACCGGCAATGGAAAAATTAGCTTAAGCGTCTTCCGTCGGCTTGGGCGCGGGGAGACCCTTCCCGCCTTTGCGGCCTTCGATTTTGAGCTGGGCCGGGCCGAGAATTTTGAACGTGAGTTCATCCTT
>CAYQNQ010000200.1:1311-4631 GCA_964418815.1 uncultured Hellea sp.
GGGGCGAACAGGTTTTTGATGGCCTCGTCAGAGGCGTCCGTCTTGAGCCCGCGGCCAAATCCGATGGAGGACTTGGTGGCCTGAGCCGCGCCCGCATTAGTGGTCATGATGATGATCACATTGCGGAAGTCGACCGTCCGGCCATTCGTGTCGGTCAGCGTGCCGTTATCCATAATCTGCAGCAGGATATTATAGATATCCGGATGTGCTTTTTCGATCTCGTCCAGCAGCAGGATGGAATGCGGGTTCTGATTGACTTGGTCGGTCAAAAGTCCGCCCTGATCATAGCCCACATAGCCGGGAGGCGCGCCGATGAGCCGGGAGACCGTATGGCGCTCCATATATTCGCTCATGTCAAAGCGCAGAAGTTCCAGACCCTGAGTCATGGCCAGCTGACGGGCGACTTCGGTTTTACCCACACCGGTCGGTCCGGCAAAGAGGTAAGAGCCGATGGGCTTGTTGGGTTCACGCAATCCAGCGCGCGCCAATTTGACGGCGGCAGCGACTTGTTCGATGGCAGAATCCTGTCCAAAGACAACCCGTTTGAGATCCGCTTCGAGGGATTTGAGCGATTTGGCATCGTCCCGCGACAGAGATTTCGGCGGTATGCGGGCGATTTTCGCGATCACATATTCGATTTCTTTAACGCCAATAGTTTTTTTGCGCTTGTCTTTTGGCTTGAGCCGCTCGCGCGCCCCCGCCTCGTCAATAACGTCGATGGCTTTGTCCGGCAATTTGCGGTCCGTCACATGGCGAACGGCCAGCGTAACCGCCTGCTCTATAGCGTCATTGGTATATTTAACCTTGTGAAACTCCTCGAAATAGGACTTCAGCCCCATGAGGATTTTGACGGCGTCATCACTGGTGGGCTCGGAGACGTCCACTTTCAAAAAGCGCCGCGACAAAGCCCGGTCTTTTTCAAAATGCTGACGGTATTCCTTGTAAGTGGTTGAGCCCATGCAGCGCAGTTTCCCGCTTTGAAGCGCAGGCTTGAGCAGGTTAGAGGCGTCCATGGCCCCGCCGGATGTAGCGCCGGCGCCGATAATCGTATGAATTTCGTCGATAAACAGAACCGCACCTTCGACTTCCTGCATCCGCGTCATAACGGCCTTGAGGCGTTCCTCAAAGTCACCACGATATCGGGTTCCGGCCAGCAATGCCCCCATATCAAGGGAGTATATGATGGCGTTTTCCAGAACTTCTGGCACTTCTTCATTGATGATACGCCGGGCGATACCCTCGGCAATGGCGGTTTTGCCAACGCCCGGGTCCCCGACGAGCAGCGGATTATTTTTACGGCGGCGGGAGAGCACCATAATGCAGCGCTCAACCTCTTCGTCGCGGCCGATTAGCGGATCAATATCGCCGTCGCGGGCCTTTTGGTTGAGGTCCACGCAATAGGCCTCAAGCGGATCTTTGGACTTAGCATCGTCTGGCCCGCCTTCGGCGGTCGACTCGCCAGTGCCGGAGACGGGTTTGGAGACGGAATTTTCGCCGTTTTTGGCGATGCCGTGACTGATATAATTGACCGCGTCATAGCGGGTCATATCCCGTTCCTGCAGGAAATAGACGGCATGGCTCTCGCGCTCTGCAAACAGAGCGACCAAGGCGTTTGCGCCGGTCACTTCTTCGCGGCCGGAGGACTGAACATGAATAACGGCGCGCTGAATGACGCGGTGGAAACCGGCCGTGGGGCGGCTTTCCTCAAATTCTTCGACAACGAGGCTTTCCAGATCGTCGTTTAAATACTGAGTGATATCGGTGCGCAGGCTCTCAATATCCACATCACAGGCTTTGATAACGGCCTGTGCGTCTTTGTCATCCAGCAGAGCCAAAAGGAGGTGCTCCAGCGTGGCAAGTTCATGCTTGCGGTCGCTGGCAAAAGTCAGAGCGCGGTGGATGGTTTCTTCCAGAACGGGGGAAAATGAAGCCATTATTCTTATCCTTTATCCACTTTGGTTTGCCCGATTATCCGGGCTATTGTTTAAATTTGGGTATTCTTTTCGGCTTTTCAATATTAATTATTACACAGATTTATCACGCTTTCTCGAGCGTACATTGAAGAGGGTGTTGATTACGTTTTGCCGCGTCCATGACTTGCGCGACTTTGGTTTCCGCGATTTCGAATGTGTAGACGCCGCAGGTCCCGATGCCGGTCTGATGGACGCTGAGCATAACCCGCGTCGCCTCTTCCGGAGACTTATTAAAAATTGAGATTAAAACCGAGACCACAAACTCCATGGGCGTATAGTCATCATTCATCAACAACACCCGGTACATGGACGGTTTTTTAGTCTTGGCGCGGGTTTTGGTCGCGACTCCACGCTCAGTCCCGCCTTCGCCGTCGCGATCAGGGTCATTATTCATGGAGATATATGTTGGGTCCAACATTCCGTGTAATTTAGGGTGATTGTTCGCGCATTAAAAGGGGGGTGCTGACTTTTTATAATTGTTTTTATATCTATATTCATTCATCCGTCCAAACCCTTCACCGCATCCTGAGCTTGAAGAAAGATTGTTTCGCCAGGCTCAACATTCAACATGAGGAAATTTAAAGCACCAGACGATACTCGGCAAATATTACAAACAAAACCGCTCACCCCTATAGGCCAGCTCATAACCGCGGGTTGTCATCTCATTAAAGGCATCGGAATTTCTATCCCGGAGCGGGTTTGTATGGTTGATGTGGATGAACCGAACTTTGTTTTTTAGGGTTTCATCTCCGGCCGCATCAATGAGGTCCATGGACTCTGTCACGCGCGGATGCGGGATTTTGGACATATCCCGTCCGGGAAGTTCATTATCGTCGTAAAATGTGGCGTCGAGGAGTGCGAAGTCCTGAACTTTCACCAATGTTCCAAGTGAATAATCGTCTGAAAGGACGGCTCCCACAGCCTCCCATTCCTCCCAACTATCAATATCAGGAACAAAGAAAAGATTCTTTCGCGGTCCATCGATCAGAAAAGCGGCTGTTTCCGAAAACTCGTCGCGGTGAGGAACTTTCTCGGCGATTATGCTTACGTTTTCACTCAGTTGTTTCTCGAAAGACTCAAACAATCCTTTTGGAAGCTCAACAGCATCTCGTTCCAGTTCATAAACCTCAATATTCCCGAGCTCAACCAATTGGCTCCAAGGGCCATTATTTTCGAGAAATTTCTTCATGCGGGGCAAAACATAAACCGGCACGCCTTTGGCGCCCATGGATTCCCGGCCGAGAAACATGAGGCCTGCATAGTGGCCAATATGGGCGTGTGTGATAAAAACGCCGTCAATATAGGGCCCCTCACCGTCGGGCGGCATAATTTCGTCCATTACCTGCA
>CAYQNQ010000201.1:0-1169 GCA_964418815.1 uncultured Hellea sp.
ATGAAAAAATTGCTCCTGACCCTTCCGGCTCTTTTACTTTTATCCTGCGCGGATACATCGGTGCCAAAACCAACAGAGCGCGATGTGGCCCAAATCCATAAAGCCACGCTGACGCTGGATACCCATGTGGATGTGCCGCTCACCTATATGAAGGGGGTCGATCCAGGCGAACCGACAGATCTGCAATCTGATTTGGTGAAAATGCGCTCGGGCGGTTTGAACGCCGCCTTCTTTATTGTCTATACGCCTCAGGGAGATTTGACAGAGGATGGATATAAGCAGGCCCGTCAAATTGCCGAAACCCGCATCAAAGGCATCCAATTGATGGCTAAAGCCTATGAAGATCGGGTGGCATTCGCGACAACCGCTGCGCAGGTCCGCAAAGGATATGAAGACGGCAAGCTTATCGCGCTCGTAGGGATGGAAAACGCCTTTCCGCTGGGCCCATCCATTGAAAATGTCCCCTTGTGGGCCGAACGCGGCGTTCGCTATGTGGGAATTACCCATTTTGGCCATAACCAGTTTGGCGACAGCTCTAACCCGAACCTTGCCCGTGACGATGGCCCGCGTCATAACGGGTTGTCAGATTTGGGGCGCGATCTCGTCAATTCTCTGAATGACCACGGCATTATGGTCGATGTCTCCCACACGGGCAAAGAGACCATGATGCAGGCGGCAGACCTCTCCCGCGCGCCCATCATTGCCTCCCATTCCGGGGTCAAAGCCGTGGCCGACAGCCCCCGCAATCTCGATGATGAGCAGCTGCGTAAAATCGCCGAAGTGGGCGGCGTCGCGCAAATGGTAGCGCTCGATGCCTATGTGAAACCCTATACTCAGGAACAGCTCGATTTCCGAACCAATCTGCGCGAGGAGATGGGGCTGGGAACGCGGGCAAGCTGGTCCGCTCGAACGATTGAGCAGCGCGAGGAATATAGTCGTCGCATTAAGGGCATGTGGAAGCTGGCACCGCGCGCTTCAGCAGCCGATTTTGTCGACCATATCGACCACGCCGTGAAGGTGGCCGGAATCGACCATGTGGGCATCGCCTCTGACTTTGACGGCGGCGGCGGCCTGGACGGCTGGGAAAATGCGGAATCGACCCAGAATATCACAGCTGAAATGGTCAAACGCGGCTATTCCGACGCCGATATCGCCAAAATCTGGAGCGG
>CAYQNQ010000201.1:1269-4578 GCA_964418815.1 uncultured Hellea sp.
CCTTAAAAAAAACGCCGAATCCGGTTGACGCAAGGCCGACTCACGCGTATAGGCCGCCCACGTTCCAAGGGATGCTGTCTACGGATGACCGTAGAAACCTTCTCCGGGGAGCAAAAAATTGAAGAATTTCAAGGCTTTAGCGCACTGGCAGAGCTAGCGCGCGGCGGGCCTTTTGAGCAGATAGTCGGCTCTGTTGTGAGACGTTTGGGCCGAATGTTTGCTTTTTGTGCAGGAAATGCCTCGTTTGGGGCGAAAAAACAGGTAAGTTTATGCCAACGATACAACAGCTCATCCGGAAGCCCCGGAAAGACAAGCCGAAGCGGAACAAGGTTCCAGCGCTTCAGGCCTGCCCGCAAAAGCGCGGTGTCTGTACACGGGTTTACACAACCACACCGAAAAAGCCGAACTCTGCTCTGCGGAAAGTGGCCAAGGTCCGTCTGACCAATGGTTTCGAGGTTTTGTCCTATATTCCGGGTGAGGGTCACAACCTTCAGGAACACTCTGTTGTTCTGATCCGCGGCGGCCGTGTGAAAGACCTTCCGGGTGTGCGCTATCACGTCCTTCGCGGCGTGCTGGATACGCAGGGTGTTAAAGATCGTCGTCAACGCCGTTCGAAATACGGCGCTAAGCGTCCTAAGTAAGGGAATTAAGAGATGTCACGTCGTCACCGCGCAGAGAAACGCGAGATCCTTCCGGATCCCAAGTTTAATGATTTGATTTTATCCAAGTTCATGAATGCCATCATGCTCGATGGTAAGAAGTCGACCGCCGAACGGATCGTTTACGGCGCGCTGGACCTGGTTGAAAACAAGGCCAAGACCGAGCCTGTGACTGTCTTTCATGACGCTCTGAATAATATCAAACCTTCTGTTGAGGTTCGCTCCCGCCGGGTTGGCGGCGCCACCTATCAGGTCCCCGTCGAAGTTCGCTCGGAACGGGGTCAGGCCCTGGCCATTCGCTGGCTGGTCACAGCGGCTCGCAGCCGTAATGAAAATACAATGCGCGAACGTCTCGCTGGTGAATTACTCGATGCTTCCAATAATCGCGGAAGCGCTGTTAAGAAAAGAGAAGACACGCACCGGATGGCCGAAGCCAACCGCGCCTTCTCCCATTATCGCTGGTAGGACTGAACAATGGCACGCGAATTTGACCTCAAAGATTACCGTAACTTTGGTATCATGGCCCACATCGATGCGGGCAAGACCACCTGTACAGAACGTATCCTGTATTACACGGGTAAGAACCATAAGATTGCTGAAGTCCATGACGGCGCGGCCACAATGGACTGGATGGAGCAGGAGCAAGAGCGCGGTATCACCATTACCTCTGCGGCGACGACCTGTTTCTGGCGCGACAAGCGTCTGAACATCATCGACACACCCGGCCACGTTGACTTCACCATCGAAGTTGAGCGGTCTTTGCGCGTATTGGACGGAGCGGTGACGCTTCTCGATGCTAATGCCGGTGTTGAGCCTCAGACAGAAACGGTCTGGCGTCAGGCTGACAAATACAATGTCCCGCGCATGGTGTTCATCAATAAAATGGATAAAATCGGCGCTGACTTTTACGCCTCTGTGCAGTCTGTGAAAGACCGCCTCGGCGGAAACGCCATTGAAATGCAGCTGCCTATTGGCGCTGAAAACGACTTTAAAGGCGTTGTCGACCTGGTTCGCAACTGCGCCTATGTCTGGCCTGAAGATTCCGATCTGGGGTCTAAATTTGATACGGTCGATATTCCGGCTGACCTGGCTGAAGATGCTGCGAAATACCGCGAAGCGCTCATCGAAACCGTCGCCGAAATGGACGACGCGGTTATGGAAGCTTATTTCGAAGGCAATATGCCCGATGTTGAGACCATGCAGGGCCTCATCCGCAAGGCGACCATTGCCGGTCACATCGTGCCAGTGTTCTGCGGAACAGCGTTTAAGAATAAAGGTGTTCAGCCTTTGCTCGACGCGGTCGTGGATTACCTCCCAAGCCCGCTCGATATTGAAGCCATTAAAGGTATCGATGCCAAGACCGGCGAAGACACAACGCGTCCGGCCTCTGATGACCAGCCGCTTTCTATGCTGGCGTTCAAAATCATGAACGACAAGTTTGTGGGTACGCTGACATTCTGCCGGATTTACTCGGGCAAGCTCTCTACGGGCACAACGCTTCTCAACTCTGTTAAAGAGCGCAAAGAGCGTGTCGGCCGTATGATGATGATGCACTCCAATGACCGTGAGGACATTCAGGAAGCCTATGCGGGCGATATTATTGCGGTTGCCGGCCTTAAGGGCTCGACCACAGGTGATACGCTTTGCGATATGGGCGCCCCGGTTATTCTGGAGCGTATGGAGTTTCCGGATCCGGTTATTGAAATCGCCGTTGAGCCGAAATCCAAAGCCGACCAGGAAAAGCTTGGTGTTGGCCTGCAAAGACTGGCTGCTGAGGACCCGTCTTTCCGCGTCACAACCGATCAGGAATCCGGCCAGACGATTATGGCGGGTATGGGCGAACTTCACCTGGATATTCTGGTGGATCGTCTCAAGCGCGAATTTGGCGTTGAAGCGAATATCGGTCAGCCGCAAGTGGCTTACCGCGAAGCGCTCGCCGGTCCGGTTGATATTGATTACACCCACAAGAAGCAGTCGGGTGGTTCCGGTCAGTTTGGCCGCGTTAAAATCCGTTTCGCCCCGCAAAAGCCCGGCGAAGGTATCGAATTTGAAAGCAAGGTTGTCGGCGGTAATATTCCGAAAGAATATATCCCGGCTGTCGAAAAAGGTCTGCGTAATCAGGCTGAAAACGGTCTTTTGGCCGGCTTCCCGGTTATTGACTGGAAAGCCGAGCTGTATGACGGCGCGTATCACGATGTTGACTCGTCAGCGGTTGCATTTGAAATCGCCGCCCGCGCCGCCTTCCGTGAGCTGAAATCACAAGGCCGGCTGAAACTGCTTGAGCCTGTTATGAAGGTCGAAGTTGTGACGCCCGAAGAATATATGGGCGATGTTATCGGCGATCTAAACTCACGCCGCGGCATGATTGAAGGTACCGAGATGCGCGGCAACGCCAATGTCATCAATTCCATGGTGCCTCTGGCGAATATGTTTGGTTACGTGAATGATTTGCGCTCCAAAACACAAGGCCGGGCACAGTTCACGATGACATTTGATCATTATGCGGCCACACCACAAGCAGTGATGGACGAAGTAATTTCCAAGCAGGGCGGAGCATAAGCGCCCTGCTTTTTTAATTGAATAACGTTTGAAGATAGACGGAGAGAAAAATGGCTAAAGAGAAGTTTGAGCGTAATAAGCCGCACGCGAA
>CAYQNQ010000202.1:0-4562 GCA_964418815.1 uncultured Hellea sp.
CACATTTGAAGTTAAATAACTGACACCTCAGTCAGCGATTGAAAAAATCATCCCGTCCTTCTAAGAGGGGCGGGATTTTTTATTGGAGAATTTATGACCGATCCCGTTGTTATTGTTGGTATGGCCCGCACGCCCATGGGGGCTTTTCAGGGCGCTTTTTCGCCGCTCGCCGCCCCGGATCTGGGCGCGGCTGCTATTAAGGCCGCTGTCGCTGAAGCCGGCGTTGACACGGACGCTATTGAGCAAAGCGTTATGGGCTGCGTACTTCCAGCCGGGCAGGGACAAGCGCCTGCCCGCCAAGCGGCGATTAAAGCTGGGCTTTCCAAGAACTGCGAAGCCACGACTATCAATAAAATGTGCGGCTCCGGCATGCAGGCGGCCATCATGGTTCATGACGCTTTAAAGGCCGGCTCCGTGGATGTGGCGGTCGCAGGCGGCATGGAATCTATGACCAATGCGCCCTATCTTCTTCCCAAGGCGCGCGGCGGTATGCGTATGGGCAATGCCGAGATTGTCGACTCTATGATGTTTGACGGTCTGACCGACGCCTATGAAGGCGGCGCCATGGGCGTGTTTGCCGATATGATTGCCAGTGAATATCAGTTTACCCGGGAGCAGCAGGACGCCTACGCCATCGAATCCGTTCGCCGGGCACAAGCCGCACAGGAAAGCGGAGATTTTGACCGAGAAATCACATCGGTGACAGTTCCTAACCGAAAAGGCGATATCACAGTCACAGAAGACGAAGGCCCTGGCAATGCCCGCCCGGATAAAATTCCGAACTTGCGGCCGGTCTTTACTAAAGACGGGACGGTTACGGCGGCCAATGCCAGCTCTATTAATGACGGGGCGGCGGCTTTGGTCATGATGCGTAAGTCAGACGCCGAAAAGGGCGGACATAAAGTATTGGCAGAAATTGTCTCTCACGCCGCCTTCGCGCATGAACCGGCTTATTTCACCACGGCGCCTGTAACAGCCATGAAAAAGGCTTTGGACAAAGCGGGATGGAAACCGGCTGAGGTCGATCTTTGGGAAATCAATGAAGCCTTTGCGGTTGTGCCCATGATTGCCATGCAGGAGCTCGGGCTGGATCATGACAAGGTCAATGTAAACGGCGGCGGCTGCGTCCTTGGCCATCCCATTGGCGCGTCAGGTGCGCGGATAATGACAACGCTCATCGCGGCCATGGAAAAACGAGGCGCCCAAAAAGGCGTGGCCTCTCTTTGTATTGGCGGCGGCGAAGCGACGGCTGTCTGCATTCAGCGCGGCTGATACCACTCTACTTCCAATAAAAAACCCCGCCCTCCAATAACTGAGGGGCGGGGTTTCTAATTTATATTTTAGCTCTGTTTAGAACGTGTAACGCGCCCGAGCGTACCATTGACCACCATTAAAGCCGAACGGCGCGGTGGATGGGTAAGCCGGTCCAGCAACGGCGCCGACGGACGAGAATCCACCGAGCGGAATGTCAGCCAGCTCATCCGGAAAGTTATTGAAGATGTTAGATGCACCAACGCTGATTTCCGCGCCTTCTAAGAAGGAGTAGGTGACCTCCGCATCGAAGTTGACTTCGCCGCCAAGTTCGATCGGGAAACCGTTCGTACCCAGATGGTCTTCAAAGTAATCGGAGTGAAAATTTGCACGAACCAGACCGCGAAGAGGGCCCTGCTCGTGATTCAAAGTCACGTTTCCTTTCCAGCTTGGAATGTTTTCTTCCAATGAACGGGTCCGGAGGTCTCCAATATCGACAAAACGGCCGCGATCTGTGACTTCAGTATCGGTCCAGTTAGCCGCCGCTGTAATGGACGTTGAACCTTCTCCGATATCAAACGGATAGGACGCAACAACATCAACACCCTGAGTTCTGGTATCGAAATTATTGGTGAAAACCACAAACGATGCCAGATCTTCCGACCCCGCAAAATCAGATATGCTGAAGGTTTGCATATTTCCGGCTGAATCTGTGAACATTGTACCGTCCAACGCATTCAGGATTTCACTGGTTGACGACAACCCGCCTACATTCACATTATTTTCCGCCGCGAATGCTCGAAGCTCCCCTTGGAAATCCAGGTTACTGGTTGTGGCAATCCGTCCGTCGAGTGAAATGTTGAAGTAATCAACAGTCAGATCGACACCGCCTAGATTAGCGGCCAATCCGACGGTAAAGTTATTACTTTCTTCCGGCCCGAGTGTGAACGGATCATCGCCATTTACCAGGCGACGTTCATTAATAAATTGACCCGCGCCAGTCGTGATTGGGATCGTACCAACATCGGAAAGCACACCGCCAACGAAAGCGGTTGTGATATTGATCACATTGGCCTGTCCAGCGGTCGGTGCATGGAAACCCGTTGAAAGGGTTGATCGTAATGTCAGATTGTCTCCGATATCAAATTTACCACCGATCTTCCAATCCAGCGTGTCACCAAAGGAACTATAGTCTTCCCAGCGCAGAGCACCTTGAACCGTCAATCCCTCTGTTACGTCGGCTTCAAGTTCGCCGTAGATAGCGATATTGTCCTGAGCAAAGGCACCTTCAGCTGCTGGCACGAAACCACCAAAACCGTTAGAGCTGGACGAGAAGCCCTGGCCAGTTGGAAAAGCCGCGGTTGGAGCCGCGAGAGGCCCGATTGCAAAAGACGCGTCATCACCTCTGGTGATACCAAACTCTTCTTCCCTGTACTCAAAGCCACCGGCAATGTTCAGATCTCCATCCCACCCAGAGATAGGCAGAGCATATGTCAAACCAAGGTTAAAGTTGGTGTCAGTCTGCTCATAGGATCCCGGCGTAAAGTTCCGCGGTGTTAACGGCCCTAGAGACGCATTGATCGTATTATTGATAAAGAAGTCCGTCTGATTGTTACCATAAGACGCACTGACATCATATCCTAGGCCGTTTCCGATATCCAGTTCACCGCGAATACCGCCCACAATGGACATATCCTGATTGTCACCGCCAAAACGCGGGACAAAACCGCCCGGTAAGGACTCGATGAAGGAGAAACAATTGCCTTCAACGCCATCGCCAGTGACAGTGGCTAAAGCCGTACCATTTTGTGGCAGTAATCCATCTAGCGGGATACCAGCGGGGCAATCTCTTGGGTCCAAACCGTTCAGATTACCAACCCGGATAGAAGACCCAAATTGACCTGGAGCTAATGTTACGCCAGACGGTGTCCGCAAGAAAGATCCATCTCCATTGGGCGTAAAGATGATTTCTTGGTAGTCTGTGCCAAGTTCTGAGTTACATTCCAGCGCGTTTGTCATTGGGTTTAAATATGAAAGACAGACTGCATTACCATTAGCGACATTGACCAACGGACCGGCATATACGCCGCCGCGATTGGTCGGGTTCCGGAAGAAGAAGCCGCCCTCGGCCTGGCGTTCAGCATAGTTACCAAAAGCGTAGACTTCCAGATTTTCAGAAATTTCATAGCCAGTATTTACAAAAACCTTGATGTCATCATTGATATTTGGCTGACCCCAGATTTGAACTGAGTCAATGTCTGTGGTCAATGTGTTGACAGACTGGTCGATAACGTTTGTGTTTCCAGCTGCAAGCAGGGCTGCCGCATCGTCGCGGGCAATAGACCGGTTTGTATCGCGAACTTCGCCATATTCACCAGTGACGTTTATGAATCCGCCTTCACCGAATTCGATACCGTAATTAGCACCAATCCGGTAGTTTTCACCGTCGCCTTCATAGGTTTGGCCGTAGCGAGCTTCAACTATGCCGCCGGCTGTGTCCTTAAGCTCGAAGTTGATAACGCCCGCAATGGCATCAGAACCATATTGCGAAGACGCGCCGTCTCGCAGAACCTGAACATTTTTAAGAGCCAAAGCCGGGAAAACGGAGATATCAGGACCGTGAGCACCATCAGCAATACCGCCGCCAAGGAACGAGATAACAGAGGCGCGGTGGCGTCTCTTACCGTTCACAAGAACAAGTGTATTGTCCGGTGACAAACCGCGGAGGTTTGCAGGGCGGATAATCGTCGCCGCATCAGAAATCGGCTGCGTGTTGACATTATATGAAGGGACTGAAATCCGCAGAGCGTCTGCGATATCATTCGGCGCCTGGTTTAATAGTTCCGTAGCCGGGATAATATCCACGGGCGCAACTACATCTTTGGCAGACCTTGCGTCTTTACGGCGCGTACCGATTGTGATGATTTCATCTTCTACAACGGGGCCGTCCTGTGCGTGCACCGTTTCGGCGCCGTAAGCGCTGAGCATGGCAGCGGATGCTGTCAATGCTAATGCAGATTTAAAAGTTAGTTTTATCATTAGTTCCCTCACACAAAGTAATATGTCTATTATTATGACAATTTACTTTGTTCGAAGGGAGGCCCTTGTGACAAGCTTTAAAAAGTTAACTTTTGCAAGGAGAGGCCTTTTTTGGAAACCTGTTGCAAAATTAGCACAAATAGGTCACCTGATCGCCCAACAAACGTGCAGGTCCAGAGGGAATAATTAAGACGCGCTTATAGAACAATTAGTGAGAGCTTATAATGGAGCCAAAGTGTTTGAATTTCGACTCGCAGAGCCTGCGGACGCAG
>CAYQNQ010000203.1:0-4559 GCA_964418815.1 uncultured Hellea sp.
TCAGGTCTTCGGCCATTTTCTTGGTCAGGGTTGTGACCAGAGAGCGAAAGCCTTTGGCGGCCACTTTGCGCACCGTATCGATGACGTCGTCCACCTGCGAAGCGCCGTCGGTAGAAACAGGCCGAACTTCTACGGGCGGATCGATGAGGCCGGTCGGGCGAATGACTTGTTCGGTGAACACGCCGCTGGTCTGGTTCATCTCCCAGGGGCCCGGTGTGGCCGAGACATGAACGGTTTGGGGCCGCATGGCTTCCCATTCCTCGAATTTCAAAGGCCGGTTATCAATACAAGAAGGCAGGCGGAAGCCGTGCTCAGCCAGCGTGCTCTTGCGGCTGTAATCGCCTTTGCTCATAGCGCCGATCTGCGGCACGGAGACATGGCTCTCATCCATAAACAAAAGCGCGTTTTCCGGCAGATATTCAAACAGAGTCGGCGGCGGTTCGCCCGCTTTACGGCCGGTGAGATAACGGGAGTAATTTTCAATGCCCGTGCAAAAGCCCTGCGCCGCCATCATCTCCAGATCAAATTCCGTGCGTTGGCCGATGCGCTGCGCCTCCAACAAGCGGCCCATCTCGTCATATTCCTTGAGCCGGTGGTTCAGCTCTTTTTTGATGCCTTTCATGGCGCTCTGAATAGTCGGGCGCGGCGTGACGTAATGGCTATTGGCGTAGACCCGCACTGCGTCCAGGGACTGCACGGTTTTACCGGTGAGCGGGTCAAAGGCCGTAATAGAGTCGATCTCGTCGCCGAAGAAGTCGATCCGCCAGGCCGTATCGTCATAGTGGGCCGGGAACACTTCGACCGTGTCGCCGCGAACCCGAAACGTACCGCGGGTAAAGGCCAGATCATTGCGCGTATATTGCAGCTCCACCAGCTGCGCCATGAGCTCTCTTGTGTCTTTGGTGTCGCCCTTGGCCACATCAATGGTCATGGCCGTATAGGTCTCGACCGAGCCGATGCCGTAAATACAGGAAACCGAGGCGACAATGATACAGTCATCGCGCTCTAAAATGGCCCGTGTGGCCGCGTGGCGCATACGGTCAATCTGCTCGTTCACGGAAGAGTCTTTCTCGATAAACGTATCCGTTCGCGGCACATAGGCTTCCGGCTGATAGTAATCGTAATAAGAAACGAAATATTCCACAGCGTTGTTCGGGAAGAAGCTCTTAAACTCCGCATAGAGCTGGGCGGCTAGCGTTTTGTTGTGGGCCATAATCAGCGCCGGGCGCTGGGTCGCCTCGATGATCTTGGCCATGGTGAAGGTCTTGCCCGAGCCGGTGACACCGAGCAGAACCTGATCGCGCTCTTTATCCGAAATGCCTTCGACCAGTTCGGCAATGGCTTTGGGCTGATCGCCCTTGGGCTCATATTCCGAGACCAGCTGAAACGTCTTTCCGCCCTCGACCTTTTCGGGCCGGGCCGGTCGGTGCGGCACCCAGGCCGCCGACGCTTCGGCGAGGGATGTTTCAGGGTTAGAGGACATGTGGCATTAGTTAGGGGAATGCCAACAAAGTTCAAGATGAATGTCCGGACTATTTACGCCTTGAATAATTCGCGTCCTTAAATCACAACGCATAAGAGAGGCTGGAAGCACTCCGAGGTATCACCTGTGAAAAAGAAAAAACATTCGGCGCTTTATCGCCATATCGAACAATTGCAAGGTGCGCGCCCTTGGGGCGAATTGCTCGACGCCGGGACTGGAACCAATTCCATTCGCTGGGTTCAGGCATTGCCGACGGAGAGCTGGACCGCCGTGACGGGGTCGACCGGTGAGGCGGATTTGGTGCGCGGCGCGGTAAATGGCGCACTACGACCAGACGATCGGATCATAACGGGAAATTGGGCAGACGCGCAGCTCCTAAAAGGCAGGGTTTTTGACACGGTCCTCGCTGACTACCTGCTGGGCGCCATGGAAGGATTTGCGCCTTATTTTCAATCCTATTTGTTCAAGCGATTGCGACCATTAACGCGCGGCAGGCTTTATATGACCGGGCTGGAGCCTTATGTTCCTACCGCCCGTCCCGAAACCAAGGCCGCGCGTCTGGTCTGGGAGATCGGCCGCTATCGCGATGCTTGCGGCTTGATGGCGGGAAATATGCCTTACCGCGAATATCCATCGGGGTGGGTGATTGATCATTTGAAGCGCGCCGGCTTCGCGGTGCAAAACATCAAACACTTTGACGTCGGATATAAAAACCTATTTGTGAATGCCCAGATCGACATCTCGGCCCGTGGGCTTGAAGCTCTGGCAGACCGGGATCTGGCCAAGGCACTAAAGGGCCGCGGGGAAGCCTTGCGCGCCGAAGCCCTGGAAGTGATCCGCGAAGAAGGGGCGCTCCGGGCTTGCCGCAATTACGTCATCACCGCCGAGCCGGTTTGAGAGATGTTTGGGCGAAAATAGATTCGGGAAAAGTTGGTTGGTTAGATTTTTAAATCAAATTTGAATTGTATTTTGGATTGTTATCTAGTAGCAGAAAAAACACTAATCTATCCAACGTGGGGAACTATGAACATTTTCAAGAAATCTTTATTTATGGGCTTTTCAGTCATCGCCTTGGGGTCTTTAACGGCTTGTGGCGGCGGCGGCGGCGGCGGCGGCAATAACTCTGCCCCACCACCGCCCGCGCAAGACACAACAGCTCCGAATGTCAGCTTTAGCCCGGCGACCTTGACGGTCGAGTCGGGCATGACAGGAACTTCCACATTAACGGCGACTGATAATGTGGGCGTAACTTCCGGCCCGACGGTTACTTGTACCAATGGCGGCGCTTTTGACGTGGGCAGTAACACTTTCACGGCGGCGACGGTTTCAACCGAAACGACCAGTGAGTGTACGGCCACAGCCAGCGACGCGGCCGGCAATCAAGGTTCGGCAACGCTCACAGTCACCATGACGCCGCCGCCTATGACCATAACTCTGGCGGGAATTGTCCACAAAGGGGTGATTTCGGGCGCCGATGTTCGAATTTTGGACGCTGAGGACGGCGCCGATGGAACACCCCTTGTTTCCGGAACGACTGCGGCAGATGGCAGCTATAGCTTGACCGTCCCGGAAGGGACTCAGGTCAGTGATATGCTGGTTGTTGAAGCTCGTCTTGCAGGGGCGCAGATGGTCTGTGATGCCGCCAATTGCCTAAGTGAGGGTGGCATAGATTTTGGCTCAAGTTTTGTCATTCCGCCAGATGGAACCGGCCCAAATGATGTTCCGCGTACATTGACGGCGGCAGTTTTGACGCCACCCTTCGGCACGACCGAAGTCAATGTCAATATGTTCTCCCATTACCAGCTTCTGGACATGGTTGGGCAGGCCCTCGCACGCCAGGCTCAAAATGGCGGTGAAGCCATTATAATTTCGCAGGATTACCTGCCGACACGTCAAAACACAGCATCACTTTTCGCTCTGCCGGACGCGGATTTTTACGCCATTCCATTTGTTGATATTACGAGTACCATTTCATCTTCGGATCAGACTGCTATTTACGCCGCTCTTTTAGGCGGCGGTTTGTTGGGAGCAGCATTGGAAGCTGCGGCACCTTTTGATGCACTTCAGATTTTTCAGGGCCAGGCCGTAACGGATAATCTCATCGCGAATGAATCGAACGACAATAGAGAGATCATTTCTGTCGAAGATATTTATGAAAATGCTTCGGATGTGGCCAATCAGATCGGCGATACAGGCAATGCCTTTACTGGCGCCCAAAACGCTATCACCGACAGGCTTGCCGAAGTTGCAGCAGCTTCTGCTGATCGCCCCATCGAACCCGATGGATCTTTGCCGGCAGTTGAAACAAATCTGACATTTTTGAGCGATAGCCGGACGTTTTCGACAGCCAATACGGGCGCCCTGCTTAGCATCGTCAACCCGGATAATCTGACTTACACAGCCACACTGGAAACCGGGACCGGTAGCGAGTTTTTCGGTGTCGCTTTTGACACAACATCTCTGATGGAACTTACAGTCGATAGCGCACCCGCGGGCACCTACACCCTGAACGTTACTTTTGACACGGCTGAGGGGGATCCGAATACGGACAGTATCGATATCATTCTGAATGCCCCAGATATTAATATTGTCGAAGACTCAGTGACGATCTCCAAGGCGAGTTCAGACCGGACAACACTCAACATCAATAATCCGGACAATTTTCAGATTACAAATATCGCGATTTCCGGCGCAGGCAGTGAGTTTTTCATCGTCGCGCAATCGGGTGCGAATTTGATCGAATTATCCTTTAACGGCGCATCGGAGCCGCCGGTTGGTACTTACAATCTGACCTTTGATATTGGCAGTTCGACCCAGGGGGCTTCCGGAACCGACACGGTTGAGGTGATTATAGATCCCTAACCGGAAGCCGGATCAGTAGCGATCTAAAGCGCCAGCCACATTAAAACCGTCGCCGCCCCAAACCCCACATAGGATAGATGCCGACCTTTGGAGGCGATGAGTGCCAGGACCGCCGAAAATCCGAAGACGGCGATCATGATTATGAGAAAGCTACGTCGCTCCTGACCGGGCCATATGTGCATGGCGACGAGATGGGCGGCGATAGCGAACCATA
>CAYQNQ010000204.1:0-4545 GCA_964418815.1 uncultured Hellea sp.
GAATTTCACTATCTTTCAAAAGGCTTGCAGCTCGGCCGCCAAACACGATGGCTTCAAGAAGTGAATTACTGGCCAGACGATTGGCTCCGTGGAGTCCGGTTGCGGCGCATTCTCCAATGGCTAGCAAGCCATCAAGTGAAGAGCGGCCAAAACTATCCGTTGAAACGCCCCCCATATGATAATGCACAGCGGGCGCCACCGGTATAGGCTGAATTCGCGGGTCTATCCCGCCGGACATGCATGAGTCAAAAACGGTTGGGAAATGGTCGGGAAAATGGTCGCCGACGGCTTCTCTGCAGTCCAGCATAGGTTTCCGTTCAGCTTCAATTTCTGCAAAAATAGCCCGAGCGACGTCATCTCTGGGAGCAAGCTCGCCGTCACTGTGGTATTTTTTCATAAAACGTCGCCCGCTGGCATTAATCAGGGTTGCCCCGTCTCCGCGAAGGGCTTCGGTGGCGAGCGGGGCAGGATCACGCCCAATGTCTATAGCCGTGGGGTGAAATTGCACAAATTCCATATCCCGCATTTCGGCGCCCATGACAGCTGCCATTCCAAGAGAATCGCCGCGAGCTGTTCTCGGATTTGTTGTCACTGCAAACAATCCGCCGACACCGCCAGTCGCTAATACGGTTACGTCGGCTTCAACCCCTAACATTGAGCCATCATCCTGACGCGCTAGAGCGCCGGCTATGCCGCCATGGCCATCCGATAGAAGGCTTTCAGCACGCCAACCGATCAAAGGGGTTATATGGTCCGCACTTCGAGCGTGGTTTACCATGACTTTTATGATTTCGCGGCCTGCAGTGTCGCCCTTAACTCGCGCGACTCGAGGCATGGAATGTGCAGCTTCTAAGGATAGATAGAGGCTGCCGTCTTCTTTTCGGTCAAAAGGTACGCCGAGACGGGCAAGGTCTCTAACGCGATCCGGTCCTTCCTGTGCGAGTATATTCGCGATAACTGGATCAACCAATCCATCGCCAGCAGCGATTGTGTCAGCGGCATGAGACTCAGCTGAATCATCGGGATCCAAGGCCGCGGCGATGCCGCCTTGAGCCCATGCAGACGCCGCACCTTTTTCAGACCGCCGCGATGTCAAAATAAAAACGGGACGAGGAGCAAGTTTTAAAGCTGTGTATAGTCCGGCCAGTCCTGCTCCAACAATTAGCACCGCTCCGGCGGGCAATCGTTTGGTATCAAGGTTCCAGCTTTGCACAATCCTAGGCCTTGAACGGATCCCGCATCAAAATTACGTCTTCTCGTTCCGGGCTGGTTGAGACCATAGCCACCGGACAACCGATAAGCTCTTCCACATGGCGGACATATTTAACAGCTTCAGCGGGAAGCTCAGCCCAGCTGCGCGCGCCGCGAGTTGATCCCGACCAACCAGGCATGGATTCGTAAATCGGCTCGACGCTGGCTTGATTGTTAATACCGGCGGGTAGATGCCGAACAATTTTTCCGTTCATACGGTAAGCCGTACAGATTTTAATTTCCTCCAGACCATCCAAAACGTCCAGTTTGGTCAGGGCAATTCCATCAATGCCGCCAATGGTGATGGCTTGGCGAACCATACAGGCATCAAACCAGCCGCATCGGCGTTGGCGGCCTGTCACCGTTCCAAATTCGTGGCCGCGCTCACCCAGTCTTTTACCAATATCATCGGTGAGTTCTGTCGGAAACGGGCCTTCTCCAACCCGGGTTGTATAGGCTTTGGTGATTCCGAGCACATAACTCAATGCTCTAGGGCCCATTCCGGAACCCGCTGCTGCCTGCCCGGCAATCGTATTGGAACTCGTTACAAACGGGTAAGTGCCGTGGTCAATGTCGAGCATTGCGCCTTGCGCGCCCTCAAAAAGAATTCTTTTTTCTGACTGAATGGCATCATCCAGTGTTTTCCAAACTGGAGCCATGAAAGGGAGTATTTTAGGCGCGACCTCGAGCAATGAATTATAAAGTTCGTCGGAATCATAGGGGGGATGGCCCAGGCCTTTGCGAAGGGCATTGTGATGATGGAGAAGGTTTTCAACGCGCGCGAGCAAGTTTTCGGGATCAGCGAGGTCGCAAATCCGGATAGCGCGGCGGGCAACTTTATCCTCATAAGCCGGCCCGATACCGCGTTTTGTGGTCCCGATTTTAATTCCATCAGCCCGGTTTTCACGAATTCCGTCCAGGTCCGAATGGATCGGCATAATCAGGCTTGTGGATTCTGAAATTTGCAAATTTTCAGCATTAATTTTAACGCCTTGCTTTTTAATCCGGTCAACTTCGTCCAGAAATGCCCATGGATTGAAAACCACGCCGTTCCCAATAACCGAGAGCTTCCCGCCCCGGACAATGCCAGACGGCAGCAGGCTGAGTTTGTATGTCTCTCCGTCCACAACCAGTGTGTGCCCGGCATTGTGGCCGCCCTGAAACCGAACGACAACGTCTGCCCGGCTAGACAGCCAGTCAACTATCTTTCCTTTGCCCTCATCACCCCACTGCGAGCCTACCACGACCACGTTGGCCATATATTACCTCTCACACCAAAGGCGCGGCAGTTGCTCGCGCCTTGAAACAGAATCTACGACTTTCCATTCTTTAAACAATTATGACAGTGAAGGCGACTCTATTTCTCGTCTCGTTGTCGCAGCTGACATCAACGAAAGTTAACGGATTTTTACCAATCTCGTCCTCAATTTAAGGCCTGATTAACTATGCTGTGAGAAGTTTTGCCTAATAATATGGGAGAGGCCCGTGCCATTGCGTAAAAAACTTGAATTAAGACGCGAACACCGCAGAGCAACCCGCCAACTCGCGGAGCTCAATAGAGATCTTGCCGCTAAAATGATCCTGCTGGCCAGCCAGACTGGGGATACAGCGCCATTGATTGAGGCTGTTGACGCTTTACGAAAGGCGCAGGAGCTGTTTTCGACAGATACGCCGCCGCGCGAGGTTGCCGAGGTTCGTCAGGCACTGGCCGAGACCTTATTTACACTGGGTAAAGCTCAGGATGACCGGGAAGCCTTAGAGCATTCAATCGAAGCCTATCGCAGCGCGATTACGCTTGCCTCCCTGATCGGTGATGAAAAAATGCGGCTAAGTCTGAAAGCCAATTATGCTAAAGCTAAAAAGCTATTGGGAGATGCTGCACCAACGTCAGACGGAGCTATTCGCGGCGCAGCTTAAACTCCGCTCTGTAACTCTATAACGAAAACCTTCCCATTTGGGTAGTTTTGCCCTAATCTAGTCTAAATCGTGGTCAAAGACCGTGGTTCACAGGGGAGGATTTCATGGGACGTTCAATATTTCTAGCAGCCATACTGATGATTGGGGCGTGTGCCCCGATAGTGGAAGCGGCTGATGATGACCCATTGCAAGCGCAGCCTGATGTTTCCGATAATCTCGCATTGACCATATACGGGGATGGGCGCGCACTGATTGAGGATAATCGCCGGATACGGTTTTCCGGAGGTGAAGAGGTAATCGAACTTCCCGGAGTTTCTTCGGCTATACTGCCGCAAAGCGTTACCGTTAAAGCCGGTAATATGGAAATCATTGAACAAAATTTCGATTTTGATCTGCTGACGCCTCAAAAGCTTATGTCAAAGGCTGTGGGCGAATATATAGAAATCGTCAAAACCAATCCGGCTACGGGCGATGAGTTGCGCGAAACGGCTAAAGTGCTCTCTGTCAATAATGGGGTTGTTATTCAGGTTGGTGATCGAATTGAGATTCTACGGGATGACAATATTCCGACGCGAGTTGTTTTTCCCAAAGTTCCAGAAAACCTGCGGGCAAGCCCTACTTTATCGCTCAGAGTGGATGCCAGTGCGGGCTCTCGGGACGCCAATATGACCTATATTTCAAGTGGGTTGAAATGGGCATCGGATTATGTCGCTGTCTTTAATGAAGAGGACAAACAACTGAGTCTTCAAGGATGGGCAACTATTGATAATACAACAAACACGACATTTCACGACGCGGAGTTATCAGTAGTGGCGGGTTATGTAGGTTCTGGAAATCAGAACAATTACAATCGTCATAACCGCAATAACTACAATCGGAATTATAATCAGGGCCAGCGGCGCGGAGGTATCGAGGCCGGAAGTGCAGAACGTATTGGAGATAATTATTTATACCCCCTGCCAGGGAAAACTACGCTGGCGAGCAAACAGAAAAAGCAAATCAGCTTTGTAGATGCCGCAGATGTGAAGGCAGAGAAAGTCTACGAATACTATAACTGGAATTTCACGGGCAGCGGCACACCTTTTAACGTTGAAAGCCGGATCGCATTTTCCAATTCCAAAGCAGGGGGTATGGGCGAAGCCCTCCCTGCCGGTACCGTCCGTGTATATATGGAGGACAAACGCGGGAAAGCGCAGTTTGTCGGTGAGGATAATATTGGCCACATCGCGGCGGGTTCAGATATATCCATGAAAATCGGGGATGCTTTTGACATTACGGTCAAGCCGACTCTGGTGAAAAGTAATAATGTTAATCGGCGCGTAACGGAATATGAAATGCTCTACGAAGTCCGGAACGCGAGCAAGAAAGATCAGAACG
>CAYQNQ010000205.1:0-4473 GCA_964418815.1 uncultured Hellea sp.
CGCCATTGAGCGGGGTTTTTTTATGGCTTACATGAGGTAGCTACTCTCTTTTATGTAATGTTATTGCATAATATATATTTATGTGATAGTATAACTATATAATCAGGGAGGATTTATGAAATTTTATTTTAAAAAAATCGCCGGGACTTGCCTTTTATTCAGCGTGATTTGCGGACCATCTCAGGTCACTTTCGCGCAGTCTTCGGAAGCGAGGCAGTTTCGAACTGTTTCCGGACAATTGGTCAATGAAGCTCAGGGATTTGCAGCTGAGAAACGTTACTCTGAAGCGATTGCCAAGCTCAAAGAAGCCCTCGTTCTTCCAAATAACAGCGATTACGAAATTTCTGCCATTCACTCTATATTTGGACATTACTATATCGAATCGGAGCAGATGGATCTGGCCGTTTCAAGTTTTGAAGCTGCCATTAGCTCCGGCGGGTTATTGTCTCGGGAAGTTACCTCGCTTGAAAAACAAATCGCGCTAATTCTTATCTCTAATGAGCGCTATTCACAGGGTGCCCAGCGGCTTGAGGCCTGGATAGCCAAAACGAAAGACAATGATCCTAAGAACGTTGAATATATTATGCAGGCATGGCTACAGGCTGAGAACTATCAAAACGCCCTGCCATGGGCGGAGAAATGGTTCAAAGCCGCGAGTCCAAAAAACCGTAAGCATTTCGACCTCTTAAATTATATATACCATAATCTTGGTCTTCACGCCCGCCAGGCAGATCTCATTAAGAAGATGATTGGGCGCTGGCCGGATGAACGGGACCTTTGGGAAAACTGGGTCTCACTATTAACTCAGAGCGGCCGGGAAAAGGACGCGTTTGAGGTTCGTAAAATCATGTATCAAAAAGGTATTCTGACCGACGAAGCCGATATAAAAAAGGTTGTCGAATATCATCAATATTACGAAATGCCCTTTCAGGCGGCTCTTATTTTAGAACAAGAAATGAAGTCTGGACGTGTCAATACTGACGGCGAAAACCTGGTCCGATTATCCGAGTTGTTCCGCCAAGCGAGGGAATATGAAAGAGCCATACCAATATTAGAACGCGCAGCGAAAGCATCGGACAGTGCCCAAGCCTATGCGCAGCTTGGGGAAGCTCTATATAATGAAGGCCAATGTAAACCGGCGGAAACAAATCTCAAAACGGCCATGGATTTGGGTTATGATCGCGGCAAGGCGTGGAGTCTCATCGCAAATTGCTGGTATGAGCAAGGGCAATTAGAACCCCGGCCAGTTTGTGAAGACGGGAAGATTAAAGACTGGGAGTTTTCCAAAAAAAATGAATTTAACTCTATGGCGTCTGCGGCGTTTAAAAAGGTACCCGCGACGACAAGATCTTATGGTTCCGCTCAAAAGTGGCTTGACTACATCTCAAGCGAAAACAGTTCATATGAAAATTATTGCGTAGAAATCCAAAAAATTGAGCGAGATTTGTGCTTCATCAAGATTGAAAGCTCTTACACTTTATCGCCCATAAGAGGTGGGTTTGTTTTGGCAGAAAAAGACCAATACTGCATGAAATATAAAGAAGAATATGACCTGAAATATCGAGCCCATATCAGCGACTAGAATATTCTTACTTATCCCGCCAATGGCGGGGTTTTTTGTATTAAAAATAAATATGTTATGTTATTGCATTATAAATTAATTTATGTTATATAATAACTATCACAAAAAGGAGGACCAAATGATTTTGTCTAAGTATCTAATTCCAGCCATAGGCGCTGCAACGATGGCCACGGCCTTGGGCCTGGTTATGATCAAGCTCATTCATGTCGATTTTGAAGCCCAGCCGGAAAGCGAGCCCATTTCAATTTATCTGGAAACGATTGAAACCCCGCCCATCAGAACTCGAACAACGGAAAAACCGAAACCCGCGAAAATGGTTGAAGTGCCACCTGCTGTGGATCTCATTGATAATGACGAACCTGATTTACCATCGGAACGGCCTTTGGAAGAGCCGGTTCGCACAGTCAAAATTGACTTGCCCGAACCCGACATGACCCCGGTTGATTCTTCGGTGCCCGACAAAGAGGCCCAGCCCATCGTTCGAATTGTTGCAAAAATTCCAGACCGTGCCTTACGAGATGGAAGATCAGGTCATTGCCTAATGCGGTTTGACGTTAATCCCAGAGGTGAGCCATTTAACGTGAATGCGTACCAGTGTTCTCACAAGATGTTTGAAAAAAATTCTGTGCACGCGACACGGGGGTTTAAATATCTGCCGAAAATTCGGGGCGGTATCCCTGTCAATATGACCGGCGTTGAAACCCGTATTACCTATATCGTTCAAGATGAGAATGGGCGGGCTTTGCCGGAGACTTAGCCTAATCTCATACGAAAAATACGATAGTGTGGGCGGCCCGGGCTATGATCCGGGTCGAAATCATTTTCATGTAAATTGCAGTTCTGTCCTTTGACGATCATAGGTCTGGCTGATATCTAGCGGACAAATCATCAGAGACTTGATATGAAGATTTTCCGTTTATTTCTCCTGACCGTGGTGCTCGCTTCGCCCAGCTTGACCCAGGCTCAAGATGTCAAATCGCGCACGTTTTCGCTGGAAACTCAGAAGTCCATGACGAAAGCCATGGAATATATTGAAGAGCAAAAATACTCCAAGGCTGAAAAAAAACTAAAGGATGTTCGGAAAATTAAGGGGCTGTCGTCTTATGAATTGTCGACCGTAGAGCAAATGCTAGGGCAGGTGACATATCAGGAAAAGGATTTCAAAGATGCCATCCGGCATTTCCAAAACGCTGTCAAAGCCGGGGGTTTACTCCCAAACGAAGCAACGGGTCTCGAACTGACTATCGCTCAGCTTCTGATTACAACAAAACAGTATGAGGCCGGCGCAATGGGCATGGAAAACTGGCTACGAAAAACCGGCCGCCAGGACGTCAAATATCTGGAGGCCGTGGTTCAGGCTTGGGTTGAGGCCGAAAAATATGATCACGCCTTGCCTTGGGCAGAGCGCTGGTTTGCTGTTAAAGCACCTAAAGAGCGTAAACATTATGACTTGATGAATTTTCTTTATCACTCGATGGGGCAATCCAATAAACAATTGGCTGTCTTGCAGAGCATGACAGCACAGTGGCCGCAGGAGCGTAAATTGTGGGACTTCCAGATCAGTGCTTTGGCTGCCCAAAACCGGACTCAGGAAGCCTATCAAGTATTCGCGAAATTATATGATCTCGGACTTTTATCCACAAAGAGCGATTTGTCGAAGCTCGTCCAGTACCACGAATATTATAAGCGATTTGATTTGGCGGCGCGGGTTTTGGAAACCGAAATGAATAAAGGGCGTCTGGACGGCGGCGAAACAAATCTGGCCAAGTTGACCCAGCTTAAGCGTCAGGCCGGCATCGCGCCCTAATCTTAATCTTGCCGTGCGGTCTCAACGGCAAAAGCATATTCCAAGGCCGTTTCTTTGAGGCTGTCATAACGGCCCGTCTCGCCTTGATGTCCCGCTTCCATATTTATTTTTAACAATATGGGCGCTTCGCCTTTTTGGTTATCCCGTAATTTTGCTGCCCATTTGGCGGGTTCCCAATAGGTCACGCGCGGATCGGTCAGCCCTCCGGTAATCAGCATAGGGGGATATTCCGTTTCAGCGATATTATCATAAGGCGAATATGCAGCGATCCGGTCATAGGCCTCCGAATCAACAAGCGGATTGCCCCATTCCGGCCATTCTGGCGGCGTCAGGGGTAGGGTATCATCGCTCATTGTGTTTAGGACATCTACAAAAGGAACCGCCGCAATGACACCGCCCCATAATCCGGAGTCCTGATTAAGCGCCGCGCCGACAAGCAATCCACCAGCTGATCCGCCGTGCGCTATCAGTCTTCCGCGCCGCGTATACCCGAGTTCGCATAAGCTTCGACCCACATCGACAAAATCATTAAAAGTATTGGTTTTTTTCTCCAATTTTCCGTCGAGATACCATTGATACCCTTTGGCCATGCTGCCGCGAATATGGGCTATGGCATAAACAAAGCCGCGGTCCACAAGAGACAAAATATGGGTCCGAAATCCTGCGGCAATTGTAATGCCGTAAGAGCCATAACCGTAAAGCAGGCAAGGCGGAGCGGCTTTGAGATTTAGTCCAGTTTTATAAAGTAAAGTCACAGGAATTTTTTCGCCGTCTCGTGCCGTAATATTCAGTCGTTCGGTTTTGTAATCACCTGGTTCATGACCGCTCGGAATGATTTGGGTTTTTCGTAATATGCGCTCTCGGCTACTCAAATTATAGTCATAGATTTGCGCGGGCGTTGTCGGCGAGGAATAGACAAATCGCATCCAGTCGCTGTCATAGGGTTGATCTCCTTTGAGTCCTAACCCGAACGCGTCCTCGTCAAAATCGATGTCGTGGGACAGGCCGCTTTTCATATCGACTATTATGATTCGGGGCAGGGCATTTTCCCGAACCAAATAAACCAGATGGTTTTTATAAGCCT
>CAYQNQ010000206.1:0-4453 GCA_964418815.1 uncultured Hellea sp.
CGCGCCTTTTTAAAGCGCCGCACCCGCATGAAAATCCACAGAGCAATAAGGGCGAGCAGTGTCAGAAAAGCAATATTAAACCAGGGCATCAGGCGCACATTCGGGCCTTCGACTTCTTTAAAACTGACCGCATTGGGGTAGAGCGAAACGAGCTCGATCCGCCAGCCATAATGGCGCACGGCCACCCAGATTTCCTCGGTATCATTTTTGCCGCCGCGCTGGATGAGGTCCTGCGCGTCCGCGGTCAGATTAGAGGTATCGAATTTGAAATAGGGCGGCCAGCCCCAACCCGTATCTGTATTGCGGTAAACCATGGCCCGGCCATTGGGGCGCTTGGTCGTGATATAGCGCACATCCCGGTTGGGAAAACCCTTGGACCCGGCATCCGCCTGACCGGCGCCGAAACTCTCCGCCGGTTTGTCATCGCGGATTTCAAAGGTCCCGACCACGCGAACAATATCGCGCTGCGGCAGGTTGTAATGCAGGAACAAAAACGTCCCGAGGAGAAAAACAATTCGAAAAATCCATTTTATGTAACTCAGCATAATCTCTCCTAAAGCTGACCCAGATAAACCAGAAAGCCGCCAATGATGACGGGAATCAGATAGACGGTCAGAAACAGTTTGGCTTTGAGTGACCGATTATAGCGGGTCATGCCCGCGGCGATATAGTCCTCTTTGGACAGTTCGGTCTGGACCTCCGAAAACTCCGCCTTTAGCCGGCTGCGCTCACGCAAGCGGTTGATGAAGGTCAGAGCAATGTAAAACACGGTCAGGATCACGAATAAAATCGTGCCCCGCCAGATCCATCCAAACAATGTCATCGTTTCACCTCTCTCCTTAGGCGTTTAGGTCTTATACCTCACTTTAATGCGCGGCGCGTAGGGGTCCTTTTTGGTGACCATGTTTTCCATAGTCGGCTCGGGCCCGAACAAAGCTTCCCGCGCGGCCACTTTATCGACCATATATTCCTCGGCCAGAAACCGGGCCACATAATCCCGTTTCGGATCCGCCCAGGACAGGTAAGCATCGTAAAAGGCCTGTTTATGACATATGAACATTTGCCGAAAATCCAAGGGGGTGAGCTCGGATAAGAGCATATTGACCAGCTCCCGCTGTTTGTGATTTTTGGAGCGAAAGGCATAAAAATAGGCGGGATGCTCGGGATCCAGGCTGGGATAGCGGCCCTTGTGGGAGGCCCAGTCATATATCTCTCTCAGGCCGTGATATTCTTCCGGCAGCTTGTCAGAATATTCCCGGGCAATGGCGCGGATTTGCGTGCGCGACAAATCTCCCAGATCATCGCCGAGCTCCGCCGCCGTGGCGATGACGATAAAATCAAGCTTTTGCTGAATGATAGCAGCGTCGTCCTCGTTCTGTTCCGTGACGATGAGTTCGATGAGATTTTGCCGGTAGAGAAATTCCGCAATCTCGCGGCGGTCCTCAAATTTGAACACATAGTCAATGCCCATATCCATCATGCCGCCCACATCGCGGCGGGCAATGACTGTGGGTTTTTTCACGTCGCGGAACACATACATGCCGTCAAAATGGGCCGTGTAATAATTGCCCACTTCATAAGTTTCGGGCGTTAGCGTGATCGGGTGGCGGGTGATATCCCCCGTTGTCTTGGCGATCTCGATCATGTCGGCGATGAGCACATCATCCCACCAGGCGTCCTGTTCGTTCATAAAGGTGTTGATATGGCCCTGCAGAGTCTCGGCGAAGGCCACATGTTCTGTGACCGTGTCGGCCTCGATAGTGATCTGGTTTATGCGCAGCAGGTCTGACGGCTCAGTGACCTCAAAGACCGAATTGATCAGCTCGCCCGTGACCGCCTCCCGGGCTGTCAGTGCGAACAGTTCTTCTTCATTATCGACAATGAAGTCCTTCAATATGGAGCGCGATGTGGAGAATTTTGACGAGATCAGCGGCGCGGTTTTTTGCTCCGTGGTCAGCAAGATGAACTGCTGGTTACAGCCCTTGGGGTTGAGGTAAAGCTCGTCGCCCAGCTCGTCGCCGATTTCCGGCGAGTAGCCGCAAATATCGATATGAAACTCCGTGAGCTTGGTTTCCTTGTCGATGAGATGTTTCAGCGCGCGGTTATACCGCCCGACCAGAGCCTCCGAGCGGACTTCGATCAGATTGCCAAACATCAGGCCATATCGGACGAGCCGCATCATACCGTAAAAACCCCGCGCAACAAAAGCTTGTCATCCCCGCGCAGGCGGGGACCTCGCCGTCTCAAAAAGAAATCAGCTTTGTTGGGCGCACCCAAAAACCCTAAAGGGAGAGGTCTCGCATCAAGTGCGGGATGACAGAATGTGTAGTCCAAAAAACTCACCCACTCTTCTCCGCCAGATAACGGCGCTTGGCTTCTTCCATGCGGTGCATATCGCGCACGGCGTTGTCGATGGCCACCTCGTCGGACTTATCGGCATAGCGAAACTCGCTATCGGCGTAGCGGTTAATCTCCTGCATGACCATGTCGATGGTGATGGGTTTGGACATATCGGAGATCATTTTCTTTTTGGTTTCGTAATCCTTGCGCAGGAATTTGTCGGGCTTTTCCATCCACTCATCGGGCAGTTCAAAATCCATGGCGCGGACTTTGACGGCGTCGGTGATGTTCTTGATGGAGCGGCCCGTAAAGCGCTCATCCACCTCCTGAATGGCCTTGAGATAGGTCCCGATTTTGGCGATGGTATCAAGCTTGCCAATGGTTTTTGAAACCTTGTCATACACCTCCATGAGCCCGTCTTCCTGCGGCCTTGAATGTTTATCATAGGAGGCGGCGATGGCTTTTTTGATTTGCTGGGTTTCGTAGAGCTTGTGTTTGCCCACGGGGATTTTGTGGTTCTTGCCGATGAGCAAATGAAAAATGTCGATATAGTCTTCGCGGGTTTGCGGCCCGTCCACCAGAAATCTTGCGGCCGCACGCTGACGCAAAGCATCGTCGACATTTTCCGGATAGTTGGAGAACATGCCGAAGGTACAGTTCCCGCGCACCACCGTATTGGCTCCGGCAAAGCTTTCCATGAGCACGGCCGTAATCTCCAGCTGACCGGCGGAGGATTGCCGGTCGCCGCGCTTGCCGGCGAGCTGGTCGATATCGTCAATCGTCCCAAACCCGATCACATGGGGGTCGGTGATATTGCGGATAAAGTTTTTGGCGTTTTGCGCCGACTTGCCCTGATAGGAATCGATGCTCTCTGTCGACAGGTTTTCATAGCGAAACGGGTAATCCGCCACTTTGCAATATTCATTGATCAGCCCGGCCATCATCTGAATAAGCGTGGTCTTGCCCGTGCCCGGCTTGCCGTCGCCCATGAATGTAAAGACAAAGCCGCCGATTTCGGCAAAGGGATTGAGCATGCGCTCAAAGTCATAGGCCATGATCATTTTCGACAGCTTCATGGCCTGATGTTTGGCGATGTGATTGCCGACCACTTCGTGGGGCTTTTTAAACTGCATGACCAGTTTGGAGCCTTTGGCCTTGGCAAAGGCGGTAAAACCGTCGATTTGAAAATCATCTTCCTCGACCCGGTAAGAGACAGAGGTAAACGGCTCCAGCCGCGGCGTGTTGGCCGCTCTGAGGGCCGCCGCCTCCATGAGCTGCTCCAGATAGGCGGTGACCACGGGCATGAGCAGGTCTTCGCGGGTCGCAAATATGGCCAGATCCTGATCCAGCTCCCAAATGGCGCCCGACAGGGCCAAAGATGGATTGTCCGTGAGGATTTCTTCCACCGCGCCGATTTCGACGCTGGTCTCGGACACATCGGCGTGCTGGGAGGCCAGAAGAAAACTGGCCATATTGGCAAAGACATGAAGATTGATCAGGGAGCTGGCCGCCAGCAGTTCGCCAAAGTCGCCTTCTTGCGAGCGGGACAGTTTCCCGGCCAGGTTTTCCTTCATCATTTCCGACAGGCCTGTGTGCTGGGCGAACTGATCGGCGACGACCATGGCCGTGGCCAGCGCCCGGCGCAGGGAGGACAGAATACCCGCCTGCAACGGCGTCGTGATGGCCGACTCTCTTCCATTCTCCGGGCCAATAGAATGGACCCGGTCGATCAGGTGCACGCCTTCGGGGCGGGCGGTGGATTTGGTCACCAGACCCGGCGTGGTCGAACGAAAGCGCCGGCCCGTACTGGCGATTCCCGGTGAGCGCCCGGACTTTTGCGCCGGGGCCGCTTTGGTCTTGGCCAGACGCGGTGTATGATCAAGGCCCGATAAAAGGCTCTCCGCCTGCGCGTATTTTTCGCGGATTTTTTCTTCCTTGAGTTCCATGAAATTACCGGTTTGTGACATTGCCCATAATCCTAAAGTGCTTCTTAAATATAGCTCAAAATTTGGCCGTCCGTGCCGACCACATATTTGCGAGTCTTGGCCAGGGTTGGCGGGTTCTTTTCCTGCATGACCTGATAAGCCCGGTGCGGAATAATCAGGGAGCGGCG
>CAYQNQ010000207.1:0-4411 GCA_964418815.1 uncultured Hellea sp.
CGGTTTGTTTGGGCGGAAAAGAGCTTGATAGCCGTAGAGCCGCGAATGCTTTCAATGCGGTGTGTGGCTTCAAAGGCTTCTTTGACAATCATCTCTTCCTGCGTCCGCCGTAGAACCGGGTAAAATGCGAAGGTCACAAGTACCAAAAGAGCCACAGAAATCAGAACAATAGTGCCCAGCAAAGGGGAATAGAGGAAAATGACAATACCCGTGATGACCGCCATGATTCCGTCAATAATAGCCGCAACAACCGATTGGGTCAGAGCCTCCTGGATAGGCGAGGTTGAGCGCATTCGAGAGAGAACATCTCCAATATGGCGCTTTTCAAAGAAATCCGTTGGCAGATGAATGAGATGACGGAACAAATTGGCGACCATTTGATAAGACATCTGATAGCCGAAATAGAGTATGGTCCATTCGCGCATCATTTGCGTTACAGCCCGCAGGATGGCCAACCATCCGAATGTCAGCGCCAAAACCAAAAGAAACTTGTGATCAAATTTGGGCACTGCCTCATCAATGACCAATTGCAAATAAAATGGCGACGCCAGAACGATGAGCTGCAACACAACGGACAGGATTAAGAGCTGCAACAACCCCCGCTTCATACCCACCAGACGCCGCCAGAGGTCTGACATACGCATAGTCTGTTTGGCCGTCTGGCGTGTAAAGCCTGTCGTGGGAGTCAGCTCAAGGGCCACGCCCGTAAAATGATCGGACAGCTTTTTGAGGCTCATGACTTTGGCCCCGATGGCCGGGTCATGAATATGGACTTTATTGCCCGAAACTTTTTTCAGGACGACAAAGTGATTGAGGTCCCAGTGGAGTATGGCGGGCAATTGTAATTTGGGTAGATCTTCAAGTTCGAGCCTGAGAGCTCGCGGACCCATATCCAGCTGATTGGCCATTTGCATGAGCTGGGTGAGCGTTGCCCCTTTGAGCGAAACAGGGAAGCGCTGGCGAAGCCCGTTAAGGTCAATATTGTGACCGTGATATTTGGCCACCATAGCCATGCTCGCGAGGCCGCATTCCATGGCCTCCGTCTGATAAATCATGGGCAAACGGCGCGCGCCGGTAAAATTAAGACCCTCCAGCATTAGCGAATGGCTCCGAGCAGCGGATCAAAGGCCCATTCCCAAATCTTGCGATCCTCCAAAATCAGATCTGCTCCAAGCGACATGCCCGACTGTAGAGGAACCAGCTCGCCCGAGGCCGAGATGTTCTGGTTCTCAAGCCTTGCCCGAACAACAAAAACGGAGTCTGACGTCTTAGGATGAGCTATAACCGCTTTGGAAACTTCAATAATTTCGCCGCTGTGAAAACCGAATTTCTGGTAGGGAAACGCATCATAGAGAAGGCGCACGCGTTGTCCCGGCTTGATAAAACCGATAGCCCGCGTTGGCACATAGAGCTCCGCCTCAAGGGCTGCGCCTTCCGGCAATATAGTGAGCGCAGACCGGTCCGAATAGGTTTGTTGCCCGCGCCGGGCCGAAACAGCGGCGACCGTCCCTGAAACCGGGGCACGCATAGTGGACTCAGTTTCAGCATTATTGGAAATCATGCGGGTTTCTATGGCGCTGATCCGGTTTTGAATTTCTAATTCTTCCTGAATTTGCGATGTTGGCAATAAAGTCATTTGCGATTCAATGTCCGAAATCCTGGACAAAATATTCGCCCGCGAATTTTCCAAAGACTGCAGGTTTTGTGTGGCGGTCAGATAACGGTTTTCAGCCGCCGCCACCTCAAGCGCCGAGGCCGCTTCGTCGGCCAGCAAACCCTGCATTTTTCGAAATAGATTTTCTTCCAGATCCACCGTGCGGCGCTGCGTATTGATCTGGTCCACAAATCGCGCCGCCTCGGCTGTGCGTTCCTGACGTTGTTTTTTAAGCCTGGATTTTCGAAGATTGAAATCGGTTGGAATTTGCGCAAGCTGAGCCATCAAATTGGTTTTTTCAGTTTCCATCTGCGCCAAAAGAGCTTCTGACAATTTTTCGCCGCCCGAAAGCGCGACTTCATTCTTAAGCCTGAATAAAGGGGCGCCTTCGCGAACTTGATCTCCAAGGGTTACAAATATTTCTTCGAAATTCCCGGCGCGGGTCGGCACAATTTCCACAAGGCCAGCGCTGGGCATCAAGACACCCTGAACCCGCTCTTTTCGGGCATATTCACCAAACATGGCAAAGGCGACGAGGCCGGCAATAATTGTCGCAATCAAAAGCGTAATCGCCCAAAACGACAGAGGCGTAGCCACAATCACATCGCCCAAATGTTTGGACGATTGTTTATCAATGACTTCTTTTCGAAATAAATCGCTCAGTTTTGACTCCCCGCTATAGCGTAACGGGATTTCAGCAAGAGGTAAACAAGGGGTTTATTTTCGAGATCAAATCCTCGGCACGGCGTTCGAAATAAGATTGAGCGGGAGGGCAAAGGACTCTTTGCTCTGACGCAGGACAATCCGCGACTGAACATCAGAGATCAGGTCTATCCCTAATAGTTCTTCGCGCAGAAAATCGTCATAGGCATGCATGTCTTTGGTGATCACACGGAGCATAAAATCTACAGAGCCGGTTACGGTCGCACACTGAACAACCTCGGGCATTTTTATAACGGCCCGTTCAAATTTTTCCATATTAACTCGGTTGGGCTGCCCAAGTTTGACGGCGACAAACACCTCAAAATCCAATCCAAGCTTTTTCCGGTTCAAAATGGTCACGCGCTCCTGAATTATACCCATTTCTTCCATACGCTTGATTCGGCGCCAGCATGGCGAAGACGACAAACCGACTTTATCGGCGATATCGGCAACCGAAAGCGCAGCATTCTTTTGAATAAGATTAAGAATTTTAGCATCAATACCGTCAATTTGACCCGGCATAATAATCTCTCCAAACATTAGTTCTTGAAAAATTATTTCAATAAAGACATAAAATCAATTAAAAAAACTATGCTTGAAAAGCTAACTTTAGGAATAACAACTAATTCGATTTCGGGAATCAATTAATGTCCAAACGGTCTAATAAACCCAGACTGCATGTGCCCGAACCGCCGTTCCGGCCTGGGGACAAGCCCGACTATTCATATATCAAAGTCCCGGCCGATCATACGCCCGAGCGACCAGATCCTATGGTCGAGGCCCACGAAACCGCCGGGCATGCCCTCCGGCTTATCCGGGTGATGCGTTTTAACGGCGAAATTGAAGGCGAGTGGGATCCAGGGCTAAAGCCGGAGACCTTGCGGCACGCCCTGCGCTTTATGACCATCAACCGCCATATGGATGTGCGCATGTTCAACATGCAACGTCAGGGCAAACTTTCCTTCTATATGAAAAGCACAGGCGAAGAGGCCATTAGTGTCGCCATGGGCATGGCCCTGCGGAATGAAGACATGATTTTCCCGACTTACCGGCAGGTCGGGATCCTGATCGCTCGCGGCTGTCCCATGCATGATATGATGTGCCAAATCCTGTCCAATAAAGGCGACCCGCTGCAAGGCAAATCCCTGCCGATTTTGTTTTCCTTTAAAAAATACGGCTTTTTTTCCGTGTCGGGCAATCTTGGCACTCAGCTCATCCAGGGAGTGGGCTGGGGCATGGCCAATGCTTATAAAGGTAATGACGAAATTGCCTCCGTGATTACGGGCGAAGGCGCCACAGCGGAAGGCGACTTTCACTACGCCCTAAACTTCGCGTCCACCTATCGGGCACCCTGCATTATTAATGTCGTCAATAATCAATGGGCTATTTCCAGTTTTCAGGGCATTGCCGCCGGCGAAGGCGAAACCTTTGCGGCGCGCGGAACCGGATATGGTCTGGCGACGCTTCGGGTCGATGGGAATGATTTTCTGGCTGTCTATGGGGCTATGCAGTGGGCGGCGGAACGGGCACGGCGCGGCGGCGGCGCCACCGTGATCGAACATTTCACCTATCGGATGGAAGGGCATTCCACATCGGACGACCCGTCCCGCTACCGGCCAAAAGATGAACCTGATGTCTGGCCCTTTGGCGACCCTATCGAACGCCTGAAAACTCATCTTATCAAAATTAACGAATGGGATGAAGATCAGGACGAAGAGATGAACAAAGAAGTCGCCGATTATATTCGTGCGTCTTACAAGGCGGCCGAAAAGCTGGGATCTATGGCGACAGAATCCGGCATCGAGCCCGCGACCATGTTTGAGCAGGTCTATGAAAATATCCCATCGCATCTGCAGCAACAACTTGAAGCTTTCGAGATAGAAAACATTGAAAAGAGCGAGGAACAATAGGCGTGGCCGAAATGAATATGATAGAAGCCATCCGCTCGGCCATGGATGTGAAGATGAGTCAGGACCCGGACGTTCTGGTCTTTGGCGAGGATGTTGGATATTTTGGCGGGGTCTTTCGCTGCACGGCGGGCCTGCAGGAAAAGCA
>CAYQNQ010000208.1:0-4330 GCA_964418815.1 uncultured Hellea sp.
GCGAAATCCTTCATCCAATTGGCGACATTTTGTGCGATTTCGCATCGGACGTCTGCGTTAATCCGCTCGTCCGATTTGAGTTCTGCTGCAAGTTTTGCGGCCGTATCGGGTCCTGTTTCCAGACGGATGCCTCCATCCTTATCACTATCGAAATGCATGACTGTCGCCGCATCGCCAAAGACTGCCCAATCGGTACCACCTGTCGATCCCGGAGTTCCGGTTCGCGCAAATTCAGCCCAGTAAGCCCCCATGGAGCGGCTGATTTTTTCCCGTGAAGCGGCTGTCTTCTTCTTGAATAATACGCTGTCCATGCGACCGAAAAAATCGAACCTGTTCAGGACAAAGGGAATTTCCAGACTGTGCCCGGCCCCCATCATTTTTGAAAAATCAGTCCAGAACAGCTTACCGCCTTCATCCCAGTCAAATTGATAGCCGTAAACCTGATCGTGTCCGGCTTCTGTCATCATCGCTAGAGGGCGATCAACTGAACGAATACGCCATCCCCGGCTGCTATAATCAGACGCCGCATCATAGACATCCTGATCCCGGGCCACCGGAAACCTGCCGAATTTTTGTTTGGTCAGGCGGTCATCAAACAAATAAAACAGTTTCATTTCATCGCGGTTGACGCCGCTAATGATGGGCACAGCATTAAACGTATCCGTTGAAGCGAAGGCCTGACGCAACGACGTAGCAGGAAGCACGACACCGTCCTGAATGACTTTGGGCAGGTCGAGAAACATACCGCCGTCGCGCTCATAGGCTTCAAAGACCTCATCAAGGCTCGCCGTGTGAAATTTTTCGGCGCCGCCAAGTCTCTCGGTTACTGCCAAGGATGTATTGGGCAGGTCGCCTGCGTTGCCGCGAGCTTCGTCAATGGTGATAGAGTCAAAGCCGCCCGACTGAATAATCGCTTTGTGAAACAGGCCTTTGGCCAGCGGCGAAGCGAGCAGGGTCGCCACATTATGGCCCCCTGCACTTTCGCCAAAAATGGTCACATTGTCAGGATCACCGCCAAAAGCGTCCGCATTGGTCTGTATCCACTTTAAAGCGGCAATCAAATCAAGGGTCCCGAAATTGGCGGCTTTGTCTTCCGGTGTTTGAGCGCTCTCCACCAGGGCGGGATGAGAAAACCATCCCATTGGTCCCAGACGGTATTGCACAGACATAACGATCACATCTTCGTTGAGCGCAAGGTTTTCGCCCACATAAAGCTGCGACGCGCCGGAGACATTACTGCCGCCGTGAATCCACATCATCACGGGCAACGACCGGCCTTTGGCGTTTGGCGGCGTGTAAATGTCCATCATAAGGCAGTCTTCAGAACCTTCCAGCGTCCAATTGGTAAAGCCCTCAATCGGCGTAAACGGCGTCGCAATTTGGGGACAGACTGGCGCAAATTCCAGCGCTTCTCTTGTGCCTGACCAATTTGGCGCCGGCCTCGGAGCGCGCCAGCGGTTTTTACCGGACGTATCCGCCGCAAAGGGGACGCCGCGCCAGACGTGAACGCCGTTTTCTGCTGTAAATCCGATCAACTCTCCTTGCGCGACAGTCAGCTTTGTTTCGGCTGCTGCGCTAGGCGGCACAACGACTTTTGAGGGTCCGCCGCGGCACATAGCCAGCAAAACAACAGCGGCAATCACCACAATAATAAGACCCATTTTGCGCATATGAATTCGTGACCTCTTTTGTTCAAATCTGTTTAGAGCCATAACAGTGTGAAGTGCAAGCCTGCGATTTCTTGCATCCAAATTTGTCTCTCGTGTCGTCTTAAGTGTAAGACTGAAAAAAGGAGACAATTCATGGAACACTTAGTCGGTATTTCTATATTTTTAACGATTGGATTCGTGATCTGGGCATTTTTGAGCCAGAAATCCAAGCGTCACGCCCGAACACTCGGAACCATCGAAAAAATCGTTGAAAAAGGCGATAAGGTTGATGAGAGCATGATCAAAGCGCTCGGCGTCGGTCCAGTTACCCCTCATCGCGACCTGAAAATCGGGATGATCCTGATCGCGATCGCAATCGCTACGGTTATTTTTGGCAACGCGCTTCCAAATGATGACGATGCCCGCCACGTTATGGGCGGCCTCGCAGCTTTCCCGTTCCTGGTCGGTCTGGTTTACTGCATATTCTGGTTCCTTTTTGGCCGTAAGGCCGGGTAGGCCCGCTTATCCGGCGCGCAGACACATTCTCAAACATCGTCCGCACTCACCAAGGTGCGGTTCGAACTTTTTTGCGGCGTCTGGCCCGGAATGATGCGCTCGCCGACGATCTGGCGCAGAACACCTTTATCAAAGCGTACCATAAATGGGATCAGTTGACCGATATAGCCGCGGTCAAAGCCTGGCTCTTTCGCATCGCCTACCGGGAATTTCTGGATCACTACCGCAAGGAAAAAAGACGCAGAGACCTGGCGCCTGAGCCGGAAATTGTCTCCACAGCCGCTCAGTCTGGAGCCTCGATCGATATCGAAAACGCCATGAACAGCCTGCCGGAAGATTGCCGCGCTGCCGTCATGATGAATTTGGTCTATGGATATTCACATGGCCAATGCGCCGAAATTCTGGACATGCCCCTTGGCACTGTCAAATCCCATGTCGCCCGCGGTAAAGCCCGCCTGCGGGATTTGCTTAAATCCTATGAAAGTGTAAAATGAACCTTATGCCCATCCCGGACAAAAATTTTGAAACCCTGCTCAGAGATTACGGTACCGACACGCCCGACGACGAATTTTCGGACAATATTTTCGCCGAAATCGAAGCGCAATCAGCCCGGCAGGCCAAAGCCAAGCGAATCTGCCTGATTGCTGCTGTAGGCATTGGCGCCATAATTGCCGGACTTCAGGTTCAGAGCCTGTTTTCCGTGGTCAATGACATCTCTTTTGGTGGTTTTTCGTCCAAGCTGACACTGCCGGTCGGTGCTGTGTTATCCATGATGCTTTGCATATGGCTCATGGAACAAAAGGAAGTGTCGCTTTAGTTTTTTCTTGAAGAACTTGAGCAGGGTCGGACGGCGAGCCCATCTTTAGACGATGGCAGCTTCTAACGGGTCTGAACTTTGCGTCTCAACTTTCCTTAAAATAATTTTCGCAGCGTAAATGCCGAGAAGAAAAGTCACGAACCCCGCCGGAAGGTCAATTAAATGATGCCCACCATGTATGAGCGTGGCTGGCATCATCAGCAGATTGACAATCAGAAATACTGGAAAAACATATTTGATTTTTCGAGATGACCAGATCGCAATAAATGCCAATACCGCATGGAAGGATGGAAAAGCTATCAGTCCGCGAACCTCGTCGGGAGCCAATATGCTTGGTCCGTTGGCGGCCAGGTCTTTAAGTTCTTGAGCGTATTCATAGCCCACAACAGGGCGAACTGAGTTCCAGATTTCGGGCGGTAAATCGTAATAAGCCGCCGGACCCAGACTTGGGAACAAACCCCAAAAACATATGGCCAAGACAGCTGATACTGTCATCGCGACCAATAGATTATGCAGATCTTTGGCTCTGCCCGAAAATCCGTGCCACAATATCAAAAGCATTATCTGTCCAATTGTCGACATATAGATAAACTTTAGAACATTGGATTGAATTGGGTTTTCCGATGCCCAGACCATAAGATCCGGCCAGTGATAGCCGAAGAACGCGTCTATCCTAACCAGGAACGGGTCTATGGTCGGTATGCTCAGCGGCAGGAGCAAATAGTTATATGTGGACATCACTACCGAAAACCAGATGTATAAACCTGCACCAAAAAGGGCGAGCGAAATTCGCTTGCTGCGGTTTGACAGACGATAAAACAAGCCAATGCCAATGAGAAGCATTGAAACCATCAGGCTGAAAGCATAACCCGCCCAAAATACTGCCACGCCTTTTACTGCGATAATGACAACATTGATCAGCAATAGGGACATGCAAACAAGAATGAGAAATTTCTCGGCCGTCGATATATTCGTCCGGTATAAATCAGTGACTTTTTCAATCACACCCAACACCCATTATTTTTCTCGGCGGTTTTAACTTAGTGCTGTTAAATTTTTGTTGAAGAACTCCAAATTTATACAGAGTTCGCTTGCCTTTCCCTCGAAAAAAGCCATTTTGCGCGGCGAAATCAGGAGTTTTCCATGCGCACAGATGTTGCCCCATCGCCAACACGTTTGGCCGATTACACACCGCCAAATTTCCAGATCGACCATATTTTTTTACAATTTAACCTTAAGCCGGCGGCCACAAGGGTGAAATCAAGATTAGAGCTAAAGAGACTCGCGGGCGGTCCTCTTGAGCTCGACGGCGATGAAATCAGCCTTAAATCCATAAAGCTCGACGGAA
>CAYQNQ010000209.1:0-4215 GCA_964418815.1 uncultured Hellea sp.
CTATTCAGGGATAAATGCCTCTGAGGTGATTAAAGTGACACAATGACATTTATTTCTTGACAAATAAGTGTCATTGTGTCATTTAACAATCAAGCAAGGAGCTTAACAGATGCCCGTTAGATTATTTGATACGCAAAATGCCTCTCTGGAAGTGACGTTTTTAACGTTTTCAGGCGGCGAGCGCCATGTACAGATTGGAACGTTTGACGAAGTAACGAACTTTACGATTCGCGCCGAGTTACGGAAGGCCGAGGATATATTTGACCTGCTGTTATTAGCCGATGCGCTGAATGCGCAATACGAAAAACCCGGTTTGAGAATTGAAATTCCTTATCTGCCCTATGCCCGTCAGGATCGTATCTGCGCGCCGGGACAAGCTTTTTCGCTCAAAGTCATGGCAGGTCTTCTTGCGCAAATTAAAAATGTTGCCGAATTAATTATCTGGGATTGCCATAGCCCGGTTGGGACGGAACTGACCGGTGCGAAAAACATTCCGGCTCAAGATATAATCAAGAGCAATTTTGAACTGATCAGCCTGATGAACGGGCTTGAGAGCGTTTTGATATGTCCGGATAAGGGCGCCGTTAAACGAACCGAAGCCATCGCCACAGCACTTGGGATCACCGATCCTTTGCCTATCATTTATTGCGAAAAAGTTCGCGATCCAGCGACCGGTCAAATATTACGGACTGAAGTTAAGGCTGACGATCTGGGCGGCAAAACCGCCATCATCACGGATGATATTTGCGACGGCGGCTATACCTTTATCAAAATCGCCGAAATTTTACGGGAAAAGAATGTCGACAAAATCATTCTCTTTGTCACCCACGGTATTTTCTCTAAAGGCCTGAATGTCTTTGATGGCCTTATCGACCACATATTTACGACAACCAGTTTTCCGCATGAGCCGGATCCGCGGCTAACCGTGATCCCTTACGCCTATCCATTTCAAACTGCATAACGAAGGAGCCTGATATGAGACTAAATCCTTTAACCGCTATCGACTTTTACAAAGCTGACCACAGACGCCAATATCCTGAAGGCACAGAATATGTGTATTCCAACCTGACGCCACGCTCGGCGCGTTTGGCCCCTGTTATAGACGGCTATGATAACCGCGTCGTGTTTTTCGGCCTGCAGGGTTTTATCAAACACTTTTTGATCGAAACCTGGAACGCTGAATTTTTCAACCGCCCTAAGAAAGAGGTGATCGCAAAATACAAGGCCCGAATGGACGACTCCCTGGGCAAAGACACCATACCTACCGATCACCTGGAAGCGCTTCATGATCTGGGTTATTTGCCGATCAAGATCAAAGCGCTGCCCGAAGGCAGCCGTGTCAATATCCGAGTTCCCATGCTGACCATGGTGAATACCAAGCCAGAATTCTTCTGGTTGACCAATTATCTGGAAACCAGCCTTAGCGCTGGATTGTGGAAGTCCTGCGCCACAGCAACAATCGCCTATGAGTATAAAAGACTCCTGCGCGCCGCGGCTGTTAAGACAGGCGTGCCGGTCGACAGCATCGATGTACAGGCCCATGATTTTAGTTTTCGCGGCATGAGCGGAATTCACGATGCCGTGCAAAACGGCTCAGGCCATCTGACCAGCTTTGTGGGTACCGACACGGTTGCGGCTATTGATTATCTCGAGGATTATTACAATGCCAAAGGCGTGGTCGGTGTGTCGGTCCCGGCGACGGAACACAGCGTTATGTGTATGGGCACGAAAGACGACGAGATTGAAACCTTTCGTCGTCTCATTGAAGACCTCTATCCAAAAGGCATTGTCAGCATTGTGTCTGATACCTGGGATTTCTGGCAGGTCATTACGGAGTTTGCCGCCGAGCTGAAAGATAAAATACTCGCCCGCCAGCCCAATGATCTGGGCCTTGGAAAAGTTGTCTTTCGGCCGGATAGTGGTGACCCGGTCAAAATCATTTGCGGTGACCCGGAAGCGCCTGTGGGCACACCGGCTCATAAAGGCGCCGTCCAGTGTCTCTGGGACATTTTTGGAGGCACCGAAACCGATAAAGGCTTTAAGTGCCTCCACGAAAGAGTTGGGCTGATTTATGGCGACTCTATCACTCTGGATCGGGCCAACCGCATATTAGCCGGGCTGGCGGACAAAGGGTTTGCCTCCAGCAATATCGTTCTCGGGGTCGGTAGCTACACTTATCAGTATATGACCCGGGATAGTTTCGGCTTTGCCGTCAAAGCGACCTGGGGTCAGGTCAATGGAGAAGGCCGAAACATTTTTAAAGACCCGATCACGGATGACGGCCTTAAGAAATCCGCCAAGGGCTTGTTACGCGTTGAAAAGTCTGAAGATGGTTATGTCCTCCATGACGAACAAACCCATGCGCAGGAAGCCGGCGGAGAATTCAAGACTGTCTATGAAGATGGAATACTGGTTCTGGATGACACGCTGGGAGCCATTCGGGCGCGGCTGACCAATTCATGAGTCAATATAGAGGCTGAACCGAATGATCGAAATTGTGAAATCTCCAGCAAGAATTGATAGGCCAGATGCCCGGCTTTCATTTTTTCTGGCCGGATCCATTGACATGGGTAAAGCCAAAAACTGGCAAGCTGGCCTTCAGAAAAAGCTGCAGCGCTTGGATGTTGTCATCTTCAATCCCCGCAGAGAGGATTGGGATAGATCCTGGAAGCAGGATATTTCAGATGAAAACTTTTCAGGGCAGGTAAACTGGGAATTGGACCACCTGGAAAAGTCGGACTTCATATTATTTTATTTTGATCCAATGACAAAGGCCCCTGTATCATTGATGGAGCTTGGCTTGTTTGCCAAGTCCGGAAAATGCATAGTCTGTTGTCCGGAAGGGTTCTGGCGCCGTGGTAATGTTCAGATTGTTTGCGCGCGATACAAAATTCCTCTCTTTGGTGATATCGAGAACTTACTGAAAAGGGTCAGTCAGCTCGTTACGAGCGTTAAATCCGGTGTTAAGCGACCCCCCGCGGCTCAACCCGGTCAGGAGGCGGTGCCATGACGCGTGAAGAAAAGGCCTTCCTTGAGGCGTATGATCCCAAAGACTATGACGCCCCGCTTTGCACGGTGGACATGTGTGTATTCGCCGTGGACGAGGGGCAGCTGAAGGTTCTTCTGATCAAACGGTCTTCGCCGCCGTTTAAAGATCGGTGGGCTTTGCCGGGCGGGTTTGCAAATCTGGAAAAAGACCAATCGATCGAGGACACAGCGTTTCGGAAGCTGTTCGAGAAAACTGGTATAAAATCCCCCTTTCTCGAACAGGTGGGAACCGTCGGGAATTCATTACGGGATCCGCGGGGCTGGTCTGTTACCATTCTGTACTTTGCATTGATTGACTATCTGGCCCTGCCGCAAAAAGGGAATATTGATCCGCAGGAATTATCCGAGTGGGTTTCCGTTTCCAAAGCCCTTGATTATCAATTGGCGTTTGATCACGAAGACCTATTAAAGCTGGCGATAAACAGGCTGAGATCCAAAACCCGCTACGCAGCTTTACCGATTAATCTCATGCCTGAAAACTTTACGCTGACCGAGCTGCAAAATATGTTTGAGCTTATTTTGGGATTGCCGCTGCCCAAAAAATCATTCCGGCGCAGAATAGAAACGTCTGACCTGCTTGAGGAAACAGGCGAGAAACGCCCCACTAGCCGTCGGCCGGCTTTATTATACCGCCGTTCAAAATCATTCAGTGATAACTACATTTTTCCAGGTCTCCTGGAGGCTCAACCGGAAATCCTTTAATGCCTATTGTTGTATATATTGATATGGACGGCGTCCTTTGTGATTATGAAGGGGCTTATCAACGGGACAAAACAGCTTTTCCCGATAATCCCTATCCTCAAAGCCGATCCGGTTTTTATACGGGATTGGAACTTATTACCGGCGCTAGATCTGCATTGGCCAAATTATTGGCTCATAAGAAATTTGATCCCTATATTCTGACAGCTCCCTCAATATATAATCCGCTTAGCTATACTGAAAAACGGCTTTGGGTTGAAAATCATCTTGGTTTTGAGTGGGTCAAACGCCTTAATTTCTCCCCGGATAAATCTCTGCTGCGCGGCGACATCCTTATTGACGATCATGAGAACGGCCGCGGTCAGGACGGATTTTGAGGAAAACTGATACATTTTGGTTCAAACCAGTTTCCCGATTGGGAGCATGTTTTGACTGCGCTGAAAATCAGTCCCGAGTCTTTGCTTCAGA
>CAYQNQ010000210.1:0-4214 GCA_964418815.1 uncultured Hellea sp.
GACGGGCCGGACAGCTCCATTAACGGCCGCGAACAATATCCCGTCGTGCAGGTGTCGCTGAATGATGCCCGGGCCTATGCCAAGTGGGCGGGCCGCCGATTGCCGAGCGAGGCCGAGTGGGAATATGCGGCCGGCGCCGGCGCGGATACGCGCTATGTCTGGGGCGATGAACGGGCGCCGGGCGGAGAAGAACAGGCCAATACCTGGCAGGGGAATTTCCCCCTGGAGAATAAAGGCGCAGACGGCCATGTGGGCAAAGCGCCCGTAGGCTGCTTCCCGCCCAACGCCTTCGGACTTTACGATATGATCGGCAATGTCTGGGAGTGGACCGACACGGAATTTCAAGAGAGTAATGGAGAGCCCATCCATGTGATCAAAGGCGGCTCATTCCTTTGCGCTGAAAACTATTGCCGCCGCTACCGCTCCGCCGCCCGCCAGCCGCAAGAAGCCGGCCTGCCGACCAATCATGTGGGCTTTCGCACGGTCGGGGATGCGGGCGAATGAGAATTGTATTATTAGCGGCCCTGGCTTTACCCGTCATGACGTTCATAGGCTGTGAGAGGGCCGACAGGGGCGTGAAGCTCCAGACCCTCATGCCGGATAATGACATGAGCGCGAACGACATCATGACCCGGGCTCACAAGGCGGCGGGCGGGGAGGTCTGGTCCCGGCCAAAGTCTTTGTCCATGGCCGGCTACGGCGTGTTCTATAAGGACGGCAAGGCCGTGCGCCACGAAACCCATAATATGTGGCGGGTCTACGCGGCCTCCAAAACCGACGCCCATAAGGTGGACGGCAAAGTCCGCATCGAATCCATTCGCGGCGGCGCGCCTGTAATAAACCTCAGCTATGACGGCGAGTACACCTATACGCCGGGCGGACAGCAGCCCAAATCCGAGAGCGACAAACAATGGTCGTCCAATTTCGGCTTTGGCGTCGTGCGCCACGCGCTGGATAAAGGCTACACGCTCTCGCGCCTGCCGGACGATCTGATTGACGGGCGCGCTGCCTATTTGGTCGATGTGCAGGACCCGGCCGGCGGCAGCACTTATTTCGGCATCGCGCAGGATGATTTCGCGCTTCTGAAAGTGGCCTTTGATACGCCGCGCGGCTGGCATGAGCGCATTTATTCGAACTTCTTCTCAAATCCCGGCGAGAGCTGGGTGCAGCCCGGCCGGGTGCGTTTGTACTATAACGGCGTCAAAGCCAATGAAGTGATCTGGGAGAGCTATAAAATCAATCAAGACCTGCCGGATTGTCTCTTTCGCCTGCCGGAGACGGAAGGTTGCCGGTAGGGACGCCCGCTCTGGGCCAAGGCGGACATTGCGAAGGCGCAAAAACTATTGTTAAGTAAAACCATGTCCAAAGATCGCGTCTTTTATTCCAGCAGTGTCCACGACGAGGATGAGATTGAGGCGGTGGTGGGCGTGCTGCGCTCGGGGCCGCAAGGTCTCTGGCCGGGCCGCAATGTGGTAAAATTCGAGCACAAGGTCGCGGCGCTCTTCGCCAAAAAATATGGGGTCATGGTCAATTCCGGCTCATCGGCTCTTTATCTCGCTGTCGAGCTGCTGGACCTTCAACCGGGCGACGAAGTCATCACCTGCGGGCTCACATTTTCAACAGATATCGCGCCGCTCGTCCGGGCCGGTCTTGTGCCGGTTCTGGTCGACTGCGAAATCGATACGTTCTGCATTGACGTGGCCAGGATTGAAGCCGCGATAACCCCCCGGACCAAGGCCATGCTGTGCATCAACCTTATTGGCAACACGCCGGACTGGGACGCCATAGCCGACATTGCCAAGCGCCATAATCTTCCGACTATTGAGGATTCCTGCGATGCTATTGCCCCCGTCCTCAGAGGCCGGCCGACAAGTGAACGGGCGACCATCACGGTGACCAGCTTTGCCAATTCTCATATCATGACGGCGGGCGGCGGCGGCGGCATGTTGATGATCGATGATGCGGCCTGGCGCGACCGGGCCGTCATGCTCCGGCGCTGGGGCCGCCGCTCAGAGCTGCATTTCTACGGCTCCAAAAAAGGGGAGAAAAAAGGCGAGCGTAATTTCTGGGAAGATCTGGACGGTATTCACTATGATAACCAGTTCATTTTTGACGAACTGGCCTGGAATTTTGAACCGTCTGAAATGGGCGCGGCCTTTGGTCTGGTTCAGCTCTCAAAACTGGATGCCAATCTGGCCCGCCGGCGCAAGACGTTTGATCGCTATATGGAATTTTTCGCGGCTCACACGGATAAGTTCATACTCCCGCGCCAATTGGAACATTTGGAAACGGCCTGGCTCGGCTATCCGCTCATCATCAAAAAAGACGCCGGGTTTAAACGGCCGGACATGCAGCTATTCCTCGACGGCCGGGGCATTGACACCCGAACCATATGGACCGGCAACGTCTCCCGTCAGCCCATGGTCAAAGGTGTGCCGTTAATTGTGCCCGAGGGCGGCCTTCCCAATGCGGACGAGATTATGGCCCGGGGTATTCTGCTCCCGCTTAGCCATGCCATTAACGACGACACGCTGGATTTCGTGCTGGATCAGCTGGGCGAATTTCTTGCGGCCGTTGGTTGAGAAATCGGGGATGGTTTCGTTGGGTGATGTCTGTTTGATGGAAGAGGGGGCATTGAGAATAATCCACCAAGTACGGCGCATTAAACCGACCTTAGGTCTGGCGTAAAAATAATTATGAATTAATTCCAATTTTCTTCTTGTGAGTCTTTTTTGTTTGGCCGAACTTTACGCCCGGAGTATATTAGACATTAGGTTTTCAGCGGCTTAAAACACCCAAAGAAGGACGCTTGTAAAGTTTGTCTTTATGGCTTGACTGGCACCTATTTTGAGGTGGTTCAGTTAAGATAGAGTCTGACGATCATTTTTAAAAAAATGAGAAACAAACATAGTTGAGATAACGAAATGAATCCTTTTGAAAAAATTATCGATAAAATTAGCACACTTCTTGGCAAAGAGAGTCATATAAATGTAACGCTTCCAAAGAATGAGGAACAAATTGTAGGAAGAGTCGAAGACGTACCGACAGAAGATGAACCTTATGGAATCGATAAAAATAATGCTCATGAAAAAGCAATCGAGTTAATACCGGAAGAGTTCTTTTGGTCATGCATTGATGAATTAGCGCCTTACGGTTCAGACGAAGGCGATATGGCTTTGGCAGAGTTTAGAGACTGGAAAAAAGACAACTCGAATACTGATACATTTGAATGTTTGAAGTGGACGATCGAAGGTGTTTCCGAAAAGGGTTTGTCAGAATACAACCAAAATATACTTGAGAGGAACCTTATTAAAACTCAAATAAGCGATCACAATTTCGATGATCGACAATATATCTTTACCGTCGACATTTCGGTAATCGCAACTGGATTTGGTCAATTAGTCGATGAAGGAAAAATTGATCAAAAAAATAAGCCGCTAATACAACTGGCAATAGACCGACAAAAAATTTGGGCCGAACTTTCTACCCATTGGGAACATCGCGATGAATACATTGCTAATTTAAATGTTCTGGAGAGAGGGTTGAAGGAGGCCTAGTCCAGTTACCAGACAGTTATGGGGATAGGGAGCATTGAATTATACTTAGTGTTTCTTTCTATTTTACAGCCCTAATTTAAGCGTCTCAAAATCGCTCTAAGTCAGACACATGCAGAGGTATGAAATCCGGCCAACTCACCCAAAACCTCTGAGGGCGAGGTCTCGCATCGAGGGCGGGACGTTTTTAAATATGAAAAAATTCCTACAACATTCTTGTAAGTCATTTTTTATTCCTGTATTAGGGGCTCTTGTTTGGCCGAACTTTATGACGCGGCATGCAGCCTGGCTCTCCTCCAATAATAAAAGGGGGGCAAAATAGGAGCGCCGCGTTTAACATAGCGGGAGCGCCTCGTCCGAAAGGATGAGATGTCCCCGCAACCAGTGCCCCTCTCACGAGGGGCAAAACTACCGTCGGGAGCTCCTGGCACCCTGCTTATGCAGGACTTAAATATGGGTTTATTCCCGCCGTTCTTCGCCCTTCGTCAAGCTCAGGGTGAGGAGAAGCGGGGACAACGGTGACCCAAAAAGAAAGGAAAAGGTCCCGTCTCAAGGACGGGACAGGAAGTGAAAGTAAATAATATGAAAGACGGGTTTATTGAGGCCGGGATTTAGAGATATAGAGAGTTCGAGGGCGCCGGAGAATTGGTGAATGAGTGA
>CAYQNQ010000211.1:0-4107 GCA_964418815.1 uncultured Hellea sp.
GCCGTACTCACACCAACATCTTCGGCTGTGCAATAATTGCCGTCAAGACTATCAATAGCCTTTCCGTAAGCCTGAAATAGAGCCTGACGGTCAAAATTTCCCTTTGGTTTTTTGATGACGCCCTTACCACCGCCAAACGGAATATCCGCCATGGCGTTTTTGAAACTCATGGCCCGCGAAAGATTAAGCGCATCATCCATAGCGTCCGATGCTGTTTCATAGGTCCATAGCCGTGTACCTCCGGCCGCCGGCCCTCGCGCTGTATTATGCACCGCAATTATACATTCGAGGCCAGAAACAGGATCGGAAAAAAAATGCACACTTTCGTGGTGGTCAAAATTTGGGCTGTCAAAAACCGACATAGACATCTCCTGAATGTGATCTCTGTCTATTTTCAAAATAGAGGATTAAAATGCCTATTTTTGGAGGAATTAAAAAACTAATTCCTCGATTCACAAGTAATGCCAGAATTATTATAGGGTTTTTAATGCGCTTGCGGCAGATTTTAAGCTGTGCATCGACAAAGCTGCGCCTGTCCCGTCCCCAAGACTAATTCCAAAATCATGCCGCGGTGTGCAGCCTATTCGGTCAAGCAGCGCTTCGTGTGCGGGCTCCGATGTCAAAGACCCGGCGATACAGTGGGCTATTGCGTCGGGATTTACAGCGTGAATAACCGCAGCCGCGGCGCAAACTACAAAGCCGTCCAAAATAATGGGTATAGATTGATGTCTTGCCGCAACAATGGCCCCGACCAAGCCGGCAATATCGCGCCCTCCGAAAAATTGCAGATATGTCAACGGGTCACCTTTTGACAGATCCTGAGAGGCAATAGCCGTTTCAACGGCTTTAATTCGGTCATTCGCGGAATGATCATGTGCACCGGCCCAGTATTCCGCATCGCCTCCGTAAAGAGACAAGGCGATAGCGGCGGCGGCAGTGGCCGAGCCTGTACCGGCGCTTCCGAGGGCTATTATATCCGCGCCTTCTGCAACCACCTCCATGCCGAATGCGATTGCCGCAGCGCATTCTTTTTCTGTGAGAGATGCGGTTTCTCGAATATCTTCGGCAGGCTTTTCTACGCCCATTTCGTAAACTTTGAATGCGGCGTTCATGTCCGCGGCAATTCCTCTAACGGCGGCCTTTCCCTTTGTCAGACCTATAACGCGCCGACGGGCGATTTTTGTGATATCACGGTCCATGGAAGCGCGCGCGACACCGTGGGTACCGGCAAAAACAGCCACAAGAGGCCGGGCAATAAAAGGCTCTTCGCGCCTTTGCCATTTAGCCAGCCAGACCAAGTCAGATTCATAATGGCCGAGAACCGGCGCCGGGCCGGGAAAACCTTCCAGAATCTTGGTAACGTTCGAAGCACAGGACATGTCTCCGGCAGGTACCGAATGAATAAGTTCTCTAAAATCCTGCAATGGCGCAGATTTTGTCACGCGCTTTACCTCATATTTATCATATTGTGTTCTAAAACGAATCTAATCTTCAGAATGTTTAAGTTATGAACTTAACAATAATATAATATAAAGAGCTAGAGAGATGGGAATGACGGGGAAAATTTTAAGAGACGCAGTTATAATCACAGCTATTGCGATGGCTACTGTCTATGGGGTGATTAATAAAAACCAGGTTTATGAATGGATTGGTATCACGCTTCCCAGTGCTGAAGAAACCGCAAATGCGGGACCCGCCAATACGCAAGAGGCGAATAACACATTACCCGTTACAAAGCTCCAGGGTGTCGCCGTATCAATCCCAAAATCCAAAACGGACGGTCAATATTGGACCAATGCCCGGGTGAACAACGGGATGGTTAAGTTTCTAGTTGATACGGGCGCCAGTACGGTCGCTCTTATACCCGAAGACGCGCGCCGGGCCGGAATTGACCTGAATGATCTCGAATACAATATTCCTATATCAACTGCCGGTGGTCAAAACATTGCGGCAGCTGTGCAACTAAAGTCTATTTCCGTTGGACCTGTCACCCTACGAAATGTCCGGGCCATCGTTGTTCCCGAAGGATTGCACACTTCGCTTCTCGGCATGAGCTTTTTAGGGCAGTTGCAAAAGGTCGAAGCCACACCTCACGCGCTCATATTGCGCTTATAGGGCTTTGCGGACCATATTAATGGCAACCAAAAGCAAAAATATTCCAAACACGCGCCTTAATTTCGCTTGATCCATTTTATGGGTCGCCCGAGCTCCAAAGGGCACAATAAAAACGAGTGAAAGCGCGATAAACAAAAACCCAATCAGGTTAACATAACCCATTGAAAACATCGGCCGGCCCTCTACGCCCAATCCGCCGATAATCCAGCCGATGGTTGAAGGGATGCTGATAAACACACCTATACCAGATGCCGTTGCAATCGCGCGCTTTATCGGAACAGCACACATAAGCATGAGCGAGACGGACAAAGCGCCGCCGCCAATTCCCATAAGCGAAGATAACATCCCAATGCCGCCGCCGCCCACCGGCAGCGCCAATCCGCCCGGAACGGTCTCCCTTAATTTCCAATTTGGCCGCCCAAAAATAAACTGGAGAGAAATGAGAAATGTCACCACTCCAAAAATAAGACTAAGTTGTTTTCCCGAAAGAATTTTCCCCAGATACCAAGCGGCAAACAAGGCCCCGGCCCCAATCCAGAGGCCCCAGCTTTTCAGTGGGTTGCCAGGCCACAACAGTTGCCAATCAACGGCACCGTGTTGATGATGGGTCCTAACAGATCTCAAAGACCCTATAATAATGACCGCAGAAGACGTCGCCACCGCGCATTTCATGATGATATCGTTCGGAATTCCCAAAAGAGAAAAAACGAAATAAAGAACCGGCACCATGATTGAGCCGCCGCCTATGCCAAAAAGTCCGGCGGCATATCCTGTCACAACCCCTGTAATCAAAAGGGCGCCGGCAAACATCAAAAGCTGAGGATCCATCAGGCCGTGCCCAAGGGTTCAAGTTGAAATTCGTTGCGTGTTGATAATCCGGCCCGAATAGCTTCCGATGGTTTCACGCCTTTGGCAATGGTCTCGCTTAAGGTCCGCCGCCACATGCGAGCCCCCGGCATCGCCGCATAAAGACCCATAATATGCCGGACCATAGCTTTTGCCGAGCGGTCATTATCCTGGTGATATTCGACAAATCTAATGACCTCCTCCGCAATCTCTTCTCGGCTTTTCGAAAATGCAGATGCCCCATGAACCCTTTGATCCACCTGCGTTAAAATCCAGGGCGTATGATACGCTGCGCGGCCCAGCATGATGCCGTCGAGAGTTTTCGCATTCTCCAATGAGGTGCCCAGCGCCTGCAGGCCGCCATTAAGTTCTATGGCAATATGTGGAAATTGATTTTTCATTTCTCGCACAAGACCATAATCAAGCGGCGGCACATCTCTGTTTTCCTTGGGCGACAGACCTTTTAGCCAGGCCTTGCGGGCATGTATGATCACCCTCTTACAACCAGCCTCAGAAACGGCATTCATAAACTCGGGCAGTGTTTTCTCCACATTTTGATCATCCACGCCCAATCGGCATTTGACTGTAACGGGAATGTTGACCGCCGCCTGCATCGCCGCGAAGCAATCTGCCACCAAAGCAGGCTCTAGCATCAAGCAGGCACCAAAGCTTCCAGATTGGACTCTGTCAGACGGACAACCAATATTTATATTGATCTCGTCATAACCAAATTCTTCCCCAACTTTAGAGGCATCGGCAAGTTTGGCCGGATCGCTTCCGCCTATTTGAAGTACCACCGGATGTTCATCTGCGTGATAGCCAATTAAATAATCCCGATTTCCATGGATGACCGCATCGGCAACCACCATTTCCGTATATAGCCAGATACGCTTCGACAATTGACGGTGGAACCAGCGGCAATGCCGGTCAGTCCAATCCATCATGGGCGCAACGCTTACTCTAAATTCTTGATTTTGTTGCATTTTTTGTTATGTTCCAATGACTTAAGAAAGGATCAAATTACCGCTATTTACTGCAGTTTCACCGTAGATATCGCAACATCTCGCTGGCACTGCACACATAGTGCACACGTTTATGGCAACTATCGCAAAACTCAAGTCCGGAAACTACCGCGTCCAGATACGC
>CAYQNQ010000212.1:0-4076 GCA_964418815.1 uncultured Hellea sp.
TTCGGCTTGGGAAAACCTTCCGGGACGGATCCATTGCTCCAGTGAATATTATAGGGAATATGCCGATACCGCATCAGCCCCAGCATTTTACGGGTATAAGGCGAACCCGGCGCGCCCATGAGCTCAAGTGGTGTTGTCATAGCCTATTGCTATATATTGACATTTATTGTGTCAATACAATGAACGCGATTTCAAATGATTCCGATAACGTCCATTATAAAAAATCAGGAACGATTGAGCCCCAATATTCAACCTCACCCTGTTAAGCCCCGGAAACCAGGGCACTCTCCAGAGAAGAAAAAATCGTCGGTTCGTGGAAGATAAGGATGGTGGGCGATACTGGGATTGAACCAGTGACCCCTACAATGTCAATGTAGTGCTCTCCCGCTGAGCTAATCGCCCGTTCAAACCATCCGTTAGCAGGAATGGGCGCGTATATCGCCGCGCCCCCTTCTAATCAAGGGCTAATCCAGTGAGAATTTACGGTTTAGGCGGCGAGCAGTTTATCAACTTCGTTGACGAGCTGACGCAGATGCACCGGCTTGGAAAGCACTGTGCTTTCAACCGAATTCGGATCGTTCATCGCCACAGCGGCGAAGCCCGTAATAAACATGATTTTGATGCCCGGCGCGACGATTTCGGCCTGCTTGGCCAGCTCTATTCCGTCTATGCCCGGCATCATGATATCTGTCAGAAGCAGATCAAAAGCACCGTCTGCAAATTTCAGAGCCCGAAGCGCCCGCTCACCATCGGAACAAGCAATCACATGGTGTCCGGCTTTTTCGAGAGCTTTCTCGAAGAAACGGCGCATGCTGTCATCATCTTCAGCGTATAAAATCGTTGCCATTCTGTCCCCGCACCTTTTTTAATATCCGCGTCCGCTGATGCTGGACGTTTCTGTTTTGCTGGCCTATAGCATCTCACATGCAGACCGATATTGGACAGACATGCAATTGCGAGGCCGATTGGGTCCGACCTAGCAAAAAGACCTTAAATAAGTCTGATTGCGCTCTAAAGGTTCAGTTAACATTACGGGTCATTTCATGATCCGGCGGCGGCGAAATTTTGAAGCCGATTGCCTGACGGAATTTAACCCGCCCGTCAGCGTTTTCAGGCCGGACCGCCCAGCCGGCCCCCTGATTTTGGCCTCTCCGCATTCGGGCCGAATCTACCCGAAGATCTTTGTCGAAAACGCAGCCGTTTCGGCCCAATCACTTCGGCAAAATGAAGATGCTTATATTGACGAATTACTTGGCTTTGCCCGAGTGCTGGATATTCCCCTGCTCTGTGCGTTATTTCCACGTTGTTTTGTGGACGTGAATCGCGACCGGTCGGAATTGCCCTCTATCTGGCGGAAACCGGCCGGGGCGCAAGGCACGCCGCGCTCAGAAATGGGCCTCGGAGTGGTGCCGACCATTATTGCCGAAAACCTACCGATTTATGTAAAAACACCCAGGGCGTCTGAAGTCTTTCAGCGGATTAAATGCCTTTATGAACCTTATCATGACATGCTGGCAGCTCTGATTCAGTCAACACAGCAGCAATTCTCAGAAGCGCTTTTGCTGGATTGTCATTCTATGCCGGGTTTCACCCAAATGGGCCAAAGGCGGCCAGATATTGTCCTGGGTGATCGTCATGGAACGTCCTGCCGGCCGGAGACTATAGCCAGACTAGAGGCTTTATTTAATGCCCGAGGATATTCCACGGTTCGAAACTATCCCTATGCTGGCGGTTTCGTGACCTCTCATTATGGGAGGCCCGAAACAGGCGTGGAAGTTATTCAGATTGAAATCAATCGGGATCTGTACCTGAACCCGGTGAGTTTCAACCGCAAACCCGGCTATGCGCGTCTGGCCGAAGACCTGAAATCCATATGCTGGGAAATGATGCCCAAGCCTGCTGAAATCCCCCTCGCCGCAGAATAATCATTTAATCCACCATCCGCTAAAAAGAAAAAGGCCGTATTAAAATACGGCCAAGTGAAGGGGGAGGAAACCTGATACGCATCAGGCTAACTCTTATATGGGAATGGACCTTATCATTTTCAAGCCAATGGGGATAATCTGTCCCAAAATCTGTCAGGCCTTGGTTAATCTGCCCGCGTGACGGGACAGTTTGCACCAGTCTCGCCTGAAAACGGGCCGAAACACACGGAATTTCGTCTATTTTCAGGAGAACAACCCTCGGGCCACTTGGCACGAGCCTTGCTCCCTTATTTCGAGAAAAAACAAATTCGGAATGGAAGGACAATCAATGACCGGTGAAATTGATTATCATGTTGGCAAAAGACTGCGTCGGCGCAGACGCCTATTGGGACTGACACAGCAATCGCTTGGAGAAATGGTTGGAATCCGTTTCCAGCAGATCCAGAAATATGAATGCGGTGCAAATCGCATCAGCGCCGCCCGTCTGTTCGAACTGGCCGAAGCCTTGTCTGTTCCGATTCAGTATTTTTACGAAGGTCTGTCCAAACAGGAGAACATTCAGGACGCGCCGGAATTTATTGCGCCTGACGTTTTATCCAAAAAAGAAACAATGGATCTGGTCCGCGCCTATTACTCCATGGATGAAGGGCCCAGAAAACACCTTCTGGATCTGGCGAAGTCTCTGCAAACGGATCCAGACAATCCCGAGCGTAATCTGAGACTGGTCGTCACCTAGCAGGCCTTCTAAATTCAGTGACAATTTCAAAGGCGGCTGTTATGGCCGCCTTATGCGTGAGTACTCAAACGATATTTTAGAGCGCCTAACGGTTATGAAGGACCTTCAAAGCTGCGCCAGAAAAATATCTCTACCATTATTTGAAGCGGGGACGACGCCCGAAAACAAGGCCAAAACCGGCTATGATCCGGTTACGCAGGCCGATACAGATGCGGAAAAAGCCCTGCGGGAGATCATCGCCCGCGAATTCCCGGACGATGCCATTGTTGGCGAAGAATTTGAAGATATTGAAGGCACATCCGACTGGACCTGGACCCTGGATCCCATTGACGGGACCCGCGCTTTTGTAGCGGGCGTGCCGGTCTGGAGCACATTAATCGCTGTGAGCTATCTGGGCCGTCCCATACTGGGCCTGATTGATCTACCGGCCTTGGACATCAGCTATTGGGGCGAACCGGGCCATGCCTGGAAAGAAAGCAGCACTGGCAAAACAGATGTTTCCACCAAATCCTGCGCGGCCATCAATGAAGCTGTGATCGGCTGCACCGAACCCATGGCCATGTTAAACGCCGGCGAATTCGCGGCTTATAAAATCATTCGAGCGGCCGCCCGGTTTGCGCGCCTTGGACTTGACGCCCTGGGATATGGCCTCGTCGCAGAGGGCCGAATGGATATCATCATCGAATCCAGCCTGAAGCCCTGCGATGTGCGGGCTCTTATCCCCATTGTCGAAGGCGCGGGCGGCAAAATTACCAATTGGCACGGCGGATCAGCCCATGACGGGGGGCAAGTGGTCGCAGTGGGCGATCCGGACCTGCTCCCGGAGTTGTATACTTATCTGGGCCGTGCCATGAAGCCGACCTGATGAATTGGAAAATATAAATGCTCTATATCCTCTATATTCTGCTGGCAATTTCCCTCGTCGCCGTTGTTTTCACACTGATTATGGGCGGCAAGGCCATGTCCAAACGCGATGAATCCAGCCAGATGGAAATGAATAAGTGGTTGTGGCGCCGCATCTGGGCGCAGGTGTTCGCGCTTGTCATGGTGGGACTGACGGTCTTGGTCAAACGAAACGGTGGTTAAACTCAACAAAATATATACCCGTACCGGGGATGACGGCACAACCGGACTTGTCGATGGCAGCCGTTTGTCCAAAGATAGCGCCCGTGTCCGGGCTTACGGCGAAGTGGACGAGACCAATGCAGTTATTGGACTGGTCAGGCTTCACTTGCAAAACCAAAATCTCGACCAAATGCTCTCGCGCATACAAAACGATTTATTTGATTTGGGCGCTGATCTGGCCACGCCGCTACCCGCCAAGGGCGAAGCCGATAGTGAATACGCCCTGCGTATTATCCCCGAACAGGCCTCGCGGCTCGAATCCGAGCTGGATGAGCTCAATAGTGATCTTG
>CAYQNQ010000213.1:0-4035 GCA_964418815.1 uncultured Hellea sp.
CCGACGCCAGCCGCGAAGAACATATAGCCCAGCTGAGAACAGGTTGAATAGGCGATGACCCGTTTGATATCGTTTTGCACGAGGCCGACCGTGGCCGCGAAGAAAGCCGTGAAAGCCCCAACAATGGTGATCAAAGCAGACGTCGAGGGAGCCGCCTCGTAAATCGGGTGCGCGCGGCAAACCAGGAAGACGCCGGCGGTGACCATGGTCGCGGCGTGAATGAGAGCCGAGACCGGCGTTGGGCCTTCCATAGCGTCTGGCAGCCAGACGTGGAGCACAAACTGCGCCGATTTCCCCATGGCGCCGATGAACAGTAGTAAGGCGGTTAGTTCGATTATGTTCCAGTCCATACCGAGAAAGGACATGGTCCGGTCAGAATTATCGGCAATGGCCCCAAAGACCGTATCGAAATTCACGGACCCGAACGTCAGGAAAATAACCATTATACCCAGCGCAAGGCCGATATCGCCAACCCTATTGGTGACAAACGCCTTGATTGCTGCTGCATTGGCAGACGGTTTTTTATACCAGAAACCGATCAGCAGATAGGATGCCAGTCCCACACCTTCCCAGCCAAAGAATAGCTGTATGAAGTTATCGGACGTGACCAGCATGAGCATGGCAAAGGTGAAGAGCGAAAGATAAGAGAAAAAGCGCGGTTTACTGTCGTCTTCTTCCATATATCCCCAGGAATAGAGATGTACGAGCGCAGAGACTGTGTTGATAACAACCAGCATAACGGCGGTCAGCGTGTCAATTTTCAAAGCCCAATTGGCCTGAAAATCGCCGACATCCATCCACCGCATGAGATTGATATTGATCGTATCGACATCCGGGTTCATGGCAACGCCGAAAAATACCATCCAGGACAATATCCCGGACAAAAACAGCAGAGCCGTCGAAATGAACATGGACGGCTTATCGCCGAGCTTGGACCCGAACAGTCCCGCAATCAAAGCGCCTAACAAAGGCGCAAAGACTAACATATGGTAGATCGGCATTTCGCTCTACCCTTTCATCAAATCGACGTCTTCCACGGCGATGTTGCCGCGGTTACGGAAATACACGACCAGAATGGCCAGACCGACAGCCGCCTCGGCGGCAGCTACGGTTAAAACGAATAAAGCAAAGACCTGCCCGGCCATGGGCTCATTGGTGCCCGTCTCGGCCATATGAGCCGAGAAGGCGACAAAGTTGATGTTCACCGCGAGAAGGATGAGCTCGACACACATCAAGATCAGAATGACATTCTTGCGGTTTACGAAAATTCCAAACACGCCAATAACAAAGAGAATAGCGGCCACAATCAGGTAATGGGCCAGTCCAATGGTCATGACCCAACTCCCTTGCCGCTTTCAAGGTCGACCATTTCAATGGCGGTTTCCCGGGTTCGGGAGACTTGCTGGGTTATATCCTGTTTGCGAACGCCGTCGCGATGGCGCAGGGTCAGAACAATAGCGCCAACCATGGCAACCAACAGGATCAAGCCTGCCGCTTCGAAGAAAAAAGCGTATTTCGTATAAAGCAGTTCAGCAAAACGTTCGAGATTGGTTTGATCACCCGAATATTCGACGATTTTTTTGGACTCGCCAGAAAAGTAAGCAGCGCCAACAAGCACCATTTCCAGTAACAATACGCCCGCCAAAACAAAGCCATACGGTAAATATCGTAGAAATCCGGCTTTAAGCTCGGCGAAGTCCACGTCCAGCATCATGACCACAAACAGGAATAGCACAGCGACCGCGCCCACATAGACCATTACCAGCAAGAGCGCGAGAAACTCAGCTCCCATCAGGATAAACAGGCCTGCCCCTGAAAAGAATGTCATAATCAGCCACATGACCGAATGCACCGGGTTGCGGGCGACGACGACCATCAAGGCCGCCGCGATGGCGACGAACGCCAGCAGATAAAATGATATGGTGACCAGCACTGTTCCTATCCCCTCTTGTTCTCTTCCATCTTCGAGCCGTTAGCGATACGGCGCGTCCGTTTCCAGATTTTTAGCAATTTCACGCTCCCAGCGATCGCCATTCGCCAGCAGTTTGTCTTTATCGTAATAGAGTTCTTCCCGGGTCTCTGTGGCGAACTCGAAATTCGGTCCCTCGACAATGGCGTCAACCGGACAGGCTTCCTGACAGAAACCGCAATAGATGCATTTGACCATGTCGATATCGTATCTTGTGGTGCGCCGGGAGCCATCTTCGCGCGGCTCAGCTTCAATGGTGATGGCCTGGGCCGGGCAAATGGCCTCGCAGAGCTTACACGCAATGCAGCGCTCTTCTCCCGATGGGTAGCGGCGCAGCGCATGTTCACCGCGAAAGCGCGGTGATAACGGGCCTTTTTCAAAGGGGTAATTCACGGTCACTTTTGGGCGGAAAAAATATTTCATGGCCAGCCAGAAGGCGCCGAGAAAGTCCAGAAACAGCGCGCCGCGAATAAATTGTTTAATCCGGGTCATCAGCTAGCCCCCGTTCCGAAGAAGTTGACCCATGTGAGCACGATCATGAGCGAGATAAGCGCCGTCGGCAGGAACACTTTCCATCCAAGGCGCATGAGTTGGTCATAGCGGTAACGCGGGACAATCGCCTTCACCATGGCAAAGAGGAAGAAGAGAAAGGCGCACTTACCAAAGAACCAGAAAAACGGCGGAATGAACTGAAAACCCAGATCGACCGGGGCGTGCCAGCCGCCGAGGAAGAGAATGGTCATCATTCCGCAAAGCAGCATAATGTTCACATATTCGCCAAAGAAATACATCAAAAAGGGCGTTGACGAATACTCGACCTGATAGCCGGCCACGAGCTCGGATTCCGCTTCTGGCAGGTCAAATGGCGGCCGGTTACTTTCGGCCAGCGCCGATATGAAAAACAAGATGCCCATATAGAACATCACCGGGAACAGAAGCAGGTGCACAGGATTGCTGAAATTCAAATAAAACATGTGCCAGTTCCAGAACCCGCCTGACTGAGCGTTGACAATATCCGTTAGGTTCAGACTTCCGACCAGCGCCGCGACTGTCAAAATGATAAATCCGATAGAAACTTCATAGGAAATCATCTGCGCAGCAGATCTGAGCGCGCCCATAAACGGGTATTTCGAATTGGACGCCCATCCGCCTATGATTATGCCGTAAACACCCAAAGATGAGATGGCGAGCACGTATAAAATACCCAGATTAATGTCCGAAATGACCCAGCCCGGGGCCACGGGGACAGCCGCCCAAGCTAAAAACGCCATAACCAGGGTGATCACCGGCGCGGCGATAAAGAGGAACTTATCCGCCCCTGCGGGCACAACAATTTCCTTGAAGAAAAATTTCAGCGCGTCAGCAATGGTCTGCAAGAGACCAAAAGCGCCCACAACATTAGGTCCGCGCCGCATTTGCGCCGCCGCCCATATTTTTCGGTCAGCCAGCACCAAAGCGGCGACCATAAGAGATAAAACGCCTACAAACAGGCCAACCTGACCCAGCTTAATCAAAAACCACCAAAGCGGCGAGAAATCCGTATTTGCGGCGGCAGTTTCCACGACGACGTCTTGCATTATTCAGCCGCCTCCTTGACCTGCGCCGAAGCGGCGACCTCGGAGCATTCCGCCATGACTTTAGATGATCTGGCGATCGGGTTAGTCATATAAAAATCTTCGATTGGACATTTAAACGGCGCGCTCGAGACTTTTCCGGCCTCGCCAAAGCTCGCAGGGTCAAAAACATAGTCTTCGGCGGGTTCTGCAATGTAATTGACGCCGCTAAAGGCCGGGTGATCGGCCATGAGTTTTTCGCGCAACTGTTCAAGGTTGTCATAAGGCAGTTCGCGTTTCATGTGACCGGAAAGCGCACGGACGATTGCCCAGCCAGGCTTGGCGTCGCCTTTCGGCGCGACGGCGGCAAAGCCCATCTGAACCCGGCCTTCCGTATTCGTATATAAACCGTCATTTTCCGTATAGGCGGCACTCGGCAAAATGACATCGGCCACATGGGCGCCGCGATCACCGTGGCTGCCCTGATAGATGACAAATGAATTTTTCAGCTTA
>CAYQNQ010000214.1:0-3959 GCA_964418815.1 uncultured Hellea sp.
AGCGATGCTGACCGCGCTGCCGGAAACGGTGAGCCCGTTTTCATTACCTATCTTCTTGTTGGGGCGCTTTGTTTGGTCGGTGTGTTTTTGATTTGGTCTCTCATCCTTGCTTATAGGCAGGCGAAATACCCCTGAACCACCTGCATACCGCCGGCCCGAGGAAAAAACGTAAAAATGGGGAAAAAGTATGGGGCCGGAGGGCAGGTCTACGTTATCATTTGACCATAAAAAATGCCGCCTTCAGGCGGCATCAAATTGAAACAATGAATTAAGGGTGGATTTAACCGCCCTCAGCTTCACCTTCGGCTTCGCCCTCAGCTTCGCCCTCAGCTTCACCTTTGGCATAGTCGGAACCTGAATTATATGCGCCCTCAGCTTCACCTTCGGCTTCGCCCTCAGCTTCACCTTTGGCATAGTCGGAACCTGAATTATATGAACCGCCCTCAGCCTCACCTTCGGCTTTTGCGGCTTCTGCTTCAGCAGATGCTTTTTCCGAAGTTGCTGATGCAGATTTGTCATTTGCGTAATCTGTTGCACATCCGGTAATGGCTAACGGACCGGCGAGAACCATACCGACGGCAATTACTTTTAGAAGATTCTTGTTTTTCAGTTCGTCTCTCATTTTCGCTCCTATAATCATGGTTAATTGCTCATAGAATCTATTTTCCTACTAATCAATTCACGATTTTGTTCAAATTTGCAGTTTTAAACAATTTTTTGTTACCTGAACCGGATTTACAAACCTGGATTCGGTTGTATTTGATGCTCGAATGACAAAATTCAAATATTATGCCGGGGGCAAACGCCATGCCGCTCAGGACGAATCATTTATCGAATCCCTTGACAAGAAGCTGTGGAGCACAGGCGATGCGGATGAATGGGATTCATGTTGGTATACGGGCATGCCTAAGGCATCCTACTTTAAGGATTTAACAGACCGGCAAAGTATAAATCACATCCCGGGAAACAATTCTCTTACCATTAAAAACCGCCTCCATCATACGCTCTCAAAGGCGCAGGCGCGCCAATATTCAGACCGCAATAAGCAGCAATACGAGTTCTTTCCCAAGATATATGATATGCCTTCGCAGTATCACGCATTTCTGAAAGCTGCGGATGAAAATCCATCGCAAAAATGGATTCTAAAGCCTAAAAACTCGTCCCGGGGCCGGGGCATAGAAGTGGTCACGGATATTGAAACCGTACCATCGGGGGCCAGGTGGATGGTACAGGAATATTTGTCCGAGCCCGATTTGATTGACTCGCGCAAATATGTGCTGCGTCTCTATGTTCTGATAACCTCAATCGATCCATTGCAAGTATATTTATACAATGAGGGTTTTGCCAAACTGGCTTCCGAACCTTTCACTACGGACGATTTCAGTAATCCATACGCTCACCTGACCAATCCGGACATAAATGTTCATAATGACAAAGTGGATGAGCCTGTCATTTTTATAAGTTTGGAGAATTATAGGAAAATCCTGTCAGACCGCGGCGAAGACAAGGAAAAAATAAAAGCTTTATTTTCGCGTATTCATGATCTTGTGACGTTGACAATCATTGCTTCTCGAGAAGAATTTCGGGCGCGTATAGAGCGGCAAAAAGTCAATCAGCATGCCTGCTACGAATTGCTGGGGCTAGACTGTCTGATCGACAAAGACTTAAAACCCTGGATATTGGAATGCAATTTGAGTCCGTCTCTGGAAACCTGCTCGACAGCCGGGGAAGAGGCCGACATCGAAAGTATTATCAAAAACGGTGTCGTCCGGGATATGGTGGGTCTTCGCGGCCTAAACCAGTTGGATAAACGACCTTGCCCTTCAAATTTTGAAAGCCAGGCGGCCTTTATTCGCGCCAATATGGATTATGAGGATAAGCATTGCGGCGAGTTTAGCCGCCTGTATCCAGCGTCCAATACTGTTGAGGGGTATATGAAATATTTTGTACCGCTTAAGTCAGATCTGATGGCGGCGCAGGTGGTCAATCCTGATGTGAAACTGCCTGATATTTATGCTCATGATATGGTGCCCGAGATGGTGACACAGGAAAACACACTGGCCATTTTTGATCGGGGTCAGGGCAAATATATTAATCTGACCGCCCATGAAAGCTGGTTATGGGTTAAACTAGCCATGGGGATATCCCTTGGTCAGATCGAAGACGACTTTATTCAGGAATTCAATTCCGGAGATATTAGTATTGATCCGGCTGAAGAACAGAAATTAAGGGCGTTTCCCTGGGATTCGGTGGCGCGCTGGGTTGAAAAAAACTATGTGAGCTTTGGCCAAAACGCCCCCGTTTCAGGGTCTGAAAACCAAACCCCATCCAGCCAGGCGGAGCCAGATACTGTATTTGGTCTGAAGCTTGCGATCGGGACGATAAGGGTCGATTTAGGATGCGTTGACGCGTCACTATTTAGCCAGATTATACAGGCTTATTCACGGTTTACATCTCATACCACCGATGCTTCGGAGGTGACCCTGAACATTACGCGTGGGCAGGGCGGTTTTCACATCGTCAAAAACGGCCGCATCGGCAAACGTTTGTTAAGAGGCGAAGTTATCGGAGAGCTCAACCGTCAGCTTCTGGCCTTGGGTCTTGGTGATGAATATGATCTCGCCCTGGATATTTGCACGACAAAGGATAGTGACCAAGGACTTCAAGTCATCATTAATGATGATCTGGGCGAGAGCGAGGCAAGCTTCTGGACGGGCTTATTTGTGTCTTTGGAAAATCGGCATTTTGTTACAGCCGAGCTGCCATGCGCCTCCGTCAGCTCTGATACAGGAGAGATTACGCGAGGCTCATTGGATCAATTGAGTTTTGTCAGTTGTGATCCCAAGAGCGGAAAACTGTCGCCGGTTTCAGATCCGGTGGAAATCATGAATGGCTTAAGCCGCAAAATTATAACGCCCAATGGCAATATTCCCGCCGACCTTATCCGAAACTTATCGGCGCTTCTGGCGGAGGCATAAAACTAGATTGGCATTTCAAGTTTTTGCGAAACTGTCGGCCAGTGCTTTTCCGAGTTACTCAAGTTACCGGGAATGTCTTTTGACCAGCGGCTGCGAATGTTTTGATTGTAGTTCAGATAGAGGCGGCCATCCACAATACTCCAGGCATCCGGCTCTGTTTTGGCGATCCGTTTTCTGGCAACGGCATAGGCGCAATATCCGTTATAGGCCGGCGCATATTTTGCAGGATCAGCCTTGAAAAGTTCCAGATTGTCCGCGCTTGAGAAAAGCCATGTGGCGCCGTTATAGCTATAAGAAAACTGCGGATCGCCTTTGACCGCTTTGTCATCGACTTCCAGGCCGAAATAGGCGACAGTGTCATACCCATCAATCGCCAGACCATCCTTTTGAAAAATATATTCCTTTTTGGCGCCGAAAAACTGGCCCTGAGCGGGTTCCGAGGTGGCAAAAGCCATGGTCACACCCATTAGAAGCATTAATAAAAAACGCATGGTATTATCCTCTTGTCTGTTGTCGTTTATGGAGTCGCATTTTCAACATCAAATAACAAAATGGTGACAGATGGTACGGGTTATCGCGCGATGCGCAATTGCCTGATTTCACGCAAGATTGCGATTTGCCCGCATTTGTGCCATCAGTCATCTAATATTTCGGAGGTAAATTGGTGGGAATATTCGGCAATAAAAGAGACGGCGGGACGGGGGCGCAGAAAATGACGCCGCAAAAAATGGCCGAGATTGTTTTGAGCCTCGACCGCAATGCGCAGATTGACGGCAATCAATTTGTCTTTGATGTGAACGATCGTCAGCTGATTATCGTGTTTGACACTCATGCCGACCGTATGCGCTGCATGTCGCCCATTGTGCAGGTTAGCGACGTCCCAGAAACGCTCCACTTGCGCATGTTACAGGCCAATTTCGACTCGGTTCTGGATTGCCGCTACGCCGTCGCCAATGATCTGATCTGGTCGGCGTTTTTACA
>CAYQNQ010000215.1:0-3865 GCA_964418815.1 uncultured Hellea sp.
ATTTGAGAACGGAGCTAGAATAATGGCAAAACAATATTTGAATGTAAATTATAAGGACAAGGACCTGGCTAAGCGCCTCGGCGCGCGGTGGGATTCCAGCGTTCGTAAATGGTATGTGGTGCAAGGAAGCGAGCTGGCCCGGGTTTTGGGCTGGCGGGCCCCCCGGACAAAGCTGGTCGAGCGGGCCGAATTTAACCTGTTGGCGGCCATGAAAACCCATAAAACAGGGGGGAATGTGCCGCCGCGGCAGGAGCCGTCTCAGCTGTCCCTCCTTGGATAGATGGGGCGTAGAGACCCCTTGAACATATAAGGACAGTTCCTACCTCTAGGCTTGAAGTAACGGCCCTAGAGGATTGAATGGATATTCAGGCTTATACGCAGCGCGGGCGCACCGTGATCCAGTCGGCGCAGACCGAAGCGGTCACGCGCGATCATCAACAGCTCGTGCCTCTGCATATTATGCGGGCCCTGCTCGATGAACAGGGCGGCCTGCCGGAGAAACTTGTCCAGATGGCCGGAACCCGTCCGGACGCCTTGTCCAGCGCCGTCAATAAAGGCCTGGCGCAGCTCCCCCGCGTCGAGGGCGGGTCGGGCCTAACCCTGTCCAAGGACAGCACTAAAATCTTCGCTTTGGCGCAAAAATCAGCCTCCGAGGCTGGCGACGCCTTTGTCACGGTCGAGCGGCTCCTGCTGGTTACCGTTATGGGCGCTGACAAAAACCTCAAGACCGCCTTGTCATCCGCCGGGCTTGATAAGGACCGTCTGGTGCAGGCCATTAAATCCGTGCGCAAGGATGACCCGGTGACTTCTGACGCCGCCGAAGACCAATATGAGGCTTTGTCAAAATATGCGCGGGATCTGACGGAAGCTTCGCGAAGCGGTAAGCTCGACCCTGTCATTGGCCGGGATGAAGAAATCCGCCGGGCTATTCAGGTGCTCTCCCGCCGCTCCAAAAACAATCCGCTGCTCATCGGTGAGCCCGGCGTCGGCAAAACAGCCATCGCTGAAGGCCTTGCCAACCGTATTGTCTCGGGCGATGTGCCCGAAAGCATTGCCGGCAAGCGCCTGCTGGCCCTGGATATGGGCGCTCTGATTGCGGGCGCAAAATATCGCGGTGAGTTCGAAGAACGCCTCAAAGCCGTGCTCAAGGAAATAGAAAAGGCTGACGGCCAGATCATTTTGTTCATTGACGAAATTCATACTTTGGTTGGCGCCGGAAAAGGCGAAGGCGCTATGGATGCCGCCAATCTTTTAAAACCGGCGCTTGCGCGCGGCGAGCTTCACTGTATTGGCGCAACGACGCTGGATGAGTACCGCAAACATCTTGAAAAAGACGCGGCTTTGGCGCGGCGTTTTCTGACCGTATTTGTGACTGAGCCGAGCGTGGAAGATACAGTATCCATCCTGCGCGGCCTGAAAGAAAAATACGAAGTCCATCACGGCATTAATATATCCGACAGCGCCGTTGTATCCGCCGCGCAATTATCCAATCGATATATAACCGACCGGTTCCTGCCGGACAAAGCCATAGATTTGATGGACGAGGCGGCCTCCCGCCTGCGTATGCAGGTGGACAGCAAGCCCGAAGCCCTGGACGAGATTGACCGGCGGCTGGTGCAGCTGAAAATCGAGGCTGAAGCGCTCAAGAAGGAAAAGGACAAGGCCTCGAAAGAGCGGCTTGCCAAACGGCAAAAGGAAATCGGCGAACTGGACGCGCAAAGCGCGGAACTGACCGCTGGCTGGCAGGCGGAAAAGGCCAGGCTGGCCTCGGCCACGGACGTCAAGGAGCAGCTTGAGCAGGCGCGTTTTGCTTTGCAGGATGCGGCGCGCCGCGGAGATTATGAAACGGCCGGGAAACTACAGCATGAAGATATTCCGGCTTTGGAATCCCAGATGGCGGCCTTTGAGGAAGTGGAGGCTTCGCAAAGCGGATTGGCGTCAGAGACCGTCACGCCGGAAGCCATTGCCGCCATTGTGTCTCGCTGGACCGGAATTCCCGTGGAAAAGATGCTGGAGGGCGAGCGGGAGAAGCTCCTCTCCATGGAAGAGATGCTGTCCAAACGGGTCGTCGGCCAAGCGCAAGCGCTCGGCGCGGTTTCAGACGCGGTTCGCCGCGCCCGGGCCGGGCTTAAAGATCCGGCGCGGCCTATGGGCTCGTTTATGTTTCTGGGCCCGACCGGCGTTGGCAAGACCGAGCTGACCAAAGCTCTGGCCGAATTTTTGTTTGATGATGATGCGGCCATTACCCGGCTGGACATGAGCGAGTATATGGAAAAACATTCCGTCTCGCGCATGATCGGCGCGCCCCCCGGCTATGTGGGTTATGACGAAGGCGGCGCTCTGACAGAATCTATTCGCCGAAGGCCTTATCAGGTTGTCCTGTTTGACGAGATAGAGAAAGCCCATCCCGATGTATTTAACGTCCTATTGCAGGTTCTGGATGATGGCCGCCTGACCGACGGGCAGGGCCGCACGGTTGATTTTAGAAACACGCTGATCATCATGACGTCCAATATAGGTTCGCAGCACCTGCTTAATCTGGCGGAAGGCGACAACGTCAACGCGGCCCGTGTGGGCGTCATGGCGGAAGTGGCCGCGCATTTCCGGCCCGAGTTTTTAAACCGGCTGGACGAGACGCTGATGTTCGAGCGGTTAAAGCCGGAGCATATGGGCGCCATTGTAGACATTCAAATTCGGCGTTTGCAGGGCTGGCTGGCAGACCGGCAGATTATCATTAAAATCACCGACAAAGCGCGGACACGTCTGGGCGAAATGGGCTATGATCCGTCTTATGGAGCCCGGCCGCTCAAACGGGTAATCCAGAAGGAAGTTCAGGACGAACTGGCGAGGATGGTGCTGGCCGGAAAACTGTTTGATGGCCAGACCGTGACCGTCGGAATCAGCGGCAAGAAACTGACGCTTAGCGCCAAATAGCCGCTTCAAAAATGCGCGAGGACCAAAGAGGAGGTGCTCATAGCCCTGTTACGGCGAAATTTGTCAGAATTTGAAATGGATTTTGGCGAACAGTGAATATACAAAAAGCCATGACCATTCCGTTTTCCATCCTTGATCTGGCCCATGTTGTTGAAGGCAGTAATGCGTCCGAGAGCTTTGAAAAATGCGTGGCGACCGCCCAGCACGCCGAGGCTCTGGGCTATAACCGGGTCTGGTATGCGGAGCATCATAATATCGCCAGCGTGGCAAGCTCGGCCACATCCGTACTCATCGCCCATATTGCGGCCCATACAAAATCCATCCGGCTCGGCGCCGGCGGAATTATGCTGCCCAATCATAGCCCGCTATTAATCGCAGAACAGTTTGGGACGCTGGCGACGCTCCATCCCGGACGGATTGACTTGGGGCTGGGCCGCGCCCCCGGCGGGGATAGGGGCGTCATCAGGGCCCTGCGCAAGGATTACGAACAAGCAGGCAATCGCTTCCCGGCCGATGTGGAAGAGCTGATAGATTTTATGGCGCCGTCCGAAGACCACAAACTTACAAATGTAAAAGCCATTCCGGGTGAGGGAACGGAAGTACCCGTCTGGATATTGGGGAGCAGCCTGTTCGGCGCGCAGCTGGCGGCCCGGCTCGGCCTGCCTTATGCTTTTGCTTCCCACTTTGCGCCGCAATATCTGGTCCACGCGGCGGAAACTTACCGGCGTGAGTTTACGCCTTCCAAATTCCTCACCCAGCCTTACTTCATGATGGCTTGCAACATTTTTGCGGCGGATACAGAGGACGAGGCCCGGTTCCACTTCTCGACGTTGATACAGGCCTTTATCGGCATCATCACCAATCAACGCGGGCTCACGCCGCGCCCGACTGAGAATTTGGAAGTCCCCGCCGCGATCCAGCCCCATCTGGA
>CAYQNQ010000216.1:0-3857 GCA_964418815.1 uncultured Hellea sp.
GCTCTCCGCCCTCACCTCCAGGCACAAAGAATGAAATACAAATACAGGCAAAAGCCGTCGGCAATAGCCAAAACGATAAATTATTCATCCTCGGAAAGGCCATATCGGGCGCGCCGATCATAATCGGGACAAACCAGTTCCCGAATCCGCCGATCAGCGCCGGCATAACCACAAAAAAGATCATAATCAGGCCGTGCATCGTCGCATAGACGTTAAACCGGCGAACATCTTCGTCAAAAACATCAAAACCCGGCGAGCCAAGCTCGGCGCGCATCATAAATGAAAGATAACCGCCCAGCACACCTGCGATGATCGCAAAAATCAGATAAAGCGTCCCGATGTCCTTGTGGTTGGTCGAATAAAACCAGCGCTTGAAAAAAGCGGGTTTATGATCGTGATCGTCACCGTAGCCTGCAACCATGGTCCGACTCCTACTTATTCAAAGCGGTCGTCTGAACCGCATTATTGTTGAGCGCCTCATTCGAGACCGGCAGAGGGAGCGAAGCAATATCGCCTCCGCTCGCCACAAAGCTATTAAACTGATCTTTTGTCACCACACGAATTTCGATGGGCATAAAATAGTGATTGATTCCGCAAAGCTCGGCGCACTGACCGTAATACGTGCCCTCTTTGCCTTCATAAACTTCAAACCAGGTTTCATTAATCCGGCCCGGAATAGCGTCGACTTTCACCCAAAACGGATCCATGGAAAATGAATGCAGATTGCGATCTGACGTCACCTGGACTTTGACCTTCGTGCCGGACGGCACCACAAGCGGCGCATTGGTCGCCAGTAAATATGGGAGGCCTTTTGCTTTGGCGTCAACTTCTGACAGAGGCTTGGAAATAATCTCGTCAATCTGGTCTTCCATGCCGACATATTCATATTGCCAATGCCAGGTATATCCCGTGGCCTTGATCGTCATATCCGACTCTTCGATGACGTCCTGATCAAACAGGCCCGTAAACGAGGGTCTAACAAGAAGTAAGAGGATGAGGACCGGTATAATCGTCCAGGCAATTTCAAGCCCAACATGGTGTGTTGTTGTCGAAGGCTCCGGGTTAGCCTTCTCCCGGAAGCGAAACATGATGTACGCCATCAAAACAAAGACGAACAACACAATTCCGCCAATAATCCAAAACAGAAAAAACAGGAATTCTCGTCCATCTTCGGCATTTTTTGTAACCGGATTATCCCAGCCAAAATGTCCGCTGGGCTCAACGCCGTAAGCTGCAGCTGATGTGAGCAGGAGGGCCGATAATCCGAATAACAGAGCTTTTTTCAGACGCATTTGGGTCTCTCAAATAGAAGCCAGAGGATTCGTCCCCTGAATAATCAGAGTGTGTATAGGCAAATTCGGGCAAAAGGTCAGGTCTTTTGACCCGCGCGGATTGTCGCATTACAGAGGATAACTTGACTTTTTAGCGCGTAAAGGCCAGCCAAATCCGATGACCGATTATACCTTTGAAGACAGTGACTTAACCGCCGAGCAAGCCGCTTCCGTCGTGGATAATATGATGGTTGGGGCCGATGACGGCGAACTTTATATTGAGCGCGGCGAATCCGAAGCTCTGACTTTTGACGACGGCCGGCTGAAAACGGCCACTTATGATTCAAGCCGCGGTTTTGGCCTGCGCTGCGTGGCGGGCGAAACCTGCGGATTTGCGCAAAGCACAAATTTATCGCTGGACGCCCTCACTCGCGCGGCCGATGCGGTTGTTCTGGCCAAGGCCGGTCATGCCGGAAAGATATCGGATCATCCCGCCCGAACCAATACGCGTCTCTATCCGGATATCGACCCGGTTGCGTCGCCCGCCTTTAGCGCCAAGGTCTCGCTCCTGCAGGAAATAGACGCCTATTGCCGGGCGCTTGACCCGTCCATTGTTCAAGTCTCCGTCACGGTTTCGGGCTCCAGAAAAGCTGTTTCCATACTCCGCAGCGGCGGCGCCCGCTTTGATGATATCAGACCGCTCGTACGGCTCAATATTGGAATAACAGCCGAGAAGAACGGGCGGCGGGAAACGGGCTATGCCGGCGCGGGCGGGCGAACAGCCTATGACGATTTTTTATCCACAGAGAGCTGGCAAACCATGGCCAAAGAAGCCTTCCGTCAGGCCAACGTAAATTTGAGCTCTGTCGCCGCGCCCGCCGGGCAGATGGATGTGGTCCTCGGACCGGGGTGGCCGGGCGTCCTGCTCCACGAAGCCATTGGCCACGGCCTGGAAGGCGATTTCATTCGAAAGGGCACATCCGCTTTTGCGGGCCGGTTTGGCGAACGGGTGGCCGCGCCGGGCGTCACCGTTGTCGATGACGGGACCATGCCCGGGCTCAGAGGCTCTTTAAGTATTGATGATGAAGGCACGCCCACCAGCCGCACGGTTCTTATAGAGGACGGTATCCTGAAAGGCTTTATGCAGGACCGAATGAATGCCCGTCTTCTCGGCGTCGATCCTACAGGCAATGGTCGGCGCGAAAGTTTCGCCCACGCCCCTATGCCGCGAATGACCAATACCTTCATGCTGGGCGGCGACAAGGATCCGGACGAAATCATTGCCGACCTTAAAGACGGCGTCTATGCCGTGAACTTTGGCGGCGGACAGGTCGATATTACGTCCGGCAAATTTGTCTTTCAGTGCACTGAGGCCTACCGGGTCCAGGACGGCAAGATCGGCGAGCCGCTCAAAGGGGTTACGATCATCGGCGACGGCCCGACTGTCCTCACCCAAATTCGCCATGTGGGAAATGATATGGGCCTTGACCCGGGGATTGGCGTTTGCGGCAAGGCGGGACAAACCGTGCCCGTCGGAGTCGGCCAGCCCAGTGTCTATGTGGAAAACATGACGGTCGGCGGCAGCGCGGTCGCATAAAATAACACATTATTTGCCCTGACTGTAAAAATGCAGTTTTTCGCCTCGCAATTGAATTTACGGAGCCCTATATAATTGGCGTATCACCAATTGGAGGGCCCCATGTCAGGCATGAATTTACTCGAAGCAATTTTAGGCGCGCAAAACGGCGCCTCAGCCAATCAGGCCGGAGCGGCTCTCGGGCTGGATCAATCTCAAACTCAAAACGCGATTGCGGCCCTGCTGCCAGCGATCTCATCGGCGTTCAAACAAAATACCGGTAACCCGCAAGGCTTCGCCCAGCTCATCGGCGCTTTGCAAAAAGGTAATCACCAGCAATATCTGGAGCAGCCGGAAATGATGGGCCGCGATGAATGCGTCAGTGATGGCAATGCTATTCTAGGCCATCTATTCGGCTCCAAAGATGTCAGCCGCGCTGTTGCCGGTCACGCCGCTCAAAAAACCGGCATTGGCCCGGATATCCTCAAAAAGCTTCTGCCAATGGTCGCGACCATGGCCATGGGCAGCTTGTCTCAGCAAACCCGGCAGCCAAGCATGAAACAACAACTTGCCAGCCTGGCTATTCAGAAAATGCTCGGCGGCGGACAACAGCCGCAACGACAAGGCGGATTAGGCAGCCTTCTCGGCGGTCTGCTCGGCGGCGGTCAGGCACGTCAGCAACGTCAGGTTCAACAACAGCATCAGCAGGGCCTTGGCATGCTCGGCGGCATGCTCGACGCGGACGGCGACGGCAGTATGATGGATGATGTTCTGGGTATGGCCATGAAAGCCGCCATGAACCGATAGGCTTTTGATCACCGTCCCGGACACATCTTGGACCGTTTGGCGAGAAGACACGCATGGTAACCGGTTTAAGATGCGAGAAGGACTGACCGAGAATGAGGCGGAAAGACTAGCTGCCGAATTTGAAGCTAAAGGCCACAAGCAACACTACTGGATTGCGCCCAATTCAAAGAAATAAAAAAGGCCGGCATTGCCGGCCTTTTGTG
>CAYQNQ010000217.1:0-3839 GCA_964418815.1 uncultured Hellea sp.
TAAAGTGAACACCGCCCTGTTCGCCAGATCCGATATTGCCGCGTCCAATGGTCAAATTACCTGTATCCGGGTTGGTGATGAGAACATTGTCCACGATATCGGAAACCAATCTGCCATGGGCTAATAATTCCACGGCATGACCGTCTTTGAAGGTTTTGTTGAGGCTAATCTCGCCCCACCAGGATTGGTCGGGAACAAGGTTTAAATTGGTACCGCGATCAAATTCGTCCTGCAGCGAAACCGAGGAGGCGAAATCAAAAAAGTTGAGCTGTCCGACCTGTCTTTCGACTTTAGCGGTGACGTTAAAGCTCTCATCTTTTGTGTATGTGGCTGAAATTGAGCCTTTTGGCCGAACAAATGTGCGGGTTTCGCCGCCGGCTGTGAGTTCAGAATATTCTCCGCCAATGGCGGCCTGCACGGACCACTTTTCTCCCAATTTTCGGGTATGTGTGAGAAAGGCTTCGGCGCGATATTCATCAATATTCAGAAGGTTCAGTTCGCTATCATTATTGGCGTCCAAAATATCAAAAAACTGGTTTTCTATATCCAGAAAATTATAGGCGCCTTCCAGCGAGACTTGCCAGTCCCGACCGTCTTTCGGTGACCAGCTATACTCGGTTTTGGCGATGGCTTCGCCTTCGTCTGCCGTTTGATTGAACTCGGTTTGCGCCGTCAAAAATTCATTTTCATCATAGTCGAAAAAACGCGCAGAAGTGGGGGAGTGTTCGGCGCTGTAGTAACCGACAAGTTTCAATTTTCCATCCAAAAAAGGAAACTGATAATCGCCATCGATTTGGGCGTTCCACTCATCCTCGCTAAAGTTAAAGCGTTCCGAGCCCGGCACGCCGCGTGCAGTGATTGGGTCGCGCTGATAGGAAGACTTACGGGTAAATTCGAAAAGATTGGCCTCCAGATTTAGATTACCGATTTTATCATCTGCCGGTTTCCAGGTGAGGTTGACGGATGCCCCCGGGGAGTTTCCATTATAGCGTCCCGCATATTCTCGGATTTCATATATGGATCCGTCCGCATTGCGCCGGGTTTCTGGACCGTAATCGCCGCGCCGAAAAGACCGGCTCCTGATCTCCCCCGCATAGCTGAGATTGCCCGTCTCGCCTGAGACTTTGACATTGCCGTTAAACAGATTTGGTTCCTGGCGTTTTCTCCACTGGGGGTTCCACTCCCAAGATCCGCTCACACCTTCACTGGCTTGCGTGACGACATTGACAACCTGTCCGCTCAGCCCGGGAATATCCAGGCTTGTACCTTCCAGAATATCAAGACGAACCACATTAATGGCGGGCACCCGTCCAATTTGGTCAAATGGGTCGCCGCCTTTGCCCGTAATCGGTTGCCCGTTGAGCAGGACATTGGCGCCGCCTTGCCCGAGACCCCGGGCCTGATTTCCGCCGCGCAGCTGAAAACCTGGAATTCGCCGAACCATATCAAAGGCGTTTTGAGGTGCGTATTGGTCAAAATAAGCGGGCTCAAAAGAACGCAGGGCGTTTGCAGACTCGGCTTCCTGAGCGGCGGCTAACGGGCCGCACATTAGGGTAACGGCGACCATCGCCGCGGATAGCGACGTTTTAAAATGAGTGGTCATGCTGTCTCTTTAAGTTATTTAGAGTTATCGATAATTGTTAAATTTTGGGGGGAAATATTGATTTGCATATTGTCTGTTTTTTGAATGTGAAATGCGCTGTTAATTCCGCAATAATTCTTGGCTTGCCCTTTATTGACCCGGGAACCGTTCACATACATGTCGCCTTGCCGATATTCCACATTCGCCGAATTAGCGTGGGCTGATATGAGGCCGTCATTGCTCATTTGAAACAGCATGGCTTTGCCGTAGTTTTCATATCTTGGTTCATTTCCGCCATGAAAATGATGCCGGGAATTCGCGGCTTCGCGGCGGGCTTCTTCCGCCGCGCGTCTGGCTTCTTTCATCGCGTATTCGCGGTCTCTGCGAGCTTCTTTCAGGGCTTGCTGCCGGGCTTTCTCGGCCTCGCGCATACCGGTAATTCGGGCCTTTTCTGCTTCCTTCATGGCAAGCTTGTGCGAGGCAGAGACATGTTTCCGAACGGCCTGTTCGACCTCTTTTTCAAACCTGGCCGTGAGCGCGGCCCGGTCCTTATTGGCATTGATAATGGCTTTGCTGAAATCTCTTTGAGCATTTTTAAAGTAATCACGCCGGGTATGGGGATTTTCAGCAAAGACCTCTGCGGCGTTCTCAAACTTATCTAGGGCGTGCTCGAAGTCATCTTCGATAAAGTCTATATGTTGATCGAACCGGTCTTCGAGCCTATCGACAATGTCGTCTATTGCATCGTCCGACGCATCATAAGAATAAATATTTCCGTTCGCGTAAATTGAGGTCTCGGCGTCCCCGGCCAATTCAGCGGTTTTATGGATATGAGAAGGTTTGTGCATTTGAGAATGAGGGGCCGGGCGGGGAGCTGGTTGCGGCCTCACTATCTGGACAGGCGCGGGGACTGCAGGCGGGGCGGTGATAACCGGAGGTCCGGCCAAAACGGTTTCCGGGACGGAAGTCTTGCGGGATATGGGCTGCGGCTCAACAATGGGTTCGGGCGGAGCCACGGGACGCAGCAGGTCTTTGTCGAAATTTCCGGTCGGGGCGCTGACGCGATCTCTTTGTTTGCGAGCCCAATGAAGTTTCGATCGTGTCGTGTCCGGATTACCTGTGTTTTCTAGACTGGCTATGTAATAGTCCAGATTGACCCGGTATTGATTGGCCGCTTTCTCGAATTTCTCATGTGATTTAAAATTCTTAGGACGGGGCATGAAAGGCGGAAGCGCTATGACGGGCACCTGGCCTAAAATATCCGGGGTCTTGTCGATATCATACCAGGTTTCGCCGATACTGACCCAGCGGGTTCCGGTTTCGGCGATCTTGACGGTAACATTTCGTTCGCCGTGAGGCACAGTTTTGAAACGGTAGTTTTTCTTGTCCGCCGATACATGAAGGCTGTCCTCCATATTCAATCCGATCTCATGGTCCGGATGGGCATTGGCAAACTCGACATTAGTGCCAAGGTAAATACCGGCGGCCACAGCAAGCGCCGCCATTGAGGTGACAATCTGGCCGGGACGCCGCCGGCTTTCTTCCGGCGCTGTCAGACGGGTCAAGCGGCGGAGAAGGGGTTTGCGGGTGCGGGATGCTGCCATGGCAAATCGAGCCGGCGGCAGGTTTAGCCGTAAGGTCGCCAGACCTTTGGCCAAAGAGGCCGGGTCCTTGGTGTACTGCACGGCGAAGTCATCACAGGCCTGCTCCCGGTCCTCGTCAATGGAGCGGCAAATATAATGAACCGCAGGGTGGTAAAACAATATGGTCTTGATCGCTGTCTGGACCAGATTGATCAGATAATCGTGCCGCCGGATATGGGCTATTTCATGGAGCAGGATTGCCTCGATTTGCGCGGCCGGTAGACCGGAAAAGAAACTGGCGGGTACTAGAACAACAGGTTTAAAAAATCCAAGCGTCACCGGTCCGGTAACCCGGTTGGAAATATGCAGGGCCACTTGTCTGAAAATACCGGCGTTCAGGACAAGAGTTTCAAAGCGGTTTTGCCATTGGGCCGGCGCGATAGACAGGCCGCGAGTCCTGAGACGGCGGGTCATGGCAAAGCCGACAGAATACTTTATCGCAAGCAGCAGAAAACCAAAACACCAGAATATTCCGAGAAAGGGCGTGTATCGGGTCATGCTGGAACCGGATAGGGGCATTGTTTCAGTGTTAATGGCACTGGGGGCCTCTGTTTCGAAAGGTGAAATAATTATCTCTGGGAAACCGGGCAACACCGACGCCGTTGTCACCGGCG
>CAYQNQ010000218.1:0-3817 GCA_964418815.1 uncultured Hellea sp.
TAATTTATGGCGGTTTTCCGCCGAGGCCGGGACCAATGGCGGCGGCGCATTTATCTTAATATATCTTCTTTGTATTATTTTTGTGGGCCTCCCTGTTTTGATGAGTGAATATATTATCGGCCGGGCCGGGCGGGCTGCCAGTGCTGTGAAATCTATGGATGATTTAAATGACCGTGGGGGTACGTCTCATGTTTGGAGTTCCGGTGCCTGGCTGGGAATGATCGCCTCTTTTCTAATTGTTAGTTTTTATTGCGTCGTTGCTGCCTGGGTTCTCGCATATATTCCAAAATTTTTAACCGGGGCTTTTGATGGCCAGACGCCTGAACAAATTGCGGGACAATTCGGAACAATGCTCGAAAGTCCTAGACAGGTTATCCCATACTTTCTAATTTTTGGTGCTTTGACCGCGTTCCTGGTATCTAGAGGCGTAAATCGAGGCATTGAAATAGCGGCAAAATATTTGATGCCGCTGTTCTTTGTTTTACTGATTGGTCTTGCAGGTTATGCGATCTTTTCTAGCAGTGAAGCTGGCGGAGCAAAAAAAGCCGCTGCATTCCTATTTACCTTTGATTTTTCAAAACTTAATCCGCAGGTTGCTGTTGCTGCATTGGGTCAGGCCTGTTTCTCGCTTGGAATCGGGAATGCGATTATGATTACTTACGGTTCCTATCTGCCGAGATCGGTAAGTATACCTAAGGCAGCTGTTACGGTTGGCCTTACAGATACAGCTGTGGCGATGATTGCTGGATTCGCGATCTTTCCGATCGTGTTTGCAAACGGCCTTGATTTTGATGCTGGTGCAGGAATTTTCTTCCAGACTTTGCCTACAGCCTTATCGACCGCATTTGCCGGAAACATCGTAGGCGCAGCATTTTTCTTCCTGGCTTTCTTTGCCGCGATCACATCTTCGGTGTCACTGCTTGAGCCTAGCGTTGCGTGGGTCTCGGAGCACTTCAAAACGACGAAAGCCAAGGCGGCATGGATGACCGCAGCGGTTATGATCGCTCTAGGGTTTGTTTCCGTTTATAGCTCGGATTTTTTCGACTTCATCGACACCGGATTGGTCGGCCCAATTATCGCACCACTTTCTGCGTTGTTAGTAGTTCTGTTTACCGGTCACCGTTTAAGTAAGGAAATTTTGGACCAAGAACTTGGCGGTGAGGGTGAAGCTCTGGGTCGGTTCCTGATGATTTTTGTCAAGTTCATTGCGCCGGTCTTTATGGCGATTGTACTTGCGATGGGAATTTGGGACCGTTGGTTGGCTCCATTGTTTGTAACGGCCCCAACCTAAAGTCTAACCCCATAACTCTTTTGAAGGCGGGAAGACTTTCCCGCCTTTATATTTTAGGGGCGGGTTAAAATCGTCATTCAGCAGCAGGGGGCCGTCCAGATCAATATAGTCTGCGAAACTCTCCAGAATAACCATAGGGGCCATGGCGAGGGATGATCCCACCATACATCCCGCCATAATTTTAAAGCCCATGGTTTTGGCTTGTCGCATCACGCGGAGGGCTTCGGTCAAGCCGCCGGTCTTATCCAGCTTTACATTCACGACACGGTAGCCGGCGTCCCACAAATTATTCAAATCACGGGACGTATGAAGGCTCTCATCGGCGCATATGGGAATCGACTGGTCGGCAGGAAATAATCCTTTGCGATCTTGCGAGGCCGGAAAGGGCTGCTCAATCATCGCAATTTGCTTGGCGCGCTCCAAATTAGAGAATTCGTCCAATTCCTCAGGGGAGAGAGCTTCATTGGCATCTACAATCAGGCGTGCGTCAGGCCGGGCTTGCAGAACAGCCTCGGCCGCCTTTAAGCCGCCTGACGGGCCGATTTTCATTTTCAAATATTTGTGGGCTTTAGCGCTGACCGCGGCTCCCGCCATGTTTTCGGGCGTATCAATAGAGAGCGTGAAAGCTGTTTCTCTGAAGGATGGTTTTTCTATGCCGGCAATGTCCCAAACAGGTTTCCCTTTTGTTTTCGCTTCAAGGTCCCAAAGTGCGCAGTCCACGGCATTTCGAGCGGCGCCAGATGGCATCAATTCATTGACCACATTGCGGTCTGCGCCGGCCTCGATTTTAGGCAATATATCCATAATTTGGCAGGTAACACTGTCTGGGGTTTCATTATACCGGGCATAGGGGCGGCATTCGGCTTTGCCTGTGAACTTGCCGCCGCGGATAAAGACTTGGACAGTTGTAAATTCTGTCAGGGCACTTCGCGAAATTCGAAATTCGCCCTTGGCGGGCCATTTCACAATTTTATGGGTGAGATGTCGCAATTTTTACTCGGTCAAAATGGTTTCATATTCGGTTTAGTTGCTCTAACCTTATGACCTATGAGCGCGGCGGCAACAAATGAATCCACAGCGGAGCCGGATTTTGGCATTCAAGTGTCAGGAGAGCGGTTATTATTGTCCGTTAAGGGACCGTGGACTTTGGCGACAATTAAGACCCTCGACAAAAAACTGTCAGATGCGCTTGATGAAAAAGCATACGCAAATGTGGAATATGAATTTTCCGGCCTCACAGATCTGGATACCGCCGGAGCCTATGTCCTCGCCAGAGCTATTCGGTGCAATGCCGAAGAGTGTTTCCCCTTTTATCTGAACGGGAACACAAACGGGCAGAAGATCCTTATGCGCGAAGCGGCTGATGCGGCTATGGGTAGGCCTCCCCAACGGGACCAGCAATGGTATGATGTGTTGGTGCGCATGGGGGAGGCGTCCCAGAGCTTTTTCATGGAAACCTTTGATACTTTTGCGTTTTTGGGAAAGTTTTTCGTGGTCATGTTTCGGCAGTTATTCACGCCCCACAAAATCCGCTGGAAGTCTGTTATTGCTCACATCGAAGATGTGGGGCTCAACGCAGCCCCCATTATCATGACACTCAGTTTCTTTATCGGCGCTGTGATCGCTTATATGGGCGCCAACATGCTGGCTGTGAATAACCTGCAATTTATGATGCCGGAACTTGTTGGCTTCGCAATTCTCCGAGAGTTTGCCGTCGTGATTATGGCCGTAATTCTGGCGGGGCGTTCTGACTCGTCTTTTACGGCGCAAATTGGCGCTATGAAAATGCGCCAGGAAATTGATGCCATGCAGGTTATAGGGATGGACCGCTATGAGACTCTTGTTGTGCCCAGAGCACTGGCCTGCCTGATTTCAGCGCCTATCTTGACATTTCTGGCGATGGTGGCCGGAATTGGCGGCGGATTAATAGTCACCTGGATATCTGTTGAAGGAATTTCTCCGCGGTTTTTCATCGAACGGTTTGCCGAAATGGTCAGTGTAGATCACTTTTGGGTCGGTATGAGCAAAGCGCCTGTTTTTGGATTGATCATTGCTGTCATTGGGTGTCGCCAGGGTCTTGCGGTGACGGGCAGTGTCGAGTCGCTCGGAACGCGCACCACACAAAGTGTGGTTCAGGCTATCTTCTCGGTTATTTTCGTTAATGCGCTATTTGCATTACTCTATTTTCAAATGGGTGTTTGATGAAGCTTGATTTCACAAAATCACCCGTCGAGGTCAAAAACCTCAGATCCCAGTTCGGCGATAATGTCGTTCATGAAAGTTTGGACTTTCGGGTCACGAGCGGCGAGATATTAGGTCTGGTCGGAGGCTCCGGCAGCGGAAAGACGGTCCTGATGAATACGCTTTTAGGGCTGAAAGATCCGGATGGCGGCGAAGTGTTTTACTTTGGCCACGGCCGGTCGAAATTAACATTCAAAGAGCGTCAGTCTCTTAACAATATCATGGGAGTACTGTTCCAGGGCGGGGCGCTCTTTTCGTCCATGACCGTTCGCCAGAACATTATGG
>CAYQNQ010000219.1:0-3803 GCA_964418815.1 uncultured Hellea sp.
CCAATAAATTCCTCAAAATGATGGACGAACCGCCCTTCTGGTTTGAAATCGTTCGACCCTGAATCGACTCTTGATAGATTTTAATTTGAATAGTCTTCAGGACATCTCTAGCAAACATGCATAAAAAAGCGTGGGACTATCATGGGCAATAAATTCATTCTAACCGGCATAGCTGTCTTGGCATTGGCGATCGCGGGTTGCGGTGATCAATCTGTTGGAAAAGGTAAACCGGAACAACGTGCGGGTCCTGGTGGCGGGCCTGGCGGTGCTGTATCTCTGCAAACTGTGGGCGTTATGAAAGGGGACGTTACCCGCGTCATCAGCGCGTCGGGCAAAGTTATCCCTCAAGAACAGGTTATGGTTGGCTCCGAAGTTTCCGGACGGGTTGTTGATGTTCAGGTTGATTTTAATTCAGTCGTCAAAAAGGGCGATGTGCTTGCTGAGATCGATGCCGAAAAATTCAACAACACATTAGAGCAGCTCAAGGGGCGCCTTCGAAGTGCTGAGGCCGATATTCAGGTCCAAGACGCCTCCATTAATCGAGCGCAGGTCAGTTATGATCAGAACCAGAAAGTGCTTAACCGGCAATCCATGCTGTTTGAACAGGAAGCGGTCTCAAAAGCTCGCCTTGAAGAAGCCGAGCGCGCGGTCGGTGTGGCAGAAGCCGATTTAAAATTGGCAGAAGCCCGTCTGGAAAGCGCGAAGGCGACGATCGAGCAAACCAAGGCTCAGATACGCAATGCGCAGACCGATATCCGCCGGACAGTTATTCGGAGTCCCATCGACGGTGTCATAATCGAACGCAAGATCGACCCGGGCCAGACCGTTGCGGCAAGTTTCAATTCGCCTGAGTTATTCGTGATCGCGGCTGATCTGGCTAATATGCGGGTTGAGGCTCAGATTGTCGAAAGCGATGTGGCAGGTCTTGACCAAGGCGATGAAGTCAAATTCACCGTCGATGCCTATCCGGATATTACGTTTGAAGGTCAGGTCGAACAACTCCGTTATATGTCGAGCACGCAAAATAATATTGTGACCTATGTGGCCATTGTTTCTGTTCGAAATGATGATGGCATTCTTTTGCCGGGCATGACGGCCAACCTAGAGATTACCGCCGATGTCCGGCCCGGAGTTACGCGCCTGCCGATCTCAGCCGAACGCTTTCGCCCGACGCCGGATCAGATATCTCGATGGCAGGACCCGGATAACCAACTTGAAGAAGCTGGTGCGCTTGACGCTGTTTATGACCGAATGGCGCGTTCCGGTGTGAAAGATGATAAGATTGAGCAAACTAAAGGAGTTCTGGCTCAGTCGGCGCAGCCACTGATCGATATTATCAACGATCCGGAAAAGTCTTTCATGCATACGCCTATGAAAGTTCAGTTGGCTGATCTCACAACGAATATCCTGCGCAGTCAGCTCTCACCCGAAAAATTTTCACAATATAATGCGCTGCTTCAGGCCGAGAAAAATATTCGATTGGGTGAGCTTTGGGTTTTATCAGGCGCAAACAAGATGAAAAAAGTCCCTGTAAAGTTTGGACTGGCTGACAGTGCATTTGTCGAATTGGTTTCCGGTCTTTCTGAAGGAGATAAGGTCGTGACCGGGATTGGTAGCGGTCGACGACGTGGAGGTCGACCTGGCGGTCGGCCGGGTGGACGTTCTGGCGGAAAATAAAGACTTGGCACAGTCTCCGCTCATATCTGTAAAAAATGCTAGCCGCATATACGGAAAAGGCGTCGCCCGCGTGGCGGCCCTGGATGGTGTGAGTTTCGATATTTATCCTGGAGAATTTGTCGCCATTATCGGGGCTTCGGGTTCCGGAAAGTCGACATTGATGAACCTTTTAGGAGCGTTGGACAAACCGACCGAGGGCGAGATTACCATTAGTGGGCAAGCGTTATCTCGTCGATCTCAAAGGCAGCTCGCAGATTTTCGTAGTCAGGTTGTCGGTTTTGTTTTTCAGCAATTCCAGTTGATGCCGCGCAAGACGGCCCTGAAAAATGTCATGATGCCCATGCAGTTTCGTCGTCCGCGGTTTAAGGATGAAAAAGAAAAAGCAACACAGCGCCTGAACGATGTTGGTTTGGGGGACCGAATGGATCACAAGCCAACTCAGTTGTCCGGGGGGCAGCAACAACGGGTCGCCATCGCCCGTGCATTGGTCGGCGAACCGGAAATCCTTCTGGCCGACGAACCAACTGGTGCATTGGACTCTAAGACTTCCGAAGACATTATGGCCCTGCTTCATCAACTCAACGGCAATGGGCAGACCGTAATTATTATTACTCATGATCCTGAAGTCGCTCAAGCGGCCAGGCGGGTGATTACCCTTCGTGATGGTAAAATCATTTCTGATGAAAATCAGGAGATGGCGGCGTGAGAATTCCAGGCTTGACAATTATTGGTTCAGCGTTCGCGTCTTTGTTTGAACGGCCCTTTCGGACGGCACTGACAATGCTGGGCATTATATTTGGCGTAATCGCCGTATTTGTCAGCCTGTCCTTGCGCGAGGGAGGGCAAGAAAAAATTCGTGAAAATCTTGATAGTGTCAGCGCTAGAACCATGAGCATTTATCCGGATTGGAGTGGCCGACGCGCCAGCCGAAAGACCATGGAGACCATTTAGCGAGGCTGATCTCTTAGAAATACAATCCCTCAATGGTGTGTTCGCCGCAACGGGCGATCTCAACAGAAATTATACGGCCGTGACAGAGAGCAGTGATTTTGAAATTACGGTTCATGGTATTGATACGTCCTATATGAAAGCAAAAGAGCTTGAGCTTGAGCGTGGTATTCCGATCACAGATGTTGACATCCAAAGCGGAGACGCAGTGGCCGTGATCGGATCAAGTGCCGCCAGGTCTTTGTTTCCTGGGCAAGATCCTGTGGGCCAGAAAGTGAAGGTCCAAAAAATTCCTTTTCGAATTATTGGATTAGTTGCGGAAAGTGATGGCGATTCCTGGCGGGGCCGGGATGTGAATAATTTTATTCTGATCCCCAGAACGACAGCCCGGGCGAGACTGGTGGGCGAGAGCCGTTTGGTTCGTCAGCAAGTACAGGGCGTTACGATCGTTGGCGAGACGCAGGATATACTTAAACAAATCGAAAACGACGTCGATTTGATTTTGCGAAGGTCGCGTGGATTAACACCGGATGAGCCGCCTGATTATCGCATATTTAATTTTTCGGCTAACAGGCAGGCATTTGCCAGTACAATGCAAACTATCGCCTTAGTGACTTTGGCTTTAGGTGGATTATCACTTTTGGTCGGCGGCGTAGGCGTAATGAATATTATGCTGGCGAATGTCACTGAGCGGACGCGGGAGATAGGCCTCCGAAAAGCTCTTGGGGCCCGGCGTTCCGATATTTTAATGCAGTTCCTGATCGAGGCCATCCTGCTGACGATAATTTCGGGAATGATCGGATTGATCCTGGGATATTATATTGCTGAATTTGTGGCGGATATGGACCAAATGGAGATCAAGTATAGTTGGACGGTAGTTACCTTGGCATTCGGTGCCTCTTTCGCAACCGGTATTGTCTCAGGCTTTGTCCCGGCCTTCAATGCATCCCGGCTTGACCCAGTGGAGGCCCTTAGAAATGAATAAAATTGTTAGCAGGGTAATTGTCGGATCAGCTTTGATTTTATCAGCATGTCAGACGACAAGCTTTGACAAAATTCGCGGAGAACAGACCGAAGTAGAAGCGCGCCTGCCGGATATCTGGCAATCCAGCCTTGAGCAGGGCGCAATTCCGCAAAGCTGGCTGACGCTCTTTGACGACACTTTGCTGCAAAAATAT
>CAYQNQ010000220.1:0-3777 GCA_964418815.1 uncultured Hellea sp.
ATGAGGCACTAAGCCGCGCCAAAGCCGCAATCGACACAGCGCTTGAAAAAGAAGCCTATTCCAAAGCCATGTCAGCGCTGTCAGCCTTGCGAAAGCCTATTGATACTTTCTTTGACGAAGTGACTGTCAACTCAGATATCGTAGCTGAGCGGGAGAATCGCCTTAGACTTTTGAAAGAAATTCGTGATACGGCAGGCCGCATCGCTGATTTCGGAGCGATTGAAGGTTAAGGCAGGACAATGACAAAATGGATTTACGCCTTTGGCGGCGGCAGTGCGGACGGCGATACGTCCATGAAAAACCTGCTGGGCGGCAAAGGTGCCAATCTGGCTGAAATGGCGTCTTTAGGCTTGCCGGTTCCGCCCGGCTTTACCATGACCACTGAAGTCTGCACGGCATATTATGACAATGAAAAAGCCTATCCCGATGAGTTGGCGGCGCAGGTCGAAACCGGCCTTACCCATATTGAGCAGATTACCGGCAAGATATTTGGTGATGCCGAAAATCCGCTGTTAGTCTCGGTCAGGTCAGGCGCGCGCGCGTCAATGCCCGGCATGATGGATACGGTGCTTAATCTGGGCCTGAATGATAAAACCGTTGAAGGTCTGGCGGCTTTGTCCGGAGACCGGCGGTTTGCGCTGGACAGCTATCGCCGTTTTATAACTATGTATTCAGATGTGGTGCTGGGCGTGCATCACCACAATTTCGAAGATATTTTAGAGCAGCATAAAGATTTTCAAGGATATTTTCTCGACACAGAAATGACGGCGGATGACTGGGCCAAAGTCATTGAAGGTTTTAAAGACGTGGTCCGAAACGAACTTGGCCGCGATTTTCCGCAAGACCCCAAAGACCAGCTCTGGGGCGCCATTGATGCCGTATTCGGCTCATGGATGAACGAGCGGGCCATAGTCTATCGGCGCCTCAACGACATTCCGTCCCAGTGGGGAACAGCGGTCAGCGTACAGGCCATGGTCTTCGGCAATATGGGCCAGACATCGGCGACCGGCGTGGCCTTTACCCGCGACCCGTCCACCGGCGAGAACAAATATTACGGCGAGTTTCTCATCAACGCCCAGGGCGAGGATGTGGTTGCCGGAATACGCACGCCGCAAACCCTGACCAAAATGGCCCGCGAAGAAATGGGCGAATCCAATCCATCCATGGAAGAGGCCTTGCCGGATGTGTTTAAACTTCTGGCGGGGACTTTTGAAAAGCTCGAAACCCATTACCGGGACATGCAGGATATTGAGTTTACCGTGGAGCAGGGCAATTTATGGCTGCTCCAAACCCGGACCGGTAAACGGACAGCCAAGGCCGCTATGCGGATTGCGGTTGAAATGGCAGAGTCCGGGCAAATTTCAAAAAAGGAAGCAGTGCAGCGGATCGACCCCATGTCTCTGGATCAGCTATTGCATCCGACTCTGGATCCGGACGCGCCCCGCGATCTCATCGCCATGGGTCTCCCGGCTTCTCCCGGGGCGGCCATTGGCGAAGTTGTGTTTAGTTCCGATGAGGCGGAAGCGCTCTCCAAGGCCGGCAAAAAAGTTATTCTGGTACGGATTGAGACCAGCCCCGAGGACATTCACGGCATGCACGCGGCGGAAGCCATTGTAACGGCCCGCGGCGGGATGACGTCTCACGCTGCTGTTGTAGCCCGCGGCATGGGTACGCCTTGTGTCTCCGGCGCCGGCGAAGTGAGGATTGATTATGAGGCCGAGACATTTTCTGTTGCGGGCCGCGTCATCAAGAAAAGTGAGGTCGTTACTGTGGACGGCGCGACCGGGCAGGTTTTTGCCGGCGAAGTCGATATGATCCAGCCGGAGCTGTCCGGTAATTTCGCCAAGATTATGAGCTGGGCTGACACATACCGGACACTTGAGGTGCGGACCAATGCGGAAACACCGGCGGATGTTCAGACGGCCGCTGGATTCGGCGCAGAAGGCATAGGCCTCTGCCGAACTGAGCATATGTTCTTTGAAGCAGACCGTCTCGGATATTTCCGGGAAATGATACTGGCGACGGACAAAGCCGGACGAGAAGAGGCATTGGCGAAAATCCTCCCGGTTCAGCGCGATGATTTCGCGGCCATATTCCGGATAATGGAAGACCGGCCCTGCACTATCAGATTGCTGGACCCGCCGCTGCATGAATTCCTGCCTCATACAGAGGCGGATATCGAAAACGTGGCTGCCGCCACCGGACTGCCCACCTCGGAACTTATGGCGCGGGCCAGAGACCTGCACGAAAGCAATCCAATGCTCGGGCACCGTGGATGTCGTCTGGGAATTTCCTATCCCGAGATTTACGAAATGCAGGCCCGGGCCATATTTGAGGCCCAAAAACAGGTTGAAAGCGAAACCGGTAAAAAACCCGTGGCCGAAATTATGATACCATTGGTGTCTTCCGCCAAAGAGCTGGAAATCCTAAAACGCGCTATCGAAGGCGTGGCCGAAGCGGTCGGCGGCGTTGAGTTTACCGTCGGAACTATGATTGAGCTTCCCCGCGCAGCTCTGAGGGCCGGCGATATTGCAGAGCACGCAGCTTTTTTCTCTTTCGGGACCAATGATCTGACACAGACAACCTTTGGTCTGTCACGGGACGATGCCGGTAAATTCCTGCCGGATTATGTGGCGCAGGGCATCATGGACAAAGATCCGTTCGTGACACTGGATCAAGAGGGTGTGGGCGATCTGATTTCAATCGCAAAAGAGCGTGGCCGCGCTGTTAAGGCAGACATAAAACTTGGTATATGCGGCGAACATGGCGGCGATCCGGCTTCAATTGCTTTTTGCCATAAGGCAGGCCTGAACTATGTCTCTTGTTCACCTTACCGGGTTCCGATTGCCCGCCTGGCAGCGGCTCAAGCGGCAATAAAAGGCTAACTTGCTACCTGAAATAGTTACCGCATCGTAATCTTTTCTTAACCTTGATTTTATCAAACAGTGACCAATATCACAAATCCCGGCATTAGAATTGCTATTCTAGAGCCGTAAAAAGAGACTTGTAAACCAGGGACGATGTCTATAGACCGCGCCGCCATGACCAGATTTGGTAAACATATCCCCGCCTGGGGAACTTTCATAGGCGCTGTATCACTGGCTGCCGTGATATTTCCCCAGATTGCGAAAAGCGCTGAAAATCAGCAGTTTGAGACGCAGTCAAATGCCGAGTTTCAGGCGATTGAAGAATTTGCTGAGAGCGATGAGCGCATCCAGATATCTTACTGGCTCGATTCGGAAAAAGACGCCGTAACAACTCTTACAGCTTCTACCAGCCAGGATATTGTTGAGAATATAGATCTTGCGGCCGAGGTTCGCTGCATGTCCCAGGCCATTTATTATGAGGCCCGTTCTGAGCCCCGCTCAGGGCAAATTGCCGTAGCGGAAGTGATTCAGAACCGGATCAAGAACAAGCATTTCCCCAATACTGTCTGCGATGTTGTTTATGAAGGATCCGAGCGGTCCACAGGATGTCAGTTCACTTTTACCTGCGATGGGTCCATGGACGAAGCGCCAAAGGGCAAAGGTTGGGACCGATCTGTGGAAGTGGCAAATCTGGTTCTGTCCAGCGGATATACGCCGCTGACACATTGGGCCACACACTATCACACGCAAGAAGTTAATCCGAAATGGTCTCAAACCATGCGCATGACCCGTCAGGTTGGCAACCATGTGTTTTATCGATTTGCCCCGCGAGATTATAAACCGAGCGAGCCGGCTATTCTGGTCGCGCCGCCTATCTAGGCTGTTTGGCCGGATCGGCTCTCGGCCCGCT
>CAYQNQ010000221.1:0-3777 GCA_964418815.1 uncultured Hellea sp.
ATAGCGCGGTAGCGATGAGCGTTTGAACAATTGCCAGGCCAATCACAATCTTCTTGCCGGGCCAGTTTTGACGATCGGCTATCCATCCGGCAATGGGCAAGGTTTGCATCATATGCAGCGCCACAAAGTGGGCCGGACGCAGATCTCCCACCTCTCTGGACCAGCCGAAAAACGGAATTTCGGCACCGCCTTCCGGATGTGTGCCGACTTGCCGCCAGTTGCTGGAAGACATGTAACCGGCCATTATGAGCGTGACGACTGTGCCGAGTGTGAGCCCAATGGCAAATCCCCAGGCTAGGCCTGATTTAATCTCCACGGTTCGCCATATTTTCCAGCCAATCACAAAGGCGATGAGAACAAGAAATAGAACGGCTATCCCCATGCCCGCATACATGAGGGCCTCGAAATTGGTTTCAAAATTAAAGTGAGACCGCCGCGCCCGGCCAGCCTGAATAACGACCCAGACAAATTCAAATACATGCGCAATCATAGCCAAAGCGGCTGCCCCGACCAAAATTTTACTCATGCGCACGGTTCGGGTCAGAAGCTGCGCAGCTATGGCCAAAGTCATGAAGTGAATAAATAAAGAGACCGCGAATTTCTGGGGTTTAAGCCAGACATTATGTCCGTCCAGAACCCGGTCCTCGACGAGCATTGGACCCAGCAGCCCGACAAAAATTGCAATCATAATAATGGCGCTGGCAAGCAGGGCGCTTGTGACATAGTCGTCGTCAAAACCTTTGAAAATCGTCCTCATGTTTTAGCCTCTTTCCGGTAGAAGCTACGCAGGGTCAGAAACATCAATAAACCCAAAGGTCCCATCATGAAGGTTGCCAGTAAAATAGGTGCTTGAAGAATTCTGGATATGCCGATTTCGTCGGCTTTGTGGGCAATCCACGCCCCGATAAATAAATCGAACGCCAGATAGTGGACCCAGCCCGCCAAAAGAGCCGTGTCATTGGACAAAAGCGTTTTGACTTGTTCCAGCGAGCTGAACCCGCCGCCCTCTATGGTCCAGAAAGTGGGGAGAAAAAGCGCGGCGTATAAAAAGGAAAGCCCAAAAGGAATTATGCAATGCGGAATCCAGTTCAGATATTTCCATCTGCGCGGCAGAAAAATCAAAATAATCCAGCCTAGCATGGCCGCATTCCCGGCCAGTCCAAAGGCTGTATTGAGGTCTATGTCAAAAATGGCGCCGCTCCTTTCATTCCAGCTGCATATCACTTTTGAGAAATGGCGTCATGGACTATCCTATAAAGACCTGACCGCCATCGAGCGCAATGGTCTGGCCTGAGAGATAGCGGGCTTCATCCATGCACATCATGGCGACGAACGCGCCGATGTCCTCTTCGCATTCGCCCACATAGCCGAGCGGAATAGAGGCCTGAAAATGCGCGGCTTCGACCGGGTTGGCCTCAATCCAGCCTTTGAGGGCCGGGGATTTGGCGTGAGGCATGATGGCGTTGACGCGAATGCCGTCCTTGCCCCATTCATTGGCAGCGGCGCGGGTGAGCTGCTGGATGCTGGCTTTGACGGCAGCATAGACTCCGTAAGTCCCCACATCCCAGCGTTTCATAACTGAAGAGCAGAGGTTGATCACTGTGCCTTTGGAATTTTTGAGATGCGGATAGGCCATTTTCATGAGCCGGAAAGTCGCCAGCGGCCCGGATTCCCAATTGCCGCGAAACTGCTCATCGGAAATCGACAGGAGGGGCCCGCGCGCAACTTCCTGCGCATTATTGACCAGAATATCCAGACCGCCAAATTCCTTGACGGTTTTATCCAGACAGGATTGTAGGTCGCCCTCGTTTTTAACATCGCAATGGAGCGCCAGAGCTTGGGCGCCGCGTTCCCGGATGAGCGCCGCGCTGGTTTCGCATTTTTCGAGGGTGCGTCCGGTGACAACAATATTGGCACCTTTTGAGGCCAAAGCCAAAGCTATGCCTTGTCCGACTCCCTGTCCGCTGCCGGTGATGAGGGCTGTTTTTCCGTTTAACATTACGTCTCCTTTAGGGCCCGAACAATCGCGCGCGTTCTTTCAGGGCGGCTTTCATGCCTTGTTCCCGTACCATTTTGAAAAAGGCGAGAAAGACAGGACTTTGGTGAAAATCCGCGTCCAGGTCGACGGCAGCATCCGTACTGTTTTGTACGCCCATATTTTCGTAGAAATTATTGGCCGATGATTTCAGGATTTTCAAATGCTCGGCTGGCGTGCGGGCCATGTCTTCCGCCAAGGCCCGGGTCCTGCTTTCAAGGTCTTCGGCGGGGACGCAATAATTGATAAGACCGGATTTTTCAGCTTCAAACGCGTCCATTGATCTGGAGGTGTAGAGCATTTCTTTGGCTTTACGCATGCCGATTAAAAGCGGCCAGAAAAACACGGTCGGCGGAATACCCAAATCGCGCCCGGCCGGGTGCCCGAAGCTGGCATTTTCGGAAGCCAATACAATATCGCAGGCGGCCAGCAATTCACCGCCGCCCGATAGGCAAGGCCCTTGTACCTGCGCAATTATGGGTTTTGGGTGCCGCCATATACCCATCCAGAAATCCAGAAGTTTTTGAATGTCGTTTGTGTCGATTTCTTTGTCGACGCCGTCGGGGAAATTAGCCGGATATTGACTGGTGACCCAATTATCTTCTTGAAGATCATAGCCGGCTGTAAAGACCTTGCCGGTGGCGTTAATGATAATGACCGAGACATCGTCATTCTCTGCCGCATTCTTCAAGGCTGCGCCCAGTTCATCCATCAATTGCTGGGATAGGGCATTGAGCCGCTTGGGGCGGTTAAGCGTAATGGTCAGGATTTTATCCGATTGCTCTGTCAGCAAGGTTTCATAGGGTTGAGCGCTGGTCATTAATTCTCCAAAAACTTGTTCTTTAGTTTGGCGCGGGTAGCATCATCGATGCCCAGCCCGTCTCTGATAAATCCGTCGATGGACCCAAATCGGGATTTCATTTCCGCGAAAGACAAATCGATCGTTTCTTCGCTCACACCCATGATTTTGCGGAACAGATCCTCGTCAATGTCGCCCGGAATTCTCTCGTCAATTTCTATGATGCGGGCGGCATTATAATCCTCAAGAACGGCGTTTGAGAGTAGAAAGTCCTCTTTGACTGTTTCTTCCGGCACCCCCAATGCGAGCAGAAAAATCGAGGCTGCGAAACCTGCCCGGTCTTTACCCGAGGTACAATGAAACAAATGCGGCGTAGCATTGTCATTGGCCAGGTCGCGAAGCCAGGCCCCCCAATATTCCCGGTGGCTGGCATTGGTCACAAATTTGCGGTGATCCAGAAGATCATCTATGTCCGCGTCTGTGATGCTGCCCATGGCAATTTTTCGGCCCAGAACCCGAATATCAACCGGGCGGTCATTAATGGGCAAAACGTTGTAAACCGGTCCGGGATAAGAAGCCGGAATGCGGTCGGGTTCCTGTAGGCGTTCCGGGCCGCTGCGCAAATCTGTAATGGCGCGAATGCCTAGCGCTTCAAAGGATTTCATACCGCTTTCGTCCAGATGGGCGAGGTTGTCAGAACGGTAGAGCATATTCCATTTTGTCATACGGCCATCAGCAGCCTTATAGCCACCAAGATCGCGAAGGTTTTTGGTGCCGGAAACAGCGAGCAGGCGGTTACCTTCGCTATTAAACTTGGCGCGAAATTCTTCGGTCACAATGTGCATGGCATCCTCTCCGTCGCCGCTGAGCTTTTTGGCCGCAAAAAACCCGAGCGCAATACCAACCAGTAGCAGGACCAGCCCTATCAAAATTCGTTTCATGA
>CAYQNQ010000222.1:0-3769 GCA_964418815.1 uncultured Hellea sp.
ACCGGATCATGGCGGTCGGCGAATCTGTGGCGCATTTAAACTGCCTGAAAGGCCGGGGCCTTATCCGCCGCCGCCTCAACGATGCGGGGCAGTTTGTCTATAAGGCGAAGTAGTGTCGGAAACCCCGAATACCTTAACTTTACTACGCTTCAATGGATCAGAAAAATATCGCGTGTCAGAGGCGACCCTAGTTTACGAATTGGATGATTACAGTTTCCCTGACAATTATTATCTGTTGAAATTCACGGTAAGAACTGAGAGCCCTGCTATGAGTCATAGCTGTGAGGATACTCAAGAGTGGGAATGTGCCCCAAATATCGAGGCGATATTAGTTCATGAAGAATCATTTCCGGAGAACCTAACGGGTTTTAAGGGTAAGATTGTTGAACCCTATGATGAAAATTTCGAACAGGTCGGGCATATCTACTATTTTCACCATGATGAATTGAGAGATGTGTCCATCAGTGTATTAGAAAAAAACAACAAAAGACAGTTCCGCGTTTCCATCAGCGGAACTTGTAATGACGTTAATGACTTTCGACAAGCTGCAACACAGGTAAAGGTCGACGCCTGGTTTGATTTTTCTGAGCATAATCTTTGATCCTCATCACCGATACACAATATGATGATCCGCAAGCGCTCACATCCGGTGTGGTTTTAAGGGATTGGCAGGATCAAAAAGCGGCGCAGGAACTCACTTATCAAACAGACCAAGTGGAACGCTATGAACCAGGTCAGTTTTATAAGCGTGAGTTGCCCTGTATTCTCGGCCTCATCAAAACCCATAGGCTTTCTCCAGATGTCATCGTCATTGATGGTCATGTCTATCTGGACGGCCATAGCCGGCCGGGGCTTGGCGCTTATCTTTATGAGGCCCTGAACAGGTCGTGCCCTGTTATCGGCGCGGCTAAAAGCCAGTTCAAAGATATGCCGGACGTTCATGCTCTTTTGCGGGGGCAAAGCCAAAAACCTCTATGGATTACCTCGGCCGGGATGGAATTTAAAGAAGCCCAGAAATGGGTTGCGGCCATGGCCGGCCCTCATCGGCTGCCGGATATGATTAAGCGCGCCGACCAATTGGCGCGCGGGAATTGACCCTAACGACTCTCCGGCGTCTGATAAGGTAGTGCCACCAATATATGACCCTCAAAAACCGGCGCATCCGGCACATCAACGCCGTCATTAAAGTCAAAAATGCCGTCCTCATTCATATCGTAATGGAGCATGACGATATACATGTCGCCGGTCTCGGGGTTATCCTCCACATGAATAGAGACGTCCTTATGGGCGCCGCCGGAGAGGGCTTTCGAGGCCACATATACCGTCTGCACGGGTTTGCCGTCTTTAAACGGATGGAAGACCAAAAACCCGTCTTTGGACAGCGTCACTTCCGGGAATGTGAAGATATCACCCGTCCGGTAAGCCCCCTTAAGCGTGATAAAATTATTCTCGCCATTGCCGGTGACAATTTTGCTGTGGTCCATTTTGGGCTTGGACTCAGACGCAGGTTCTTTGTCGGATAGTTTCGTTTCAGCGCCGCAGGCTGTGAGTAAGGTAAAAACCATGACCGGTGATAATGTCCGGATATTCATGTCTCCCCCAAACCGTTTTATCTGATTTCTTCCCAGCCTGCCTAAAATACAGCCCGGCCATGAAACTTACAAGCAAAGAATTACCCGCTTAAAAAGTAGCGGTACGCCACATTGCCGGTTTCCTGCACCATAGGATAGCCCAGTTTCGAGAGTTGTTTATGCAGGGCTCTGGCATCGCCTTTGGGGGTTTGAAATCCGCACAGTACATGGCCGGTGGAGCTGCCGTGATTTCGGTAATGGAAGAGCGATATATTCCAACGGGCATCCAGATTAATCAGAAAGTCTGTCAGTGCGCCGGGGCGCTCGGGAAATTCAAACCGGTAGATAACTTCCGGAATCTTGGCGCTGGCCCGTCCGCCCACCATATGGCGGAGGTGCCGTTTGGCGAGCCGATCATGGGACAGGTCGGCGACGGTAATGCCTTCGGCTTCCATATCTTTTAGAATTTGCGCGCGGCTGCAATCTGGTGTGAGCTTCACGCCCACAAGCACATGAGCGGCCTCATTATCCGCATATCGGTAGTTAAATTCCGTGACGGCGCGCTGCTCTTCGCCGCTGCCTGATAAAGCCCGGCAGAAATTTAAAAACGCGCCGGGCCGTTCAGGTATCGTTGCCGCAAACAGCATTTCGCCGCCGGCGCCCAGTTCGGCCCGCTCGACGATATGGCCGATGCGGTCAAAGTTTACATTGGCTCCGGATATGGTGACGACGCAGTCGCCGTCCGGCGCTTCGCCCGAGCGTACCTGGGCAATCAACCCAGCGAGCGCCAGAGCGCCGGCAGGCTCGACCACAGTGCGCGTGGCCTCAAACACATCTTTGACGGCGGCGCAAATCTCGTCATTTGTAACCGTGATAGCGGCGTCAGCCACGCGGCTGGCGATATCAAATGTGTTTTCCCCAATCATTTTGACCGCAACCCCGTCAGCAAATTTATCAACCGTGTTCAGCGAGGTGGGCTGGCCGGCGTCCAGAGATGTTTTAAATGTGGCCGCGCCGGAGGGCTCCACAGCAATTATTTTCGTATCTGGGCTTTTGGCTTTCACCCAGGTGCCGACGCCTGAAATCATGCCGCCGCCGCCAACGCAGACATAGATAGCGGCTGGCGGTCTTGGCATTTGTTCCAATATCTCTTTGCCGATTGTGCCCTGTCCGGCGATAACGTCAATCTCGTCAAAAGGGTGGACGAAGACCGCGCCCGACTCTTTGGCATAATCCAGAGCCGCATCGCAGGCCGCGTCATAACTATCCCCGACCAGCCGGGTTTCGCCGCCGCGAGCCTGCACGGCCGCAACTTTAATCGGCGGCGTTGTGACAGGCATGAATATCACGGATTTTGTGCCGTAATAGGTCGCGCTGGCGGCCACGCCCTGCGCGTGATTGCCGGCGCTGGCAGCACAAACGCCGCGCGCTTTTTCGGCGTCGGTCAGGCTTGATATGCGGTTGGCTGCGCCCCGGATTTTAAAAGAAAACACATCTTGCAAATCTTCACGCTTAAGCCAGACATTGCGGCCCAGTATTTTCGTCAGGGTCGGCGCAAGCTCCAACGGCGTTCGTTTAGCCAGATCATAAACATGGGCCGCTTCGATTCGCGCCTTCAAATCTGAAAGATTAACTGACATCGGAACTAACGTAATTGGCGATCCAGTCGCCGACTTCTGATGTTGATAATGACCCACCCAGATCAGCCGTGGTGTGATCGCCGTAAAGGGCGGCGTCGACACCGGCTTCAATGGCGGCGGCTTCTTGTTCTAGGCCAAATGTGAGCCGCAGCATCCACGCCGCAGATAATATCATGGCCAGAGGATTGGCTTTGCCCTGTCCGGCAATATCCGGCGCGCTGCCGTGAATAGGCTCGTAAAGACCAGTGGTGCCGTCGGACAATGAAGCCGACGGAATAACGCCCATAGAGCCGCACAGGACAGACGCTTCGTCGGTGATAATATCGCCGAACATGTTCTCCGTCAGGATCACATCGAAATCCCGTCCCCGCGTGAGCATATGCATGGTCATGGCATCGACCAGGAGGTGTTCAAGCTCGACATCCTCATAATCCTTGGCCACGGTGTTAACCGTTGCGCGCCAAAGCCGAGAGGTTTCGAGCACATTGGATTTATCGACTGATGTCACTTTTTTGCGGCGAATGCGGGCCAGATCAAAAGCTTTGATGGCGATGCGGC
>CAYQNQ010000223.1:0-3759 GCA_964418815.1 uncultured Hellea sp.
TTTCCTGAACCCCGGCCACTTCGGTGATAAACCGGACGCAGCGCGTACACTGAATGCAGCGCGTCATGACCGTATTTACCAGCGGCCCCATGAATTTATCGTCGACCGCGCGCTTGTTCTCCTCAAAACGAGTATGATCGCGGCCATAAGCCATAGCCTGATCCTGAAGATCGCACTCCCCGCCCTGATCGCAAATAGGGCAATCCAGCGGGTGGTTGATCAAAAGGAATTCCATGACCCCTTCGCGGGCCTTTTTCACGGTTTCCGAATTTGTGCGAATATTAGCGGGTGTGCCGTCGCGGTTGGGGCGCATATCTTTGACTTGCAGCGCGCAAGAGGCCTGCGGCTTCGGCGCGCCGACCCATTCCACAAGACACATGCGGCAATTACCGGCCACAGACAGGCGCTCATGATAGCAAAAACGGGGAATTTCCGCCCCGGCCTCTTCGCAGGCCTGCATCAGCGTATATTCGCCGGGCATTTCGTACTCGGTACCGTCAATATTGATTTTGCGAAGATCACTCATTTTCATGCCTCTTGCCAAAATATGCAATGAAAGCGGTAACTACGAAAATTACTGGGAATACAAAATGCTCTACCCCTAATGCCGGGTTATATTCGTCAATCTCAATAAGGATTACTAAGGCAGTACATGCCAATGCACAAAGCCCCACAAGCCAGATGCCTTTTTTCCAAAAAACACCCAGAAAGGATAAGCCAGCCAACACCAAAACTCCGAGAAACAAAGTTGTTATTTTATCCATATCAGAAGCAGGCAATTCTCGAGCCATCATAGCGACTGGCTGAACCAAATAATTCCATATAAGTACTGCAGCGACTGCAACTGCCGCACACCAGATACGTTCAATATTATTTCGAAGACTAATACTCATTCCGCCGCCTCGACTGCCGGGACAAAAACAGGCTTACCCGAGCGGTAATTATCAATGCGCTCTTCGATTTCGTGGCGGAAATGCCGGATCAGGCCTTGTATGGGCCAGGCCGCCGCATCGCCAAGGGCGCAAATCGTGTGGCCTTCCACCTGTTTGGTGACGTTCAAGAGCATGTCGATTTCCTGCGTGCTGGACTCGCCGCGCACCATGCGCTCCATGACCCGCCACATCCAGCCCGTGCCTTCGCGGCACGGCGTGCACTGACCGCAGCTCTCATGCTTATAAAAGTAAGCCAGCCGCGCGATGGCTTTAACCACATCGGTGGAATTATCCATGACGATGACCGCCGCTGTGCCAAGGCCGGATTTATGCTCGCGCAGAGCATCAAAATCCATGAGAACGGTGTCGCATATTTCTTTGGGCAACAGCGGAACGGAAGAACCGCCGGGAATAATGGCTTTCAGATTATCCCAGCCGCCGCGAACGCCGCCGGCATGCTCTTCGATAAGGGTCTTAAGCGGAATAGAAAGCGCCTCTTCCACATTACAAGGCTTGTTGACATGGCCCGAGATGGAAAAAACTTTGGTGCCTTTATTATTATCGCGGCCAAATTGCGTCCACCACTCGACGCCGCGGCGCAGGATTGTCGGCACAACGGCGATAGACTCCACATTATTGACCGTGGTCGGGCAGCCATAGAGCCCGGCATTGGCCGGAAATGGCGGTTTTAATCTAGGCTGGCCCTTTTTGCCTTCAAGGCTCTCCAGAAGCGCGGTTTCTTCGCCGCAAATATAAGCGCCGGCGCCGTGGTGCAGATAGATATCGAAATCCCAACCCGAACCGCAAGCATTCTTGCCCACCAGACCGGCGGCATAGGCTTCGTCTATAGCCCCCTGCAGACGCTGGCGTTCCAGAATATATTCACCGCGCAAATAAATATAACAAGCATGAGCGCGCATAGCGAACGATGCCACCAAACAGCCCTCAATCAGCAAATGTGGATCGTGACGCATCATTTCCCGGTCTTTACAGGTTCCGGGCTCGGACTCGTCGGCGTTGACCACAAGAAAGTGCGGGCGCTTGCCCACTTCTTTGGGCATGAAGGACCACTTTAGTCCGGTTGGAAAACCAGCGCCGCCGCGTCCGCGAAGACCGGAGGCTTTGGTCTGATCAATGACCCAGTCATGGCCTTGCTCGATCATCTCTTTCGTGCCGAGCCAGGCTCCGCGTTTCTTCGCCGCCTCAAGACCCCAATCATGGAGGCCGTAGAGGTTCGTGAAAATGCGGTCTTTATCCTGAAGAAGCTGTGCCATCGCCTATCCCTTCTTCTTTGCTAAAGACTTGGCCTGCTTGACCCATTCGTCGCGCTTGATGCGCCCCGGAATGGAATCAATTAGCGCTTCGACCATTTTCACATCGGCCGCTTTCCAGTTAGCGATCTGGCGGAAGTAATAAATGCCCTTACCGTTGAGATCGCCTTCAAATTTCGGCCCTATGCCTTTGATTTTCTTAAGATCATCTGGCGCGCCGTCTGTCGGTCCGTCTGTGTAGATTACTTTAGGCTCTGCACGCTTCTTGGCTGAGCTTCGCTTGGGCATGCCTTTATTAGGTTCGTCGTCGACCAGTTCTTTGGTCAGGTCGCGGCCAAGATTGCCTTCGCGCTTGCGCGGGTCCGGACTGGCCTTGCGATCCGGATCAACCCAGCCACGCCGGGTGGCGCGTTTCTCTTTCGGATCCGGCATATAGTAATTGAGCTTGGTTTTCTTATCGCAATTGGGCAGTTCTTTGGGCATTGTATAATAAGGCCCCTCGCCTGCCAAAGTAATCGCCCCGCCTTCAGGCTCCGACGTATGCCGATCATTCTGAGGTCCGGGCTTTACGGTTTTACCGGCGACTAGATTATCCAGCAGAGCTTCGAAACTTTCCGCTGTTAGATCCTCGTAATAATGGTCATCTTTGCTGTTGGATATCTGGGCCATGGGCGCATTGGCGCAGGCCCCGAGGCATTCCACTTCAACCCAGGACAGTTTTCCATCCGCAGAAACCGACCCGTGCGGACCAATCCGGCGTTTAAGAACCGCAATCAAATCATCTGAACCGCGCAGCCAGCACGGCGTTGTCCCGCAAAGCTGAATATGATGCTCGCCCACTGGCTCCAGATTGAACATGGTATAGAACGTCACCACTTCGTAGACGCGGATATAGGCCATGCCGAGCATGTCGCCGATTTCGCGAAGCGCCGCTTCAGGGACCCAGCCGCCGGCATCTTTTTGCGCAATCCACAGCGCAGGAATAAGCGCCGAGCGCTGACGTCCCTTGGGATATTTCTTAACCCATGCAGAGATTTTCTTCTTGGCGGACGCCGAGAGCTGAAAATTTTCAGGTTGCGATATGGCGAGTCGGCGCGCACTCATCGGTCAATCTCCCCGAAGACGATGTCCAGAGAGCCGAGAATAGCGGACACATCGGCCAGCATGTGGCCTTTATTCAGGTAATGCATAGCGGCCAGATGCGGAAAGCCGGGGGCTCGGATTTTACAGCGGTAAGGCTTATTGGAGCCGTCGGAGATAAGATAAACACCAAATTCCCCCTTGGGCGCCTCAACGCAGGTATAGATTTCGCCTGCCGGAACTTTGAACCCTTCGGTGTAGAGCTTGAAGTGATGGATCAGCGCTTCCATGGACGTTTTCATTTCAGAGCGGCGCGGCGGCGTAACTTTATTATCGCTCGACATAACCGGGCCTTCGGGCATCATAGCGATACATTGTTTTATGATTTTGGCGCTTTCGTGCATTTCTTCGACGCGGCAGAGATAGCGGTCATAGCAATCGCCGTTCTTGCCCAGCGGAATTTTGAAATCCAGCTC
>CAYQNQ010000224.1:0-3743 GCA_964418815.1 uncultured Hellea sp.
GCTTCAACTCGAATACTGGTTGTAGGCGCAGGGTAGTTTGATTAATAGCAGTTCTGTACAAGACAAAGTAGAGGAATGAGATGGCAAAGGCTGACGACGTATTTAAGATTGCCAGCGGATTAAATGCGCACCTGGACGCATTAAATTCCCAATTTGTTGGTCGGCGCGCCATGCTGGAACTCATACTGCTTGGACTGATCATGCAGGAACATGTCCTGTTGATTGGACCGCCGGGAACAGGGAAATCCGCAGCGGTTCAGGCCATGGCTTCAGGGCTGAAGGTCAAGAATTTCGAATATTTGATCGGGCGTTTTACGGAGCCTTCCGAGCTCTTTGGCGGTCTTGATTTAAACGCGCTGAAAGACGGCCGGGTGGAACCGGTAACTGCGGGAATGTTGCCGCAAGCTGAAATCGCTTTTCTGGATGAAATCTTTCTCGGCTCCACTGCCATCCTGAACTCGCTTTTGAAAATTCTCAATGAGCGCACCTATCAGAGGGGGCAGTTTTCCATGAAGACCCCGCTGTTGTCCTGCATTGCAGCCTCCAATCATTTGCCGGATGAGCCGTTGCTGGCGGCTTTTGCGGATCGCTTTTTGCTGACCATGTTTGTCGAGCCCATTAGCGAAGAGCAAATGGGCGAGCTGCTGACCGTTGGCTGGCAGCAATTCATGCCGAAGAAAAGCAAAATCACGCCCTTGCCAAAATCCTATATTCAAAAACTGCATGAAGCCTCGCTGAAAGTGGACTTGTCGCCGGTTACTGAAACTTACGCCCATATTATGAGAAAGCTGCGATTGCTGGGGGTGGCCTTATCCGACCGGAAAATTGTGAAGGGCCAAAAGGCCATTGCTGCCGCCGCGCTCCTGCGAGGAAAAATGGTGGCCGGGCCCGAAGACCTCTGGCCGGTTACGTTTTTGGTGCAGGATCCGTCCCGGCAGTCCGAGGCCAGCGAACTGTTGGAAAATGAACTGAAAGAAACCCATAATCCGGTCCTGACCAGCAGCGCTGCGGAAGCGACCTATGGGGCCACAGCCCATGCGGCCCATCTGGCGGCGCAGGGCGAAAATCTCATGGCCGCAAAACCGGGTTTGGCCACGGACCCGGCCTATGAAATCTGGTTGGTGAGAATGGAGACATTATTGACCCAGATTGATGCCGCTTTTGATTCTGATAATTTACCCCAATCCTTGAGGCTTTTGCGGACAAGTATCAGTTCCCATCTGGACGGAACAGCCATCCAGAATGAAGCGGCGCCGGAACCACAGGAAGCCGCGCAAGCTACAGCTGGAGCCGTTCCCAAAACGTCGGAGGCTACACCATCAGCCAAAGCCAATCCCTGGGCCGACACATAAAAATGGGGTGGAGCCGGACCGATAAAACGCAAACAGCGGCGGCATTGTTCAAGTCAGATATTGCTGATTTTGACACATTGTTTGCCGAGCTGCGCGCCAAGCCATCGGTTTTTTTAAACTGCCTTATCGCCAAAGGAGATGACTGGTTAGCGCTGTTCGGGACCCGGATGGAAAACGAGATCATGTTGCCGCATATGTTCGGGGCCGTGGCCCTTTACGAAATTGGGCCGGGTGTTTGGCTGCCGGTCGGTTCAAAGCTAAGCCTGCCCGCGTCGATACAAAATGATTATCTGGAAGGCTTGAGAGCCGATCATGACCTGCGAAATCCCATCATTGCCCTTCCTACATTCGGCCCTTCGGACGAGACGCTAAAAGCGGATATATTTCATCTGCAGGACCAGGTCCCGCTCGGGTCCATCGCGGCGGCGGTCCCGGCATGATTGAGAGCGAGATCAAAGAACGTCCCGGTGAGACCGAGGCCGTCCCTGACAAGTTTCCGCAAGCCTATTCGCCCTTTTTGCCGGTTCTGGAACGTCTGTCGGATCCGCTGCAGATGGTTTTGCGCGGACAGCTTCATAGTCTGGAGTCTATTTTTTATTCTGCCGTGCGGCGCGACCACAATATCATCGGGGATTTCGAAGGCGTTGGCGGATTAACTCACCGCGGAGAAATGAGCCGGATTTTGCAAAGCGAGCTTTTGCTGCGCACGGAGGCTCCGCTGGAGTTTTTGCGGCGCATTGCCGAAAATGAAGCCCTCTATATGGAAACGGAGCATTCCGATCCCGGAGAGCAAATGGTCTACCGGCTTGTTATTTCCATGGGGCCCGAAATGCTCGGTCATGGCCGTCTGGTCGCGCTCGCAAGCCTGTTATTTATTGCCCGGATTGCGCAGTCCCAAAACACGGAATTTCATTGGTGTGTTCTGCCCAGTCGGGGACAAGTGAACTGGTTTACGGAAATATCGGTGAACTCAATCAAACGGTTCCTCAAATTTGCCGCCTTTTCCAATGCCAATGTGGAGGATTTGAAAGACGCCGCCGATGTCTGGACCGCCGCTTTTTCTCAGGACTGGCCCCGGGATACAATCTTTCAGGACTGGGTCATCGGCGCCCGGCGAGATACAGCTGACGCCGATTTCTCGGACGTCGCGAATGCGTTGATCGTGCAGATGCCGCCGCCGGCGCAAGATGGCCCGCTGACCAGCTGGCTGGAATTAAAGCGGGGCGGAACAACCATTCGGCGTCTGGGTCTTAAATTCCCAAAAGATGTCATTTGTGTTTCCGCCCTGAACCGCCCCTTTCAGCCCGTCAGAGAGGTTCGCGCCGTTAATGCGGAGGAGGGAACTTCGCTTCCCTTTCTTCGGGGATGGGAGCCTCGATACCTGTTGTCGATTTCATCCCACCGCCATATTATTCGGTTTGAAAATTTTCGCCGGGGTCTTTTATTCATCGAGCTGGGCGAAAAACTGGGTGTCCAGAACAGTTGCTTCCTGCCTTTGCCGGAACATATTCAGCTGGCGGGCGTTATGTGGAGTTATGATAGTTCGCGGATCTCCATTCTGGCTCAGTCAAATTTGGAAACCGAATCCGTGATTTATAATCACTGTTTTATGCTGGCTGGCAGGAACAGACGTTTTGGCCAGGTAACCTACCATGGGCCTCGCCGGAAAAAAATAACATCGACTCATCTGTTTAGAAACCAGCCGTCCCATGCTTTGCCCATAGTCCACGGCGATCATGCCTATACATCCATGGGGCAATCCTTTGAGTTTCTTACCGGGCCCCATCTCACAGAACCCCAGATCAATATAAAGTATAAAGATAAACGTATTTTGCGGTTAAGCGGGAAACATAAAGTCCTTTTTGAAAAACACCACGATCAAAGTCTAATCCATGTGGTTATGGGGCTTTCCAAAAGTAAAGTAATCTATCCCGCCGAGCGTGACCTGACATTTACAAATCTGCGGGATATGGTTTTCAGTTCCTCCAGCTACGGGCTTGCCTATAGCCTGCATCCCGGAATCTGGCGGATATTGCAAAACACCGGAAGGCATCAGGCGGATGATTTGAGCGAATTGGAAGTCACACTTGCGCCCTATGAACGGGTTTTGAGGTCCACGATTAACGAAAGAGGTGCTAAACTGCTGGTCTTTTCCGATGCCAATTATGGCGGGGACGGCAAGCTAAAACATGTTTATTGCGACGAAAACCAATCGACAAATGGCGATACGGTTTATAAATTTGGGGACAAAGCGGACAATTTGACAGCTCTTGGCGTTATGGAGGACAGTAATGTTTTCGGCGTACATCTTGATGAGCAAGGGGATCCGGCGACACTGGTCAGTTTGACTAAATCTCATGGAAATTATTCGAAAAGGATCATAAATCTCGA
>CAYQNQ010000225.1:0-3736 GCA_964418815.1 uncultured Hellea sp.
TATGGTGGTGAGAGAGAGACTTGAACTCTCGACCTCAGGATTATGAGTCCTGCGCTCTAACCAGCTGAGCTACCTCACCTTAAATACTACCGCTGAAGATAATAGGCGCGCCCTATAAGCGAAATAACCCCCCCTGCCAAGAAAAATTTATACCGCAGAATAGCATGGCCTTCGATTGGGGCTTGCATGTCGGCAGCAGGCTCGCCAAATGGGTCCAATGACGAAACCCGTAGCCCCTGATAACTCAGTCACGATATTCCAGCTGGACACCTCTCCAGTGCGCGGCCGCGCTGTGCATCTGGGTAGTGCGCTGGATGACGCTCTAAAAAAACCGGACGGATCTGACCGCTATCCGAAAGAAGTCGCGCGTATGCTGGGCGAGGCCATGATGATTGGCGCCTTGGTGGCCCGGGCTCTGAAGTTTGAGGGCCGCTTGATTGTGCAGTGCCACGGAACCAATGACGGAGCCATTTCGCTTCTCATGGCGGACTGTAATACGGATGGCCATATTCGCGGCTATGCCCGATGGAACGATGAGCAGCTAAAAATGGTGCGCCTGGATAACCGCAGCCCCGGCGCGCAGGCGCTGCTTGGCGGAGGCACATTTTCCATGACCATTGATCAAGGGCCGGATATGGATCAGTATCAGGGCCTGGCCAGCATTGAAGGCGAAACACTGGCCCAGTGCGCCGAGCATTATTTCATGCAGAGCGAACAAATCCCGACCCGTATTAAATTGGCTTGCGGTCAGGCGCAACTGCCGGGCGCTGACCCGCTCTGGCGCGGCGGGGGCATGATGATACAGCGCATCGCCGCTGACGAGACCCGCGGCAATACGGAGGAAGGCTGGGTCACAGCGAAGGCCTTATTTGACACCATAAGTGATGATGAGCTGATTGATCCGGAGGTGACGCAAGACCGGCTTCTTTATCGCCTGTTTCATGAGGGCGGCGTCCGCATAGTTGAGCAAGGTTCGGTCATTGCAAAATGCGCGTGTTCTGAAGAGCGGCTGCGTATTACACTTGAGAGTTTTGATGATGCGGCCCGTACGGATATGGCGGAGGACGGAATTATTACGGCCAATTGCCAGTTTTGCGATACCGAATACCTCTTTAAACTATCTGAATTTCTCAGCTAAGCCTGTATTGCGGCCCTTGCGGGCGGCGCAGTGACCCTTTAGTTTATTAATGGGAATAGATTTTCCAGGGGGTATAAATAATGGTATTTCGATCAGGCGCTAGAACAGGTCGCCGCCGTCGCCGCGGCGGGTTTCGCTGGCAGCTCCTATTACTTTTTGCCCTCGGGGCTGGCGGCTATTATTTCATGAACCAGAAGACCGTGCCCTATGTCTGTGATGGCCGCTATTCGGAATATGCGCCGGATATGTGCCGCAAGCAACTCAGGACTATGAAGCTGGACAAAGAGAAAAAGCTGGGTCTGCAGTCTTATATCCAGATCTTGCAGGACGAGCAAAATAGGAATCCAGGCGCTATTGTTAAAGGCGGTCAGAATTATGATGCTGTCCAGAAAATCGGCAAGGACATAGCCCGTGCGGCGCAGCAGGAAGCTTCTGAACTGGATTTCGACTGGCAATTTAATCTTGTACAATCCGAACAGGCCAATGCTTTCGCTTTGCCTGGCGGATATACGGCCGTCTATACGGGGCTCTTGCCCATCGCTCAAAACGAAGACGGCCTCGCCGTCATTATGGGCCATGAAGTGGCTCATGCACTGGCCCGCCACGGGGCCGAGCGCATGGCACAGCAAAACATTCAGAAAATTGTCGGCGCCGGTGTCGCGCTCGGCTCAGGCGGTATGGATATGGGCGCGCAGCGCGCCATAATGGGTGTCTTTGGCGGTGTGTCTCAATATGGGTTTGCCTTGCCGTTTTCCCGAAAGCACGAATCCGAAGCTGACTTCATCGGTCTCATTCTGGTGGCCCGCGCCTGCTATGACCCGCGCGAAGCGCCCAAGCTTTGGGAAAGAATGGGCCAGTCCGGCGGCGCGAAGCCACCGGAATTTCAAAGCACCCACCCCGCGCCGGAAACCCGGGTCCAGAATTTCCAGAAATGGATGCCCATGGCTATCGATATCTACAATCAGAGCTGCACCAATAAAATTCAGCAATAGTGGTTTAAATGTCCGACCGTGTTTTAGTTACTGGTATTAGCGGATTTATCGGCTCCCATACGGCTGTGCGGCTTCTCGAAAAAGGCTTTAAGGTTCGGGGTACGGTCCGGGATGCCGAAAAAGGCAAACGGGTTGCCGCAAAAATCTGCGCAGCAGCTGGACAGCCTGAAGACAGTATAGAACTTGTTAAGGCTGAACTGACGTCTGACACGGGCTGGACGGATGCGGTCAAAGACTGCCGATATATTCAGCATATCGCTTCGCCGGTTCCGCTAAATCCGCCCAAAGACCGCGAAGGATTGGTGCCGGAAGCTCGTGCCGGCGCGCAGCGGGTTTTGGAAAACGGATTTTCGGCCGGTGCGGAACGTATCGTCTTGACGTCATCTATCGCTTCCATGATCGGGCAGCGCGGGAAATCCGCGCATTTCAAGTTCAGCGAAAACGATTGGTCGGATCCTGAGTGGAAAGCGCAAACCTCCTATCCGGTCTCAAAAACCCGCGCTGAGTTATCAGCCTGGGCTTATGCCGAAGCCCAGGGGGTAAAAGACAGGCTGGTTACGGTAAATCCAGGAATAGTCTTTGGGCCGGATCCGTTTGAGAATGCCAGCTCCTCTCTGACAGCTGTAAAAGCGCTGATGAAAAAAGAATTTCCGGCCTCTCCCAAACTGGCCTTCCCGGTCGTCGATGTCCGCGATGTGGCCGCCATTCATGCAGCGGCTATGACCGCGCCCAAGGCCGGCGGTCGGCGGCTACTGGCCGCCAGTGATACGCTCTGGTTTAAAGACATGGCCGATATCCTGCGCGAAGCTTATCCTAAGGGTAAGTTCCCCAAAGGAGAGCTGCCAAATTTTGTGCTGCGCCTGTTTATGCGTTTTGACGAACGTTTGAAAGTATTCGGTGCCGATCTGGGTCATTTCCACGAAGCGGATAGCGCCTATGTCACCAATATCACCCAGGTCATCCCGCGTCCGGCTAAAGAGGCGGTCCTGGCGACAGCTGAAGCCTTGATCGCGCAGGGGCGGGTGACGGTTTAACATTGACCGGTCATTCTTTGAAAACCGGATGTCATAATTTATCTGGATTCTCCCTTTCACGGGAAAGAGCGGAAATTAAATTTCCTTCCAAATTAAAAATATTTCCTCTAAGAGCGGCGAAACTTTGAGCTAGAGGAATCCATGTCCGATATTGCGGCCATAAAAGCAAAATATGAAGGCGAGATTGCCAGCGCGGCTGACCTTGCGGCGCTGGACGCGATACGCGTGGCGGCGCTGGGCAAAAAGGGTGAAGTGTCCTTAATGATGCGCGGCCTTGGCCAGATGAGCCCGGAAGAGAAAAAAGTCATGGGGCCTGCGCTAAACGGTCTGAAAAACGAGATTGGAGCGCTGGTCGAAAAACGCAAGTCAAACCTTGAGCTTGACGCCATGAATGCAGCGCTGGCGTCCGAGACCATGGATATGACTTTGCCCGTGGATGTCACGACGGGAACGCTCCACCCGGTGCAGCAGGTCATGGAAGAAATGGCTGTGATCTTTTCCCATATGGGTTTTTCCGTTGCCGAAGGCCCGGACATTGAAGATGACTTTCATAACTTCACGGCGCTCAACTT
>CAYQNQ010000226.1:0-3714 GCA_964418815.1 uncultured Hellea sp.
CGATAGAGTCGAGAATGTCCTTGGCCCAGCCCGGACGGATTAAAAGCCCGAAGCCTGCGACGAACGCGTAGACCCCGAATACCTGAGCCAGAATTTCGGTCATATCTTCATGGACCTGCGCAGGAGCAGGCCTGAGGCCAGAATACAGAGCCCGGCGGCGGCCAGCATATACACCCCGATAAAGGCGCCGACATAGCGAAAGGTGATGACGGCATCAATCAGGACCCAAACGCCAATGCTCACTAAAACGATTGAACCGGCATTTGATTTGTAAAAGGACAGGGAAAAGGCAAGCGCCGCGAAAAATATCCAGTGAATGCCCGGCAAAACCCACATGCCGGTAAGACCGCTTTTGAAAAAAGAGGCTTCCATCGGCGCCATAGCGTCAACGGCGTCTCCGGTCGCCGTCAGATGGTAGACGGCTGTCACAACCAGTATAAGACTGCCAATGGCTGCGAGAAGTTTAATCATATCTCTCTCCCCGTTGAAGTGAGCGCAGGTTAACGCTCAAAAAGAGAGATGGTCAAGATCAAGCGGGAATTATGACTAAAGAACTATTCTTTGCAAAAACCGTCGCCTTCGTCTTCGGGCAAACCTTCGATAAACGCGACAACATCATCCTTAACCGGGCCTTCCAGAAATCCGCGGCTCGAAAACTGACTGACAACATCAGTATGGTTTAAACCCGGATAAATTTTTGCTGTGGCAATATTTCGGCCCGCCAGAGATTCGGCCAGCTTTTCTGAATTCTGAGCACCAACGGAAACGTCCGCATCCCCGTTTATCAGGAGCATAGGCGGCAAGGGCTGATCTGTGAGATTAAGCGGCGCATCATCCCCCTGCAAAAGTTTGGGAAATATAGTCGTATAGGGCGCGTCTTCCATGGGGAAGGCCCCGGTCGGGCTGGCCAGGCTGACAATGCCGCGAATGGTATAGCAGGCATAGACGCCTTCGGCTTCCAGATGCGCCGGCTTAAAGGCCATCATCAATGAATTATAGGCCCCGGCCGAATGACCGATCAGGACCAGATAGCGAGTGGGATATTTCTTATGAATGGCCGCAATGGCGCGGGCATTGTCATTTAAAAATTCCGGATAGATGACTTCAGGATACATGCGGTAATTCGGCAAAGCTACATCATAGCCCTTGCGGGTCAGGCCTTCGGCCATAAATTTATACATGGACTTGTCGCCCCGGCTCCAGCCGCCGCCGTGAATAAAGACAATCAGCGGCTTGCTCTCATTGTCTTTGGCATCACTGTCTTTGGCCAGATAGAAATCAATCCGGTCCCGGGCGTTGTCTCCAAATCCAAAATCCTTTTCCAGCGTATAAGTGCTGGACGGCGTAATCGTATTTAAAATAGCCGTGCCGCCTTTTTCCGTCTTTGACAGGAAAAACAGCCCCACTGCTGCCAGCAGCAGGATCAGAAACAAAAAGGTCATGAATCGTCGCATATCAATCTCCCAGGCCGGCTTCTAGCGCCCGGGTTTCCAATTTAAAAGTGGAAACAGACTAACAGCAACTATCGCGCTGGGACGGGTCTGTCGTGATTTTCAGCTTGCCCTGTTTGGTTTCCTGCGGCTCACGTACGCGAACGCCGCAATCAGAGGCCGGCCACTCAATACGCTCCGTTACCGGAACCGCTGGTTCAATGGCGACAAACTGATCAGCATAGGGTTCTTTTTGCAGAAGATTAAAGGTCTTTTCGCAAACGGCCGAGCGCTCGCCGCGGCGAAAGACATGACCATCATCATCCTGCACATTGCGCCAAGGGCCTTTATAGATAACGGCCTGGTTTTTCTCGAGGCACTCACCCTGCTTGCCTTTATAAGCAAGATAAGTGGCGGAGCGGTATTCAATACCATCAACGATCTGCCAAGGCTCCAGCTCTAATTTATCAACGGTGATGCCGTGAAAACCGGCGTCTTCCAGGGCTTCGCCAAAGGCTGTCTCTGTCATAGCGCCGGAAATACAGCCGGACCAGAGACGGGCGTCCTGCTTGAGCTCTTCCGGGCTGTCTTCATCAGAGACAATATCGGAAACAGCCACGCGGCCGCCGACTTTCAGAACCCGAAACATTTCGGCAAACATTTGCTTTTTCTTGGAATCCGACACCAGATTTAAAACGCAGTTGGAAACAATCACATCAACGCTGTTATCCGGGATCATAGTCAGCTCGGTTTTCAGCCGCAAAATTTCCGCTTCCATGGCTTCCAGATCGGCGGCATTTTTAACGGGATTATCCGCCAGCCACTTATTGAGGTCATCATGGTTGAGCTTGAGATCCTCGATATGGCCGCGCAGAAACTCCACATTGGCGTAGCCAAGCGTGTCTGCGATGACCGGCGCGGTTTCCCGGGCCAAGTCGAGCATTTCGTCGGTCATGTCCACGCCGATAACTTTGCCTTCCGGGCCGACAATCTGTGAGGCGATAAAACAAATTTTGCCGCCGCCTGAACCCAGATCCAGAACAACATCACCTTCGCGCACATAGCGGGACGGGTCGCCGCAACCATAGTCACGGTCCAGAACTTCCTGAGGAATGATTTTCAGATATTGCGGATCATAATCCACAGGGCAACAAAGCGCCGCTTCAACGGCCTGCGCCCCTGCGCCGTAACGGTCCTGCACACTATCGCGTACATCAGCATTGGTTGCGTGAAAATCTAAATCATCCATGGGTAGTCCTCATATTGAGTAAGTTGCGGCAAAATAAGCATCGAATCTGAATTCGCAAATGACTTATATGTGAATTCTTCGAGAGATTTTGAACTAATCTGTGGATTTTAGCCATAGCAAAGTTCGGCCTTTCCCGAACTTTTGCAGCTCGATTTCTTCCAGCGTATAACCGGCATCAAGAATATAACGGGTGGCCTGTTCAATCATGGCCTTGTCATTTTTCGGCAGCAGGATGGAAACCGCCAAAATCGGGCACTTTGTTCCGTCCAAATGTGACGCGCTCAAATGGGGCGCTGCGGACAGATCAACAATGTCGCCCGAATAACTCTTGAACAGTTTTTCACTGGTCCAGCTAAACACTTCCTGCGGCGGGTCAGGACGAAAATAAACGGCCAGCGGCGCGTCTTGGCACTGAGCTTTATGGGGCGCCATGGCCTGCAGAAGCTCCGGGATTTTTTCCTTGTTTTTGAAATATTCCGGGATGAATAAAAACGGCATGACGACTGTGACCATGGGCAGATATTTCCCCCATTTATGCCGCGTTGCGGCGACGCCTCCGGCCATCACCCAAAGAAGCGCCGGCATGATGACGATAAAGGCCCGCTCCTTGATCATGTCGATAAAAAACAGATGAATAATAAAGGCGATGGCAACCGTTAAAGCGGCGGCGCGGATGAGCAGGGCATCGGATTTTTTCTTGCCCAGAATTGCCGCCCAAACGGCGCCAATGCCTAGAAACGTAATCAAGAAATTGGAACCAAAGGTTTTGACCACAAGACCCCGCAAAAATTGATGGCCCCCGGCCTGGAATTTATCTCCGGTGCTGGCACGCGCCGGCGCGCTGGAGAGCTCAATTTGTCCGTAGGAATACTGAAGCCAAAACAAGATCGGGATCAGCGCGGCAATACTCAGAATTCCAAGTTTGACAAATGATTTAAGATCACCCTTTGAAAGCTTGGAAAGACCAAGAGCAAATCCCTGACAGGCTACCCAAAGGGCGCCAAAATAATGGGTTAGCGACAGAGCCATGCCGAC
>CAYQNQ010000227.1:0-3648 GCA_964418815.1 uncultured Hellea sp.
ACAAAAATTAGTAATGTCCTTGCGAGGCGGGCAGGGCAGTCCTAAATAGACTCAAACAAAATGAAGATCCCGGGACATGGCTAAAAAATCTTCTCCTATAATAGAGAACAAAGCGCAGATGATTGAACGCCTAGCCGGCGGCTCAAAGCCCAAATCTGACTGGCGCATCGGGACAGAGCATGAAAAAATCGGCTTCTGTCTCGAAAAGAAATCCCCCATTCCTTATAAAGGCGGTATCGAGACTATTTTACAAAAGCTGCAGCGCTTTGACTGGGAGCCTGTTTATGAGGGCGAAAATGTTATTGCCCTGAAGCGGGATGACGCCTCTGTGTCGCTGGAGCCGGGCGGACAGCTCGAGCTCTCCGGCGCGCCGGTTGAAAATGTCCATGAGACCTGCGCCGAGCTGAATAAGCACTTGCGCGAGGTCAAAGAAGTCAACGGCGAGATTGACGCGGGATTCATATCGCTGGGTTTTCGCCCGGATACAAAACTGGAAGATGTACCAATTATGCCCAAGGGGCGCTACGGTATTATGATGAACTATATGCCGAAAGTCGGCACGCATGGTCTGGAGATGATGTTCCGCACCTGCACGGTTCAGACAAATCTGGATTTCGGCAGTGAGGCCGACATGGTCAAAAAGATGCGGGTCAGCCTGGCTCTGCAACCTGTGGCCACGGCACTATTCGCAAACTCGCCTTTTCTGGAAGGCAAGCTGAACGGCTATAAATCCTACCGCTCCCGCGTCTGGCTGGATACAGATGCGGATCGCACCGGCATGCTGCCATTTGCGTTCGAAGAAGGTTTTGGTTTCGAGCAATATGTGGACTACGCCCTGGATGTGCCCATGTATTTTGTCTACCGGAACGGCGAGTATCTGGACGCGTCCGGAAAGTCTTTCAGGGATTTCCTGGACGGCAAGCTCGATGTGGTGCCGGGCGAGAAGCCGAGCATCAGCGATTTTGACGATCACCTTTCCACCATTTTCCCGGAAGTCCGCCTGAAAACTTTTTTGGAAATGCGCGGCTGCGATACGGGGCCATGGGAAGAAATTTGTGCCATGCCGGCCTATTGGGTGGGCCTGCTATATGATGAAGCGGCGCTGGATACGGCCTGGGATCTGGTCAAGGACTGGACCGAAGAGGAGCGTCAGGAGCTGCGCAATCTGGTTCCCAAACACGGTCTGCAAACGCCGTTTAGAGATAAAACCATACAGCATCTTGCTAAAATCACGCTGGCAATTTCGCGCGAGGGACTGAAAAGCCGGGGCAGGCTGAACGGCCACGGCGAAAGCGAAAGTCTGTTTCTACAGCCGCTGGATGAATTTGCCCGGACTGGCAAATCAAATGCCGACAAGCTCATTGATAAGTTTAACGGTGAATGGAACGGTGACGTGATGCGGGCCTATGAGGACTGCATGTATTAAAATACGCCGCTAACGGTCAGGCGCAAATGCGTGTCTTGCTCGCGGTCTCGTATTTCGATGGTTTCGATGGCGCCGATATCCCGTCTCTGGTCAAATATTTCGCGGCGCGTATCCTCGCCGGACGATAATAGGTTTCGCAGGCTGGCCTGCACTTTCAATCCGAAGACATCTTTATGTTCGACAAATACAGACGTGATGGGTTCGTTGCGCTGCGTCAGGCTTATGGTGTTAAGCCGGAAAACAGGCGAATTTTCTCCGTAAAACGCAAATCCGCCGACAGCCCATTGTGATTTTGGAATATCATAGCGAAGGAAATGGCGGGTTTGCCAGATCTCGTCTCGATTGAGCCGCCGGGAAAACCCGCCCAGCGGGTCATCAACATTGGAATTTTGCAGCTGCAAGCGGGAATTGAGTTCAAATCCGTCCAGACCAAATTCTTCCCCCTTCAGGGTTGTGTTGATCTCCACACCAAATCGGTTGGCGCTATCGATATTTCCGACGGCATCGCCATCCACGCCAATTGGGATTCGGTCCACCAGATCTGATATAAGCTCTCCGTAAAAGCGCGCCTTTATGGAATGTCCGCCTTTGAATTGCCGGTCAAATTCCACTTCGGCGGCCCAGGCCTGAGACGGGATCAATTGCACATTCCCCACCGTATCTTCGTCATTGTCCAGATCGACAGAGCTCACAAAATCAAAAAAGTTCAATTGTCCGACCCGACGCTCCACGCGCCCTCGGATATTAAACCGTTCGGCCGGTTTATAGGTTAGACTTAAAAACCCTTTTGGCCGGATAAATTCACGGGTCAAACTTTCCTGGGAAATTTCTGAATATTCGCCGCCAATTGACAGCTGCGCGTCCAGCCGGTTGGACAAGGGGCGGCTATGGGTAAGACTAAGTTCGCTGCGTAGTTCCTCAACCCGGGTTTGGGTCAGGCTGGGCGGATCAATAAAATCCGAAAATTCAGAGGTGACATCAAGGACATTAAAAGCGCCTTCGGCCGCGATTTGCCAATTTCGGCCTTTGCCGGCGTCCCATGAATACTCGGTCCGGCCAATGATTTCGGCCTCGTCAGCCTCCTGCGAAAAAGAAGACCGATCAGTGATCGCGCCGGCCGGGCCGGTTTCTATAAAATTTGATTCTGTCGGGGAGTTTTCCAGACGGGCAAGTCCGATCAATTTTAATTTTCCTGACAGCAGAGGAAATTCATAATCCCCGTCTATCTGCCCGTTCCATTCATCCTCAGCCGCAGAAAATGTAGTTTGAGTGGGCGGGCTATTCGGGTCTGCCAATTGGATATTTGAGTCCTGGCGCCGATGAAAATTAAACTGGCCATAGCTTAGATTGAGGTTGCCGATGTGATCCTCTTTCGGCTTCCAAGTCAGATTGACGGCCGCGCCCGGGCGGTCACCGGAAAGCCGGTCTTGTTCATCGAGCGTTTGCTGCAAAACACCGGCGCCGTTGATTTGCCGCTCCGGTCCGAAGCTTTGGTCCCTAAAGGCCCGGTTTCGCAGTTCGGCAGAATAGGCGAGATTTCCGGTCTCGCCTGTTACTGTAACTTTGAAAGGCAAAAGATTGGAATCCACATCGCGCCGGAATTCGGGGCGCCACTCATAAGTGCCTGAGATTCCGCTGTTTTCAACAATCAGATTGGCAACCTGTCCGGACAATCCCGGAATATTGAGCGAGGCCCCATCGAGAATGTCAATCCGAACGACATCCTTTGCGCTAATCCGGGCAATTTGGTCCTCTGCACTATCGCCCTTGCCGGTGATTTGCTGGCCATTTAGCAGCACATTGGCGCCGCCCTGTCCGAGACCCCGGTCTGTATTGCCTCCGGCGAGCTGAAAACCGGGAATTCGGCGAACTAAATCCTCAGCGGTTCTGGGCGCGAAATCGGAAAAATATTCAGCATCAAAACTGCGCAAGGCCTTGCTCTCATCCTGCGCATAGCTTTGGGCTGCAGACAAGACCGTCAGCAAGCCGCACATAAAAGGTGAAACAATTTTTTTCACGAAAACTTGGACCACAATAATTCGCGCGCAGTTGGCATGGATGCCTCGCTATTGCAAAGCCTTTTCGTTCAATAAACTGTTATTGAATAGCGGGCGTAAGTTAAAACGTGTCTGACACGCTGACGGTCAGATAGGGGCCCTCATAATTACGCCGGCGGTTTTCGATCCGGTCGATATTCGTCCCGGCAAGGCCGCGAATATCAT
>CAYQNQ010000228.1:0-3625 GCA_964418815.1 uncultured Hellea sp.
GACGGATATGATATTTCCGGACTTGACGGCGAAGAGGATGGTAGCGAAAGCCTCAATATCAATGTGGGTTTGAATAATCTGGACCTCGGGGGCATAAAATTTTCTGCTAAGTATGCGGACAGCCGCCTTGAAACGGAGTTTGACGAGGACGCGCCCTTTGACGGACGCCTTGATGACACAAACAGTGTCTCCATTATTGATACGAATTCTGCCCGAATTGACGCGGCGTTTGATGTGGCCGGGTTTGATAATCTGATCACCTTGTCAGGTCATGACATCACCACAGATACACGAGCAGGTTTTCCGTCTATTTCTGAAGGCACACGCCGCAAGGCCAATTGGGCCATAAAAAAGGATCTGGACGGTCACAGCTTCACAATTCTCGGAGAAATCGAAGAGGAAACCTATAGTATTTCACCGAGTTTCGCGTTCGAACCGACTGACCCGGAAAACACTAACCACGCCATTGCCGCAGACTATCGCGGGAATTTTGGGGAGTTCTCGGTCACAGCCTCGGCGCGTAATGATATTAACGACCGCTTTGATGATGCCTTTACCTGGAAACTAGGCGCAACATATGGTTTTGATTTTGGTGGCCGGGTCCGGGCTAATCTCGGCACCGGTGTTAAAAACCCGTCTCTGATCGAGCTGTTTGGATTTTTTCCGGAAAGCAATTTTGTCGGCAATCCCGACTTGCGCCCGGAAGAGAGTTTTGGATATGGCGTTGGGTATACTCATACGATTGACGGTTTTGAAGTCTCCATCGATTACTTCAAATCCGAACTGACAGATGAAATTTTCACAGACTTTAGTTCCTTCCCGTTTCTGGCCCGCAACCGCGACACAGATAGCGAACGCGAAGGCGTTGAGCTCTCTGCAGATTGGGACGTGTCGGATATGATCTCGCTTTATGGCTCAGCCACTTTCCTCGACACAGAAGAAAACGGGGTTCAGGAAATCCGCCGTCCCGAGTTTCAGGCCAGCGCAACGGCTACGGTTAAGCCCATTGAGGCTCTGACCCTGACCGGCAGTATCGATCATACAGGCAGTCAGCTGGATACGGATTTTGCGACCTTTAGCCCGGTCACACTGGACGCGTTTACTTTGGTCGGCCTCAATGCGGCGTTTGACGTAAACAAGAATGTAACCTTGACTCTGCGCGGTGAAAATTTACTCGATGAAGACTATGAAGAAGTGGTGGGATTTGCCAGTCAGGGCCGCGGCGTTTACGGCGGCCTTCGTCTGCGTTTCGACTAGCGCGATCGCAAAAGACATAGAGCGGGTCGGCTCCACGTCGCTCTGCGGCGATGCCTATCTGCGCGCGCTTTTAGGAGATCGGGCGCCTGAGAAAATAGGCGCTCTATCCTGGCAAAGCCGGGACGCACTTTCCCGCGCCTCCGACGCCGAGAAAGCCCTGCCGCAAATCTGGGACGACCCCGAGCTCCTCTTGGCCTCCGGGCTCGGCCATATCGTTTTCGGACCCGGCGAAGGCAGCGCGGCCAGCAAGTTTTTGTCTAAAGGCACCTCCCGAATAATCTGGGGAGAAGATTTTGAAATCGTCAAAACCAACTTTAACAACCTTGGCGAAAATCTGAATGAGCGCGCTCGTACGCGGGAAATCATTCGCGATCTCGACGACCGTTTAACAAGGCTCAAACGACCGGCCCAAAAACCCAAAATCCTCTATCTCACCAGTTCCGGCATGTCAGCCGGCAACGGAACTTTTATAAACACGGTTATCCAGGCAGCCGGCGGGGAAAATATCCTGATCAAAAAGGACAAAGACGGGAATATTCTACCCGGCGCAAAATGGCCAAAACCAGACCCGGAAACTTTGCTGGCGCTCACCCCCGATCTGATTGTCACATCCTATTTTGAAGAAAGCTATCCCAGCATTAACGAGCAGCCTATTCGAAACCGGGCCCTGGCGGAATATATCGCCTCTCATGACCGGCTTGAAATTCCGGGCAGTCTCTGGCCCTGCGCCGGGCCGGACCTGATCATCGCCGCCGAAATGCTCAACGCTAAAATTATGGCCCGGCCATGAAGCTGGCGGGATTGATTGCGGCGGCGCTGCTCTGCGCCTTTCTTTCGCTGTTCATGGGCAGCGTATCCATTCCCGCGGGCGAAGTCCTTGCGGCTCTAACGGGCGGCGGCGAAGAGCTGAACCGGAAAATTGTCTGGGAGCTGCGCGCGCCAAGGACGCTGCTCGCCATAATCATCGGCGCCGGGCTGGGCGCTTCGGGGGCCGCCTTGCAGGGCTATACCCGAAACGCGCTGGCCGCCCCCGGCATATTAGGCTTTTCCGCCTGCGCCGCCCTAGGCGCAGTCGCCGCGCTCTATTTTGGCGCGGACAGGTCTGTGGTTTCCATTGCCGCCTTGACGGGGGCCGCTTCAGGCGCGTTTCTAATTCTGGCCATGACAGGCCTTAAGAAAGGTGCCAGCACACTCATTCTGGCCGGTATTGGTATCGGCGCGCTGGCGACAGCCGTCACGGGCCTGATCATGAACCTCTCGCCTAATCCCTGGGCCCTATCCGAGATTGTTTACTGGATGATGGGGACGCTAAATAACGCCGGTATAAATGATGTGAATATGGCCGGACCGCTCACGCTCATAGGTCTCGCCCTGCTCTGGTTTATCGGGCAGGATCTGAAAACGCTCAGCCTCGGCGAAATGACCGCGCAGAGCCTCGGCGTATCCGTGGCGCAAGTGCAATTGATTCTAGTCGTCGGCGTAGCGCTGTGTGTTGGCAGCGGCGTGGCCGTGGCCGGCGCTATAGGTTTCGTCGGGCTGTTTGTGCCGCATATTGTCCGCCTTATATTCGGGCCGGATCCAGACCGATTGATCTGGCGCTCTGCCATCGCCGGCGCCGCTTTTCTCTTACTGGCTGATATGGCGACACGTCTGCTCTCCGGCCCCGGCACAACGCTTTATCTGGGTATCCTTACATCGCTCATCGGTGTGCCGTTCTTTCTATATTTGGTCGTGCGGGAGGTGCGATCATGAGCGGGCCATCTATGCAAGGTTTGGCCGTCAAGGATCTGGCCGCCGGTTATGGCCGCGCCCCCGTTATCAGCGGCATCAGCGTGGAGGCAGAGCCCGGAGCGCTCATTGCGCTGATCGGCCCAAATGGCAGCGGCAAATCAACTCTGATTAAAACTCTGGCCGGACTTCTGCCCATCAGCGCCGGAGAGATCTGGGCGGGCGATACCCCGCTGAACTATCTCGAGCCCCGGGAGCGGGCCAAATCCATCGCCTATCTCGCGCAAGAACGCACGGCCTTACCGTCCATGACAACGACGGAAATTCTGGAGCTGGGCCGGGCGCCTTATCGGGGCCGCCTTGGCCGGATCAGCGAGCAAGGCCATGCCGCCATTGACCGCGCCGTAGAGGCAACCGACCTGCAAGAATACCTGACCCGCCCATTTGGCGAGCTTTCCGGCGGCGAACAGGCCCGGGTTTTGTTGGCCCGGGCACTGGTTGTCGACGCCCCGATCATTCTGGCCGATGAACCCAATGCGGCCCTTGACCCCTATTACCAAATCTCGACCATGAAGATTTTAAAGGCCGAAGCGGCGCGGGGAAAAACCGTCATTGCCGCCTTACATGATCTGCGTCTGGC
>CAYQNQ010000229.1:0-3604 GCA_964418815.1 uncultured Hellea sp.
ATGTGCGCCTTCTCAGAGAACTGCGCGCTGCTCGCGGCTCTGCGTGTGCGGGCTGATTGACTATGTGTAACGCTCAAGCATTGACCCATTTTGCGCTCTAGGGCTTGGGCCTCTATAAGAGATTTAATCATGAAGATTTTAAAATATCCGCGGACGCGGCATATTGAGGGATCGCGCCTGCAACACGGTGATCTGGGTGATGACATGCCCATTGCCGAACTGGCCGGGGCGTACCTCGTTATTGAAGAAAAACTGGACGGTGCCAATGCAGCCCTTTCCTTTGACAAAGACGGGCAGATTTATCTGCAAAGCCGGGGTCATTTCCTGACCGGCGGAGGAAGAGAGCGCCATTTCGCACTTTTCAAAACATGGGCAAGTGCCCATGCGCCGCGCTTTTGGGACGTTCTAGGCGGCAGGTTCATCATGTATGGCGAATGGCTCTATGCCAAACATACCATATTCTATGATGCCCTGCCCCATTACTTCCATGAATTTGACGTTTGGGACCGGGAGCGAGAGATATTCCTCTCCACTTCGGCCCGGCGCGAACTGCTCACAGGCCTGCCGGTTATGCCGGTTCCGGTATTATATGACGGCGAGATTTCATCGCTGGATTCGGTGACGTCTCTCGTAAAAACGTCCTTGTATAAAACCGAAAACTGGGAAGCGACATTGGAACAGGCTGCTGTCAAATCAGGCAGCCGTCCAGATATGGTTGAAAAACAGACCGAGGCAAGCGACCTTGGCGAAGGGCTCTATATCAAACAGGAGTCCGGCGGCGAGGTCACAGGCCGGTTTAAATATGTGCGCGCCGATTTCCATCAGGCCATCATGGCCAGTGAAGGACATTGGCATGATCGTCCCATTCTGCCCAACGGGCTTGCGGATGGTGTGGACATATTTGCGGCTCATCTCGGCCAAAAGGGAGCTTATGATGACTAAGGTAAGCTTTGAAACACTCATAGCGCTCGTGCCGGCGCCTGGGTCGTCGCCCACACCAAAAGTGGATTGGGCGGCAGTCTGGGCGCTCTGGCCTGAGGAAATGGCTGCGCTCGATGCCTGCCCGCAAAACCCCATCCATCATGCAGAAGGGGATGTGGGCCTGCATACGCGCATGGTCGCGGAGGCGCTCATTGGTCTGCCGGAATGGCAGGCATTGGATACGCAGGCCCGGAGCATTTTGTTCTGGGCCGCCGTGCTCCATGACGTGGGCAAACCGGCAACGACTGAAATCCAGCCGAACGGCCGCGTGTCCGCCCGGGGTCACGCCCGGGTCAGTACGCTTATGGCCCGGCGTTGGCTCTGGGAGGCAGGCGCGCCGTTTGATTGGCGCGAAGCAGTCTGCGCTATTGCCGACCAGCATCTGGTGCCGTTCTGGCTCATTGAGAAGAGCGATCCGCGTCGGATTGCGATTCAAACGAGCTGGAAGGGACAGGCCGATTTCCTCTGCCTGCATGCCAAGGCCGATACGCTGGGCCGAATTTGCGAAGACCAGCAAGGGGTTCTGGACAATATCGCTCTGGCACGCGAGAGCTTTGCCGAGCTAAATTGTCTGGATACACCCTTTGCCTTTGCGAATGCGGCCAGCCGGGTCAGTTTTTTTGAAAAGACTGACCGCGATCCATATTACGCCGAATTTGAGGATTTCCGCTGTTCGGTGACCATCATGTCAGGGCTTCCCGGTTCCGGCAAGGATCACTGGATTTCGAAAAACAGGCCGGATCTGCCCATGGTCAGTCTGGATATTATCCGGGCTGAGCTGGGCGCGCCGGCCACAGGCAATCAGGGACAGGTGCTGCAGGCAGCCCGTGAACGGGCGCGGGAATATCTTCGGGCTGGACAGGATTTTGTCTGGAACGGAACCAATATCTCGCGCAATTTGCGGGCCAAACCACTCTCGCTGTTTAGGGATTACAATGCCCGGACCGAGATCGTTTATATCGAGACCGGCCCTGACACTTTGTTTTCACAAAACGGGAACCGGGATGATGTGGTGCCTATGGCAGCCATGGAAAAACTTATCCGCAAACTCGAGCCGCCCCAGGACTGGGAAGCACACGAGGTTATTCGGGTTATAAATTAGAATTTGTTCTGGCCCCTTTTTAGGGGCCGGACTTACCTAAATGATTTAATATGGCCTAGGACTTCTACGCGCTCATTCTATTTCGAACTGGCCGCTGCCGGTGTCTGACGGCTTGCGACATCGCTCTTACGGGTCGACATGCTGCCAATGCATCCGAAATTTTTCATGCCTGTTTTAGGCCTCGCGACAGGTCTCGCCGGATGGATGCTAACGCGCTAATTGAAGCGGCGTTTGCCTAAAACTGACTCCCTGCCGACTATTTTAGTGTTCGCCATGCTAAGAGGATACGTCCGGCAGCGGATGCGTAACAAAGCCCAGCATAACAGTAAGCTATTATTGGAAAATACGACGGAAAGAGACAAAAGAGTACGATAGCCAGTATGGTCTCCCCACCTTCCGCCAGACCTGAAACGTAGTAGAGTGATTTTACCCCTTGTGCATCTGTCGTTATTTCGCGTTTCTCCGCCATAATTGCGTAAGCAAGGAATGTTGTTCCATTGGCAAAATAACTGAGTAACAAAACCGCAGCGGGTAGAGCATTGCGCGCCGGATCAAGGATTGCGAAGGCAAGCGCGATAGCACCGTAAAAGATAAAATCCAGCACGATATCTAGAAAACCGCCCAAATCAGTAGTTTGTGTTGCGCGCGCAACGGCACCGTCCAGCCCATCCGCAATCCGGCTGATGATTACAACGATCAACCCTAGTACCGGGAAGCCCATAGCAACCAGACCTGCACCTAAAATACCAACGATGAACCCCAGAAGAGTAACGGCATTGGCAGAGATCCCTAAAGCAGCCATTTGGCGGCCTGCAGCATTAAGAGGTGGGTCGATCAAGGTACGAATTTTGTCGTCAAGCATTGGACCTTTTCCACTAACTTGTCCGCCGATAGCAAAGCGTTATCAGATCGGCAAGATATTGCCTGTCAGTAAATTTCAACAAAAATCTGGCTGCGGGTTATAATTCAGCCGATTAAATGAGGGTTAAGACCCCCGCGCTTTCCTGCGATACCCCGCCGGTTGCCAGTTCGAGACCGCGTCCAGATCCGGGCCGCCGGGGCGGACGGGGCGGTCGGGATAGCCGCCCATGGACAATGTCCGGTCATAGAGCGTCAGCGCGGCGGCGAGGCTCACATTGATGCAAAATTTCGTCGGGATTTTGACGATATATTCGCAGCGCGCCTGAACCGCCTCAGAGAGGGACCCCTGCTCCGGCCCGAGGATATAGGCGCAATTCGCAGGATGGCGAAAGCTTGGCAGGTCGATGGAGTCTTCGGTCAGCTCCACTCCTATAAGAGCGCAGCCTTTGGGCAGAACAAAATCATCAACCCCCTCCCATTCATAAAAAGGGAGATGATCGGCGGAGCGCGATGTATCGGTACGGTCAACGTCCCGCTGTTTGTGAAAGGCATCGACGGAAAAGGCGAAGCTGGCGCCAAAGGCATGGGCTGTGCGCAGAACCGCGCCCAGGTTATAGGCCTTGGAAATGCCCTCAACACCGATGCCGAAATATCCGCGCA
>CAYQNQ010000230.1:0-3572 GCA_964418815.1 uncultured Hellea sp.
ATTTATCGCTTTCATCCAGCAGAATGACCGCCTTCATCCGCGGGTCATTTTTTGACCGTTCTATGACTAGATCACGAATATTGCCGGACAGCGGCGCAAAAAACCGAACTTCAGGAAAAGCGTCCGCTATTTGCGCGATGGTATCTGCAAAAGGATCATACAGACTCTCAATTTCCGCAGGCCGGCTCCCGAACAGAACGGTCAGGACTGTTTCGTTAGAGATTTCGTGGCGGGTTTTAAAATCCCCTGTTTCATTGGGATCAAAAGACTCGTCAAACATGGGATTACCGACGAAGGTCACCGATAAATCATATTTCTCAAAATAAGGGGCATCTATTTTATGGATCGACAGAAGGTGATCTGTGAAGCGGGCCAGCGTCTTGGCTCGTCCGGGCCGCATAGCCCAAACCTGCGGCGCAACATATTTGATAATTTCCCCTTTATATCCCGCTTTTCCGAGCGCTTCGGCAAGCCGGATCATAAACCCCCAACTGTCGATCAAGACCACGGCATCCGGCTTCATCTCCACAATCATACTGGTGGCTTCTTTGACTTTTCGGCGCACCACGGGATAAGCTTTTACAGCTTCTGTGAAGCCCAATATGGCCAGCGGCGATATATCAAAATCACTGGAAACGCCCGCTTCTTTCATGGCGGCGCCGCCAATGCCGGATAGACGAAGGCCCGATTTTGCCTGTTTAAGGGACGTTATCAAATCAGCGGCAAGTTTATCGGCAGAAGGTTCGACAGCGACAAAAAAGACTGCAGGCGCGGTCATGATTCGGAGGGCGGCAACCCGACGACAAACATCCGCGCGGCATCTGCGAGCTCTGCCACCTCTTCGCGGTCTATGACAAAAGCCTGACCCGATTCTGAAATGATCCCGGCCAGGCCCGCCTCGCTCGCCAGCCTGACGGTCTGCGGACCTAATGTTGGAAGATCCACGCGCTTTTCCTGATCGGGTTTGACCATTTTCGCGAGCACGCCGGCGGGCTGTTCAGCGCTGCCGCGAAGGTGAGATGGCAAAAATGCAACGCGCTTGAGCATTTCGTCCGTGCCCTCCTGGGCCTCAACGGCGAGTACAAGCCCCCGGCAAACCACGACGGCCTGGCCAATATCCATGGCGCCTATTTCCCGGGCGATTTTCATCGCCTTTTCCGCATCTTCGCGGTCTGCTGTTTCGATTTTATGCCGACCCAGATGTCCAGATGGCATTAGCAGGTTCTCGCAAAGAGACTGCGGCGAAACTACTTCAAATCCGTCTTTTTCAAATGTACTGACGACATAGCTCAGCAGCGCATCGTCGCCATCTCGAGCAGCTTTAATGGCGCCCGGCAGGCGGGTAATTGTCTTAAAATCCGGTCTGATTTTTGTAAGATCCGGACGCGCCACATTTCCGGCAAAACAAACATGGGTCACGCCTTTGGCCCTGAAGTCCTTGGTCATTTTACCGAATTCACCAAACCGGTAGGTTTTTGCCTCAAGATCGGGCGCTTCATTCCCCTCGATTTGCGCCAGATAGACCTCATGCCCCAAGGCTTTTGCGCCTTGCACAACAGCTTTTGGGAGCGCGCCACGACCGGCAATAAGGCCTATTTTCATGACTTAGCCCCCCGTATGCGGCAAACAGATATTGCGCTTTTCCTGAGCTTGAATAAATTCTACGATTTCCATGACGAGTTCGTGGTCTTTGTAAAGTCGCGCCGTATCCTTGAGTCTTTCTGCAAATGTACCCTCTTCGGCAAATAAGAAACGGTAGGCGGAGCGTAAATCTCGAATGGTTTGTTTGTCAAAACCGCGGCGCTTGAGCCCGATGACATTAAGCCCGGCAAGATGCGCGGCATTTCCAATGACAGACCCATAAGGAATAACATCCGTGGTCACGGTCGCCATACCGCCAATAAAAGCATGAGCCCCAATTCTGGTATATTGATGAATGGCGGAGAGCCCGCCCAAAATGGCGTGGTCTCCAATAGTCACACAACCGCCGATCTGAACGCCGTTGGAAACCACGACATTGTTTCCCATCCGGCCTTCATGGGCCAGGTGCGACCCGGCCATCATGTAACAATCATCGCCGACGATCGTATCCCGCCGGCCCGCATCCGAACCTGGATGGATATTCACAAGTTCCCGAAACGTATTTCGCGCGCCAATTATCAAGCGAACATCCCCGCCTTGGTGTTTGAAATCCTGCGGCGGGTGACCCAGTGATACGAAAGGGTAAAGAGTGCAATCATCCCCTATTTCAGTAATGCCTTCAATGCTGATCTGGCTGATGAGTTTGACGTTCTTTCCCAGCTTTACATCCGGGCCAACGACACAAAGAGGGCCGATGTGCACGCCTTCATCAAGCTCCGCTTTGGGGTCAACAAAGGAACTCGGATGTACAAAAGTCGCCATAATTTATGCCTTATCAAATGACATTTGGGCCGCCGAAAAGTCGACGGTCGCGACAAGCGTACTCTCGACATGAACTTTAGCCGAGAACTTATAAAACGGTAGACGTTTGCGAACAATCTCAAGATCAACAATCATTGTTTCGCCCGGATACACTGGTTTTTTAAACTTCGCGCTGTCAATCCCGGAAAACCCCATAAACATACCCTCCGGCAATTTATGAGATAAATCCACCAATAAAGCCCCTGCCTGCGCAACCGTTTCGATGATCAAAACTCCGGGCTGTATAGGCATATTCGGGAAATGACCCTTGAGGTAGTCGGCCTCGGGATCGACAAAAGATTCGATCCGAATGGACATCTCGGCAAGGTCGGTAACGCGGTCCACAAACAGCATAGGCGGCCTGTGGGGCAGGATTTCCATGACCCCGTCTTTGTTGATCGGTAATTCCCGGTTCATCAGCTTTTCTTTTTTCCAATGAGTTTTCGCGTCGCACTGATCATGCGCATATGGTCCCGGATAGGCTGCGCCGGGACGCCGCTCCATATCTCTCCGGCCGGAATATCATGCATGACTCCGGCGGCGGCGGCGAGCTGCGCACCGTCACCGACATTGATGTGATCCGCGAGGCCGACCGCCCCGCCCATGCGAACATTTTTTCCAACCTTACAGCTGCCTGATATACCTGTATGGGCCGCTATCATTGTTCCTGATCCGATGACGCAGTTATGCGCGATCTGTACCAGATTATCGATTTTGACGTCATCCCCGATAACCGTATCTCCGAGAAACCCGCGGTCTATGCAGGTTTGCGCGCCGATACGGACCCGGTCACCAATCAGAGCTCTTCCAATATGAGGCAGGTTGACAATTCCCTTTTCATCGCCATCCATTCCAAAGCCTTCGCCGCCGATTTGAGCGCCGGCTTTAATCAGGCAATTCTTCCCAATGACAGAACATTCAATCACGTTGTGACCTTCCAGGACGCTTCCGGCACCGATCGTCACTCCCGGACCAATCAGGCAGTAAGGTCCCACAACCACGTTTTCGCCGATAACCGCATCCGCTCCGATTACAGCTGAACCATGAACTCGCGCTGTCGTGGACTTTTTATAATTCACATCCCCGCCAAAGGATTTCTTTTCTACCAGCTTTTCAACAGCCCGGGCAAA
>CAYQNQ010000231.1:0-3558 GCA_964418815.1 uncultured Hellea sp.
GGCCATGGCTTCTTTCTCGGCCATTACCTTTTTCTCGGCCATGGCTAGTTTTTCGGCGATAGCCTTTTTCTCGGCCAGTATCGCGGCCGTATCAGTTTGTGATGTTTCGGCGGCGTCGCTAGGCGCATTTGATGTTGATGTTTGGGTTTCAGACCCACAGGCCACTAGAAATGCTGTTAAAGCAATAATCGGTAATTTTTTCACATCTGACTCCATTCCTGGAATAAATCTTACGCGCACCGTTTCGGGACGTATAACGCACAAATGCGAATATGCCTTCTCACATTCACGTTATCAGTTCACCGCTCTTGACGGCCTTGTCACCCATTCCCGTAAACTCTGTCCAGTTGCTGCGAGATTGGAATGGTCGTGTCCGTGTCCGGCACTGTCAGGTCAAATTCCGTGATCCGCCGGGTGAGCGAGGCCATGCGAACGGTGACCTGCTCGCCCGCATTGACAAAGGCTGTGAAGCTCGCGCCGGAACTTTCCACACCCGCCAGCTCCATATTGTCTGATATACGGTAGACCTTCACCCTTGTGCCGGATGTGAGGCCGTCCAGGGTCACGGCCCGCGGTGTTTGAAAAATAATACTGCCGCCGCCGGGAGCCGATCCCACAGACGCATTGGAACCGTTATTATTCACCCAGGTCAAAATGTTCGGCCCCGTATATTGGACATCAATTGAACACTGCGGGTCAAAAGTTACGCTATCGGCGCTGAGCATAAAATCCGCCGCATCGCTGGCCTGCTCAACCCGGATCGCGAGAGCCGCATCTGCGCGCTGTGTTCCGGATAGAGCGCCGAGCTGATTTTGGATCTGAGCCAGCGTTCCCGAAAGGATTACATCGGGTTTCGCGCCCCGTTCAAACATGTCCCGGATTTGGGCGTCTGTCAGGACTTGTCGCCAGCTGGCGAAATGGGCGTGATAACCCACGGCGGCGGCGAAGCCGACACCTGTCCCGCCCACATTCAGGCTGCCGTCCGGATCGCCCCAGTCTATGTCGGCGCTATGGCCCGCCATTTGGGTTGTATCAAACGGATTTCCCGAACTGATGCTCTGCTTGATGCCATCAATAAAGAGCGCAAATTCGCCGTTATTAGCCGCCGTGCTGTCGCTGGCTTTAAAGGTGCAAATATAGTGATAGGCCCGGTTGGGCTTGAGCGGCCGGTCCGAATAGACCTGCACATCATGGTCATCCCGATCCACACTTTGCGCCAGCATCACATTGCCAAAACCCAGAAGCACAGCGAAATTATTAGTGCCGCCGCCTTCCTTGAACAAAGCCGATGGCGGGCGGGAAATTTCCACGGGCATAAACCAGCCGCCAAATGAACGAAATGGCTGAGACGTCGTATTCATATAAATGCTGTCGGCACATTCCGTGCGGCTCAGTATATCGGTCACATGCAAAGATGCGGAAGCATCCTCCGTAAAAACCGCGCCCGACAAGGGAGCCGAATTGCCGCCGGCCTGATTAGTTGGTCTTGGCTGACCGCCAACGCCAATGTCATCATGGGTATTATCCCACGTCCAGTAATGGTCCGGCGCAAGCGCCAGAATATCGTCTCTATAGGGCATGGTTGGTCATAAACTTTAGGCTAAATAAGGGTGCGGCTAACCAAAATTTTATAAATTTCTGCTAGCGTCGGAAAAATTGGGGACGCCGCGTGAAAAATTATACGATTCCATTTGATAAGTCTAAAGCCACAATGGCAGCTTTGTTTGGATTACTGATGCTTGCAGGCGGCATTTATTTATTCGAAAATCACATGGATCATGACTTACCCTACAAATATAGAGCTCTCTTTGGGTCGACTAAAAACGCTGCCGTTTTCATAGGATTAACCGGGACTTTGTTGGCCTTTTTCGGAATACGGCGCGTACTTAACAGCCAAACTGGAATCGTCTTTAACGAAGACGGCTTTATGGATCATCGTTTCCTAAAGTCCCCCATTCCATGGCGGAATATTACAAATTTTCACACAACGCAGACAACGGTTATGGGACAGGAAATGGAAGTGTTGTTGCTGGCAATGCAGCCAAATACGAAGTCAGATGCTCGATTTAACTGGATCTACAAATACAATAACTGGATAAAATCCAAGGACGAAAATATTATTGCGATCAATCTCCACGGCATGGAAGAGCAGGACGGCTATGACCTGCATCAGGCCTTTGGTTATTGGATCAATCGATATCCCGGTGGCCATAGAAGCAGATCACAAAGGATAACGCCAAACGGCGCTCAATCATCCGGATTCGGGCGAAGGGTCAGATAAAGATTGCGCGCCCATCAGGGCCAGCCACGGTCCAGCCTGTATGGCATCACCCTTTTTCAAAGGCTTAATCGCTTTTGGTTCATCCAGATAATGGGACAGGCCTTTCAGGCGTTTCTGGCGGGCGAAATATTCACTATACCATCCGCTCATGACGACCGAACGGTGCTGTTGTTTCTGCAGCGCAGTGACCACTTTTCCGGCCTCATAAGGCGTGGCCTTCCAAAAGGCCTGCCAAGACTTTCCAAGTCCTAACCAGAGCTCGCAGGCGTCCGCCACGACCTCAGAAAGCGTTTGAACTTTTTTTCGGCCTGTTGGTCCTCCTGCGGATCAGGCATTTGCTTTGCGCCGTGCCAGGCCAGCTGCCAGGCATGATAAAGCGCATTGACCAAAGGCACGATGGGCGGGGAGTCTTCAGCGACTCCGTCCATAGAGCGGTCCGTCGTCACAGAGGTGACAAATTCCAGATCGCGCTTGGTCTTGCCCACGAATAGATCCCGCAGGCGTTCGGACCAGTCCTCGCCGAATTCCTTTTCGATGGCATCAATGGCCCCGTAGGAAAACCGGATCGTGTATTCACCGTCCGGCCAGCTGTGCTTGATATCGCCGAATTTGATCCCCTCGGCCATAAACTTACGCAAAGCTCCGCGTGGCCGCGCCTGTGGCCTGAATTTTGATAGTCGCCGCGAACACTTCATTGATATTGAAAGGCTCGGAGACACCCATATTCAAAAAGGACCTTGTGAGCGTATAAGTGGTCGTGCCGTCATCCACCGTAATACGGATTTGAACGGGCGTGGTGCTGCCCTGATTTTCCACCAGATATTGGTGCACATTATCGGCGAGCGCCACATTATAGGTCACGCTGCCCTCGCCCACATCGATCTCGCCGACGGCATATTCCGGGCTGCCAATGGGCGATGAGAAACAAGTGGTTTTAATACGCTCGACCGAAGTCTCGCCCAGTTCGGCCTGGGTTACGCATGGGAATTCGACAAAGCCGGCGCCGATATCTATCTCGACATTCACGACTTCCTGATTAAGAACTAATCCTGACATTTAAGTCTCCTGGTTTACAAATTGTTGGAAATTGTTTTAGGTACACCTGCTAATGTGGCGGGGGACCTATGCTTTTAATGTGTGTTTTACTGGCTATCGGCCTGGGTCTGTTCGCCATGCTGACCATGGCGTTCAGTGTTTATGCGCGGGCCCATATTTTGCTGCTGGCCATGGTTCTTGTGCCGCTTGGTTTGATCTGGGGGCTGATGACCTTTCCGGGT
>CAYQNQ010000232.1:0-3548 GCA_964418815.1 uncultured Hellea sp.
CGTTCGACAACAAGATCGCCTCTGACTGGCTGCCGGTCGATCAATATATTGGCGGGGTCGAGCATGCGGTTCTGCACCTGCTCTATTCGCGCTTTTTCACACGGGGGCTTCGCGATTGCGGCCTGATCGACATTCCAAACGGCGAACCTTTCGCCGGACTGTTTACGCAGGGCATGGTCACCCACGCGACTTTTGCTTATGCGGACGAAACCAATGATAAGAAAAAATGGGTCATGCCCATGGACGTGCATGAAAATGACGACGGCTCGCTCATTCACATGGAAAGCAAACGATCTATCGTCAAAGGCGACATTGTCAAAATGTCCAAGTCCAAGAAAAACGTGGTTGATCCGAACGATATTATCGAAGGCTACGGGGCTGATGTGGCCCGCTGGTTTGTCCTCTCCGATAGCCCGCCGGACCGCGATGTGGAGTGGACCGAGGCCGGGGTTATCGGCGCCTGGCGTTTTGCCAATAAGGTTTGGGCGCTGGTCAGCGAGAGCGGCTCGGATCACGGCCCCATGTCCGTAGCCTCTGACGCCGCTGGTGCAGCATTGGAGCTGCGCAAGAAGGCTCACAAGGCCATAGACAAAATCACCCACGGCATTGACGTCTTTCGCTTTAACACTTCAGTGGCGCAGATTTACGAGCTGACCAATGCGCTCGGCAAATACAAAAATAACGATACGGCCAAGGCCGAAGCGCTGGGTATTCTCATCCGCACTATCGCGCCCTTCATGCCCCATTTGGCGGAGGAGTGCTGGAGTACATTGGGCGGCGAAGGTCTTTGTTATCATGCGCCCTGGCCCCAGGCGGATCCGGAGATGCTCACCGAAGACACGGTCACCCTTCCTTTGCAGGTCAATGGCAAGCGGCGCGGCGAGATCAATGTGCCCGCCGAAATTTCCAAGGAAGACGCGGAGGCGCTCGCTATGGCCGATCCGGCCGTGCAGCGGGCCATTGATGGATTAACTGTAAGGAAAGTCATCGTTGTCCCGGGGCGGATAATCAATATAGTGGCGTCATGATGAAAAAGACTTTGTTCACGGGCGCCATGATCACCGGAGCGGCGCTCCTGCTCTCTGCCTGCGGTTTCAAGCCCGTTCATTCGACCGGGAAAATCGCGGATACGCCGGCCTTTAAATCCATCAAGATTGAGCTCGTCGACCCCGACCGCGCCGCGCAAAAGGAAGCCGGCTATTACTTGCAGCAGCATCTCTATGACCGGCTTGGCAAGAACGCCGGGCCTCATGTTTTGCGCCTGGAAACCCGAAGCGGGCGGCGGCCTTACGGCGTGACCGCGAGCGACGTGGCCACCCGCTACGATCTGATCATGCGTGTCAATTATGAGCTTATCAATTCCGTCACTGGCAAAAAACTGGACACCGGCGACGTGACCTCTACGTCAACTTTCGGATCTTCGCGGGATCCCTATGCCCGTATTTCAGCGGAGAAAAACGCGTCCGAACAGGTCGCCCGGGACGCCGCCGACCGGATTTTGATCCGTCTGGCCGCCTATTATAACGACCCGGATAAACATAAACGGGCCCAGGAAGAAAAAATTCAAAAGCGGCTGGAGCAGCAGGCGGCGGAATCCGCGGGCGACGCACCCGTCACCAAAATACCGTGACCGCAGATCATAAGACACAAGCCCTATGAAAATAACGGGCGGCCGGGTCAGTTCGTTTTTAAACAATCCGCCGGGAGACATTATCGGTGTGTTGTTTTTCGGCCCCGACCGCGGTCTGGTCAAGGAGCGGGCGGAAAGCCTGATCAAAAAATTCTCCGACAATCCTGACGATGCCTTCGCTTCGGCCGTGCTGACCGCCGATGATCTGTCCAGCGATCCCGCCCGTCTGGCCGATGAAATGTCGGCGCTCTCCATGTTCGGCGATCAGCGGCTCGTGCGCTTGCGGCTGGATCATGAGCGCTCCGGCGCGGCCATTTCTAAAATCATCAAGGATCTGGATGTTAATCCGGACAAGGCCGCGGCCCGGCTGGTCATCGAGGCCGGAGATATGACGCCCCGCTCTGCCGTGCGCAAAGCCTTCGAAGCGGGCGGCAGGTTTGCCGCCGTCGGCTGCTATGCCGACAGCGCCGCTGATCTGGCCAATATGATCCGCCGCACACTCACCGAAAGCTCTATTGATATCGAGCGCGACGCGCTGGATCTTTGGGTGCCGCTATTATCCGGCGACCGCATACTGGCGAGAGGCGAGATTGAAAAAATGATCCTCTATAAGGGTTACGGCGAAACTCCGGGTGCAAAGGTAACGGCAGAGGACATCAAAGCCCTCGCCGCCGGAGCCCAGGCCGCCTCCATTAATGACATCATCATGAGCGCCATGAGCGGGCAAACGGCCAAATGCGATGATGCGTTCAAGCGGGCTATTGCCGGCAAAGTGAATATCGCTGTGATCCTGCTATCCCTGCAGCGCCATATTGGACGGCTCCTCGAAGCCTCCGCCCATATGCAGTCCGGCGAGCGGGCGGAATCCGCTATGAAATCCCTGCGCCCGCCGGTCTTTCGCATGCAGGAACGTAGTTTTCTAAGCCACCTTAAGATCTGGCCGTCAAAGGCGCTGAACAACGCCCTGTCTGAAACCCTGAAAGCGGAACAACAATTAAAATCCGCCGGCGCCCCCGGCGAAGCCATTGTCGGGCGGATATTATTGACGCTGGCGGGGTTCGCCGAGAAGCGGCGGTAGAATGGAATCGCCCTGGATCGCATTGGGCCTGACCGAGCCGCCCCGCAAAATCGACACGATTCATGATGCCTATAACCGTCTTAGGCCACAGCTTATGGAGGAGGGCGACTTGATGAAACAGCTGGCCATTGAAGACGCCTATATGCGCGCCCTCGCCCTCTGGGAACAAGACGAGGAATATTGCGAAAAAGCGGTGCTGACCGACCATATCTTTGACAATATTGCGGAAAGCCATGTGACCGGCGAACCTTTTACGGAAACAGAGCTCGCGGAGATTGCCACCAAGATTATGCGGATACTGCATAATCCTTGGCAGCGAACATCTAAATCGGTGTGGAAACAGATCATAGATCTGGGCCAGACTGATGATGCCAAAGATCGCCAGTTCGACGCTATTCTAAGAGAGGGGCTTCTCCGATATCTCGGCTATTATAATGAACGCGCCGGGCAAAGGAACAAATCGGCCGGACCCCGATTAATGTCGCCGGATATTGCGCACTATATTTTTGAGCATGCTGAATTGATACAGACGAAACCCCGCTCAGAAAAAGAAGGGCGGGAGCTGGATTGGCTTCGCGCGGAACTTGATGTCGACGCATCGGATGCCGAAATGAAACTTGCCAATGGCAAGGATTATTTCGTTGTGGGATTGATCTTTTTCTGCGTTGTCACATTATTCTTTGTGGTCAATAATTTAATTGCTCGCTAACCCACCCGGGCGGCGATTACTTGCAGCGGCAAGGTCAGCTTTCTGGGAGACTCCCCGAGCGCCGCCAATGCTTTGCTTTCAATGGCGGCCAATACCTCTTCGTGGCCATCCATGCGCGCCCGTTTATGGGC
>CAYQNQ010000233.1:0-3474 GCA_964418815.1 uncultured Hellea sp.
TTATTTTTTTGCAAAATAAAAGCCCCGATTACGGGGCTCAAATTAAACAATATTTCAAAAAGCCTACACGAAGCCTTTAAACTTGTCCTTAAAGCGTGAGACGCGACCACCGCGATCCATCAGTTTTTGATCACCACCGGTCCAGGCCGGGTGGGTTTTGCTGTCGATATCAAGCACGAGCCGGTCACCTTCTGCGCCGTAAGTTGAACGTGTCTGATATTCTGATCCGTCAACCATTTGGACGGTAATCATATGATAATCCGGATGGATATCTTTTTTCATTTTCTTTTCTCCAGTTCGTCACGGGATTGCATTAGAGGGTCCCCCGCTCGGTCAGGCGCGCTCTATATCATGGCAATGAGAGGGGTCAAGGCCGGAAAAAAGGTCCCAACACTCATAATTTGTTCCAAAAGTGCGATTCTAACTGCTTTTTATGGCTCGTGCACCTAGCGTTTATTCTTCCTACGCGATAGGAATATGAGCAATACAATGGTCAGGGGCAGGGGGTCCATTTCATAAACTGGTCACCGTCTATCCGAGACGACCTTGTCATTGTATTTAGTGGAAATTTAAAAATGGGAGTAATTTAATGAGTAAACGTGATGATCTCATCGCAAAATATGCTGATGATCTGAAGAATAAAATTGGTGTAAATCCTGATATGGATTTGCTGCGTAAAGTGACGATTGGCTGTGGTCCATCTATCTATAACCGCGATTCCTCAACGGTTTCAGGAACGGATCAGTCAGAGCTGGATACAGTCAAGAATAACTATCTTATCAAAAAGCTCGGTCTTTCAGACGGTCCGGCACTGGATTCAGCCATCGCATCAGTGATGGATAAATATGGCAAATCCAATCCGAGCAAGTATCGCGCTGTCGTATATTATCTTCTGTGCCAGCACTTCAACAAAGAAGGCGTGTATAACAAATAGATTTGTGTAATCGCTATTCTAATAGACCCGGCCCTGAAAGTTTCTGGCCGGGTTTTTTTATGCCTAATCGAAATTGACCTTGCGCTGCAGTTCGTCCCACAAATTATCATTTGTTGTGACAATATCGCCAGTATCCATAACATTGCCGCCGCTTAGGCTTTCGACCCGTAATCCGGCTTCCCGGCAAATCAGAACGCCCGCAGCGATATCCCATATGGCCAGGCCGCGCTCCCAGAACCCATCATAGCGCCCTGCTGCCGTCCAGGCCAAGTCCAGAGACGCAGAACCCAGTCGCCGAACGCCGCTACTGGCGCCCATCACCTTGTGGAGTTCCTTTAATAGCCGGGCATGTCCCGGGCGTCCCAGAAACGGAATACCGGTTGCGAAGAGCGCATCGCTGAAGATATCGCGTTTGGCCGCATATAACCGCCGGTCAGCGCCGCCAAGACGGCCGTCATTAATGAAGGCGCCTTTGCCTTTTTCGGCCATGAACATTTCGTCGGTGATGGGATTATAGACGATCCCGGCGATGAGTTCAGGCGTACCTTCGAGATTTTGTTCGAGCGCGATGGAGACCGCGAAGTGCGGAATACCGTGCAAATAATTGGTCGTCCCGTCCAGCGGATCGACAATAAAGCGGTGGGTTTTGTCTGTGCCTTCGCGAATGCCGCTTTCTTCCATGACGAAACCGTAGCCGGGCCGGGCTTCGGCCAGCACGTCATGGATAACCGCTTCCGCTTTTTTATCGGCGCGGGTTACAAAGTCGGCAGGACCTTTTCGGGAAATCTGCAAATGTTCAACCTCGCCGAAATCACGCAGCAAGCCGCGAGACGCTTTACGGGCCGCCTTGTGCATGACGGTCATTATGGGGGAATAGGTTTTCATGGTGCTAGTCGGCGCGCTTTACATAGTTGCCGTCTTCCGTATTGATGACCAGCTTCTCGCCCACATTGATAAAGGGAGGCACCGTTGTTCTGACACCGTTTTCCAAAATCGCGGGCTTATAGGAATTGGCCGCCGTCTGGCCTTTGACCACAGGTTCGGTTTCGGTAACTTCCAAAACAACCTGTTCGGGCAAAGAGACGCTGATCGGCTTTTCTTCGTAAAACTCGAGATCCACGGACATTCCATCATTCAGATAGACCGCCCGCTCGCCGATAAACTCGGCTTGCAGATTGATCTGTTCATAGGTCTCGGCGTTCATGAAGACCAGCATATCGCCGTCCGCATAGAGATAGGTGTGCGTCTTTTGCTCAAGGCGAACCCGTTCAACCGTCTCGGCCGCGCGAAATCGCTCATTGAGCTTACGCCCGTCCAGCAGGTTTTTGAGCTCGACCTGATTAAAGGCTCCGCCTTTGCCTGGCTTTACCGCATTGCATTTCACGGCCACCCAAAGGGAGTCCTGATGCTTGATAATATTGCCCGGCTTTATCTCGTTACCGTTCATTTTCATGGATTATCTCCGCGGAATTTGCGCGGCTTCTATCAGGGGTGGGTCAAGGGGGCAAGTCATTGCTCATGAGCATATCTCCGTTTATAAATTGGATTGAATTAAGGACGAGGCTTAAACCGTGAAACGCACACCCGAAACACCGGCTCCGGAAAATGCGGGCGCTCTCAAAGCGATCCCGCCGGTCATCTGTTATCCGGTCGATACGCTGCCGGCGCCGGATATGGAGATGTTTCGCCAGGCGCGGCGTTCGCTGACGAAAATCGACGAGGTTCTGATCCCGCCGCGGGACGCGCGCTGTTTTAAAGTGCCGCGCGGGCATTTCTTCCGCATCTATAGCCAGGACGGTCCGCAAGTGGGCGATCTGAATATCTGGGCCCAGAAAAACCTCGAGGAAAAGTTTTACTCCGGCAAGACCCGCGCTCTTCATGGCAGCCATGTGAGCACAGGCGATCAGCTCTGGAGCAGTTTTCCGTTTCTGCGCCCCATGGCGACCATTACCCATGATACGCTCGACTGGTATGGCTGGGACGCGCACGGGGGCTCCGTCCACGATGTCATCGGCACGAGATGCGATCCCTATACGGCCAAACTTTTGCAGGGCCATGATTATCATAATTGTTGCCACTCCAATCTGGTGCGTGCGTTATCTTTTCACACAGGCCGCCCGATCAACGAGATCGAGCCGCTTGTGCACGACGTGATGAATGTCTTTATGTGCACGGGTTTTACCCCCGACACCCATCAATATTTTATGAAAGCCAGCCCCGTCCGCCCCGGCGATTTTATCGAGTTCTTTGCGGAAATCGATCTGCTCGGCGGCTTATCGGCCTGTCCGGGCGGTGATTGTTCCGCCGCCCATTCATCCGATGATCAAGCCTGCTATCCGCTCAGGGTCGAGGTCTTTAAGCCCGAAATGGATCTATCCGAACGGCCGGAACCGGTCCCGTCCACCTATGTGGGCGGACACGGCACTAAACCAAGCGCCTGACAACGGTCCAAGCGCGCCGCCTATCGCCCCGTAAGCGCCCGTTTCATACCCGGAACCCAGGTTTCGCGTTCCGTGTCATAGGCCGGAAAACCCGTTGCC
>CAYQNQ010000234.1:0-3445 GCA_964418815.1 uncultured Hellea sp.
CTTTGCGGTCCGAAGCGGCCAAACCGTGTTGGCTGCGACACTGAAAAAGACTGGACCTTTTTTAGTTTTGTGCCTGATTTTTGCGCGATCAGTTCAGCTTTTTCGCGCGCGTTCTGAACGGCATTTTCCGCGGCCTTTTGATAGACCGTATCATAGTCGGAAAAATCATAACCAAAAAGATTGACTTTGGTGACGCCTGCTTGAGTGAAGGCATTCATAAACTCCGGCGCTCGTTCGGCCGGATGGATACGGGCCGTAAAGCGCAGATTGGCTTTTACGCTCAGGACCGTGCAGGATTTTTGGGGCAGGCGCGGTTCCACCTCTTTGATCGACTCGGTCAGGTTTTCCAGGCGCGTTTCCCGTTGTTTTCGGGCTTGCTGAAAACCCGCCTCAAAGGTTTCGAGTGCTTCTTCCAGGTTAAACAATTCACGGCGAAACTCCGGTATGTCCCGGTTCTGCCGTAATTTGCGGATTTTGCTCTGCCGCTTGATCCGCTCAGCGTCAAATTGTTCGCGTGCTGTCTTGATCTGCGTCTTTTGGGTTTTAATCTGGTAGCGAGCGGATTTGTTGTGCCGTTGCGCCGCCATGATTTCATAGTGCCGGGTTTGGGCATTCTGATTGTCTTTCAGACAGTCTTCGTCCCAAATATCGGACGCGCTGATGTCCGTATAGCTCATCTCTGTTTCGGCGGTGTCCGCGGTCGCCTGAACCAAATTTATTATATCGCTGATTTGCGCATAGGCAGCATTGTGAGTTGTGTCCTCGATTTCGATAAGGCCCGTGACAACGGCAATATCCGGCGCGGCTTCGACCCGGCCGATGGCGGAGACGGACAGCGGGGAGGGAATATAGGAACTGCCCGTCTCCTGTTCGGCAATAACCGGATCAAAGTTACTATGGTCGTCGGGCTGGCAGGCCAGAAGTAGAGACGTTGTGCCGGCCAGGAGAAATTTGGCAAAATTACTCATAGATAAACTCCAGCTGTATACTGGCGGAAACCACTTGCGGTCCCGGTTTTAGATTCATCGGCGCAACGGCTTTTGGTTCGGCTTTATTATCAAGCAATCGCGTCGTTTCGCCAGAGCCAGCTGTGGCCAAGACCGGGGCGCTGGCGCCGCCATATTGATAAGTGGGCGTATAGGCGGCTAGGTTTTTGACACCTTTTATGCTTGCCCCGCCGGACTCGGCCAGACGGTCAGCTTTTTCGCGGGCGTTTTCAATGGCTCGGGCGGCGGCCTCAAGTTCGAGATTTTCAATGTCTGAGACTTTAAAACCGTTCAGGCTAACCCGGACGGCGCCGGCCTCTGTGAGCGCTGAAATAGCATGTCCCGCTTTATCGACCGGGGCGCCGGTATAGGTGAAAGTAAGGCTCGCCTGATGAGTGACATCTTTGCAGATTTTGTGTTTGATCCGCTCTTCGTCATCGCGCAGCGTCTGGTTAAAACGGTCAGCTTCGGCGTTAAACAAAAGGCATTCCGGATCTTTGACGCCGGTCGTATTGACCGCCGCGAAGTTAAAGCCTGAAACCGTGAGCCCGTCCACGGCGGCCAGCTTGGCCTCTGCCTGATTGACCACTTCTGACAGGGTGTTCATGGCCAGTGTGAGGTCATCATCCTGTTTGATAACAGCGCCCGAAATGACAAAACGGTCGGGCATGACCTCGATCTCGCCGACACCTGTGACAGTGACATACTTAATTTCGCCTTCTGTGATCAGCTCCGGTTTGGCTTTTGTGCAGCCGGCCAGAACCAGCCCGGTCAAAACCGGGATACTTATAAAACGGGGTAACATATAATTCTCCAAATATGTAGAACATTTATTACTACAATTATGTAGAATGTCAAGTAAGGGCAAATATGAGCGAAATACCAGGCGTGATTTTCGTCACGGACCTGTGAAAAATTTGCCGCTAAAAAGAGGCTGAGAAGGTTAGGGCTGGTCTAAACAGCGTTAATATGGTACTTGTCATCAAGGGATTGGGCCCAATGAAACGACGTTAATTGAAATATAAAATACGAAGTGTGACTTTCGTCACAGTCTTATCGGGGCAATTTCTTTATTGGCATTCTTGAATAATCATGTTGTATATGGTAGATTGACAACTTAATCTTGGGCGAAAACGGGAGCATATTATGAAAAAATTATTTAGAATTTTAGCCACGACAGCTGCGGCGGGGGCCATGACAATATCCGCACAGGCGCAGTCTTTATTTGCGGATGTGGCGCTGGAAGATGTGTCCACCAAAAGTACAGTGACTCTGGAAGGAGAAATGCGAAGCCGGCAGGTTGTCGTAAATAAAGCGGTGGCAAGTCAGCTTTTTCGGTTCACAAACACGTCAAAATCCTTGAAAATGAGCCTGTTCCCAGGGGAAAACTTCACGTTAAAGCGGACAAATCTCGACAAGTTTTTTGGCGAAGGCACTAAGGTTTGGAGCGGCCGCATTGACGGATTTGAGGACGGGTTTGCAACCTTGGTATCCGACAAAGATCGCCTGCTCGGTCAGGTGCAATATGGCGGCAAAATTTTCCGAATTTCGCCCGCGCAATCGGGCCTCCATGTCATTTCGGAAATTTCTCCGGAAAGTTTCCCCGAAGAAGACCCGAACGATTTTTTACGCATAGCGCCGCAGGGCTTGGTTCCGGGAGGACCAGAAGGACCTGAAGGTCTTGACGGCTATAACCGGTTTAACCCGCCAAAGCGCCTGTTTGATGGCAATGCGGGCACAAAACAGGCGGCGGCCCGTCCTGAACGTATCAGGGTCATGGCTATGTTTACGCCGACGGCAAGAGATGAGGCCATAGCTGCGGGGACGACAATTCGCGATGAGGCTCTCTTGGCCATGGCCATGGCCAATACAGCCTTGGTGAATACGGGTCTGAAAATATATAAACTCAGATGGGCCGGCATCGTCGGCTTTGGAGGCTGTACATATGGACCGACCTCCAGCACGAGCACTGTTTTAAATAATGTGACACCCCTTGCTGGAGGTGCGGACCCCTGCGTAAGCGCTCGAGCTGGCAGTTTCCGTGACGCCCGTTCAGCCGATTTGGTGGCTGTTATCAAGGGTGCGGGCGGCTGCGGATTAGCCTGGTTCAGCACAGGTGGGGTCAGCGCGAATTTTGGATATTCGGTTACAGCGCGGGCCTGTCTTTTTCAGCACACCTTCACCCACGAATTGGGACACAATTTGGGCCTAAACCATGACCGCGTCAACACAGGCTCAATCGGCTCGGATCAAACGGGCTATAATTACGGTATGGTTCTCGCAAATGAAGCATCACCGTTTAGAACCATTATGGGTATTAGCGGGTGTTGTGTCCGGGCGCCGGTCTTTACGGGCGTAGCCGGAAACGGAAGATGGAATGGCGTCAGAACGGGCCGAGCCCTCTTTCAGACAGATCCGGCTATGAACCGCCGGTCCTTAAGAGAAAACTGGGCCAAGAT
>CAYQNQ010000235.1:0-3432 GCA_964418815.1 uncultured Hellea sp.
TGTACCAATGCCCGAATTTCAGATTTGCGAGCGGCTGCTGACATCCTCGAAGGCCGGCAGGTAATGGAGGGCGTGCGGGCTATATGCGTGCCCGGATCAATGTCTGTTCGGCGTCAGGCGGAAAACGAAGGCCTTGATAAGATTTTCAAAATGGCAGGCTTTGAGTGGGGCAGCGCGGGATGCGCTCTGTGTTTCTACGCGGGCGGCGATACGTTTGCGCCGGGGGCAAGAGTTATATCCAGTACCAACCGAAATTTCAAAGGCCGTCAGGGTCCGGGCGTAAGAACTCACCTTGCCAGTCCTGCCATCGTCGCCGCCTCGGCCATCGCGGGGCATATAAGCGCTCCAAAAGGAGACGGAGATGTCTAGCAAGCCTTTCACAGTGCATACCGGAATAGCGGCGGCGCTCATTCAGGATAATATCGACACGGACCAGATCATACCGTCGCGGGAAATGAAGTCTGTCTCTAAAACCGGTCTAGCGGACGGCATGTTTGCGGGGCAGCGCTATCTGGAGAGCAGAACACCCAATCCGGATTTTGTGCTCAATCAACCTGAATATAAAGACGCCTCTATACTCTTGTCCGGAAAAAATTTCGGTTGCGGTTCTTCCCGCGAACATGCGGTCTGGGCGCTCAAGGAATTTGGGTTTAGGGCCATCATCGCTGAAAGCTTTGGCGAGATTTTTTATAATAATTGCGTAAGAAACGGTATTTTGCCGATTGTGCTAGCGGTCGATGACATTGCTAAATTACCCGTTAAGGTCACCATAAATTTGCAGGAGCAAACCATCAATACCCTCGAATTTGAAATAGATGAAGGTGACAAGAAAATGCTGGTTGGTGGATTGGACGCCATTGCGATGACATGGGGCCATGAGGCAGAAATCCGCGCATTTTTGGACAATGACAAAGCCGCCAGACCTTGGATTTATGCATGAAAAAATGTTTCTGATCGTTTTGATGATGGTAGGGGTGTGTCAGGACAATAGAACAAACCCAATTGACGGAAACGGAGTTTGCTGGTTTTGCCGCGCTTTAGGAACAAGATTTTCAAAGACCGCCAGAAAGTCTCGGCAAGGTCATTTTGAACCGGCGGGTTAGAATAAAAACTGAGAATTTGAATGGGTACTGGTTTTATACGCAGCTGAATACCGGAGCGGAGAAAAAACTATATCGTCATTCCGCTAAATAACTCCGTCTTGCCTGAGAGCCTCGATATCCAGACCCAACTTCTTGAGAATTTCTTCGGTATGTTCACCAGCCTTGGGCGGATCCATACGTAGAGATGGTTGTTGGCCGTTGAGGCCAATGGGCAGGGCCGGAAGTTTGCAGCGCTCGCCGTCTTCCATTTCCATGTCGAGCAACCCGCCGCCCGTATTAAGATGGGGATCGTCGAATAATTCTTCGGGTTTTCCAATTGGGGCAAAGGGCAGGCCGAGATTTTCTATTTTTTCCATGAGCTCTGCTTTGGTCATGGTTTTAAAACGCTCGATGATCTGCGGAAGAAACTTATCCTTGTGGATGACGCGGTCCCGGTTCTCAACCAGATCTGGATCATCGAGAAGATGTTCCAGTCCGAATGCCTCGCACAGTATTTTCCATTGGCCGTCAGACACACAGCCCACGAAGACTTGCTCATCATCGCGGGTATCGAAAAGCTGATAAATAGCCCAGCTGGAGGTCCGGGCAGGCATAGGAGCGGCCGGTGCGCCTGTAACCGCTTTCTGCGCCATGTGCTGGCCAACGAGAAAGGCTGTCGTCTCGTAAAGCGCAGCGGAAATATGTTTGCCTTTGCCTGTGGCATGGCGCTCATTGAGCGCAGCGAGCGCACCGATAGCGCCGAACATGCCGCCGGTAATATCGACCACGGACGTACCTGCGCGCAAAGGCCTGCCGGGTGGTCCGGTCATATAAGCCAGCCCGCCCATCATCTGCGTGACTTCATCGAGTGCCGTCCGGTGGGAATACGGTCCGTCCAGAAATCCTTTTTCAGAGACATAAATCAGGCGCGAATTTAAGGCTGAAAGTTCGTCATAGCCAAACCCGAGCCGGTCAAGCGCGCCGGGTCTGAAGTTTTCAATAAACACATCGGCGGTTTTTATGAGTTCGTGGACCGCAGCTTTCCCGGCTTCGGATTTGAGGTTGATGCACAGGCTTCTTTTGTTGCGGTTATACATGGGAAAATACCCAGCGCCGGAACCCCTAAGGCGTCTAGTTTTGTCGCCCCCTACAGGCTCCACTTTGATAACGTCAGCGCCCAGATCGGCCAGCATCAAACCTGCGCACGGTCCCATGACCATATGGGAAAATTCAATGACTTTAATGCCGCTAAGGGGAAGGCTCATATTTGCGCTCTAAACTGCTGATCTATTTCGCCTGCTGTCAACACGGTAACATCATCCCGTGCATTGATTTGGGCCAAAAGCTCTCTTAGCGCCCAGATACGAAAAGGCTGCCCAATCACATAAGGTGTCAATGTCAGGCCCAGCATTTGACTTCCATATTCATCATATTCTTCGACGAGGAGATCTATGGCATCATTGATTTGCTTGAGCCATGCTTCCTCGGTTTGACGGCGCGTATGCAGCAGGGTGAAATCGGAAAGCTCGTAACTATTGGGGATGAGCGTGATGTCGCCATTTTCGGTACTGGCCGTAACCGGTACCTGATCCATTTCCCAGTCGAGACAAAATCGATAGCCGATTTTGCTTAACAGCTTAAGCGTTCGAGATGATTGATTGCGGGCAGGTGACATCCAGCCATGGGATTTGCCAGCGAAGCAGGTGCCGGCCTCCCTGATCAGCGATATCTCATCGGTTTCGCTCATATCCTCTTTGTGAATATGATTTGTGGAGAGGCCATGGACGATGATTTGATGTCCAACAAGCATTTCAATAAGCGGCGGATAACGCTTGGCGATTTTACCATTGACCGCAACTGTTGCAGCGGTGCTGCCTAGGGCCTCCAAAATTCGATAAATTCCCACACGATTTCCATAGTCTCGAACGGTAAAATGCCTGAGATCAGGATAGGGCGTGACCATAGCGCCGGGATGTTTGAACGGCACGCCTGACGGGTTAAGCGGGAAAAACTCCAGCGGCACGATAAAACATATGGCGACTTTCGCGCCGCCTTCCCACTCAAGGCGTGGCCGGTCTTTGGATAAGCGCCAATCGTAAAACTCATGGTCCTGACCAAATTTTCGGTTTGGGTATTTCAGATAGTCTTTGGGAAGATCGCTCATGCAGCGAACCCCGTTCCGCCTGTGGCGACGCCGCGGGCCTTTATATCCGCCAGGGACTGGTCCCAATAATTATCGATGAAATGCCGCGCGATTTCTTTTCCCGTCGCGAACCAGACATCGTCGGAATAGCTGCAGATATGTTTGAGGGCTTCTTCAAAGACTTTGATCCGATGAGGTTGGCTGACC
>CAYQNQ010000236.1:0-3382 GCA_964418815.1 uncultured Hellea sp.
ATTCACGAACCCCAAAAATATCTCGCCGTAACGCTCCAGTTTTGCCGCCCCGACCCCGGAAACTTCCAGCATGTCGTTCGGCGTTTTTGGTTTGCGGATGACCATATCGATCAGCGTGGCGTCGGTAAAAACCGTATAGGCGGGTTTGCCGGTTTCGCGGGCGATCTTGAGCCGCTCCGCCTTGAGTATCGCCAGCAGCTCCATTTGCTCCGGCGTCAGGTTTTCCGTGTTTTTCTTTCGGCGCCTGGAATTGATATTTTTCCGCGTCGGGGTTTTGAAATCCTTGCACATAAACTGCGCCTGGCCTGTCATAACGGCCCGCCCGGCCTCGCTTGGCCGCAGAGCGCCCATACGTTCAATATTCACTTCAATATAGCCTGCGGCGGTCGCCTGACGGATCAGCGCCTTTAGAAAAGGCTCGGCTATATGTTTGGCAGAGCCAAAGACCGGGAGCCGCTCATGTCCCCGGCTCTGCGCCTTTTCCGTGGCTTTGCCCCGGGCCACATCGATGACATGGCCTTGCCCGAAACGGCTTCCGGTCGCTTTGATAACCTCGAGAATGAGCCGGAGATTATCTGTGGCGTCCACAAGCTCGGGCGGGTTTTCGCAATTATCGCAATTCCCGCAGGGCCCCGCTTTATCGCCAAAATAACCGAGGAGAACCTGCCGCCGACACCCCGGCGCTTCGCAATAAGCCAGGAGCGCTTCGAGGCGTTTATGCTCCCGAACTTTAAACTCGGACGCCCCCTGCCCTTGTTCAATAAAATTCCGGCGGCGGACCACATCCTGATAGCTGAAAAACATCATGGTATCAGCCGGGTCTCCGTCGCGCCCGGCCCGGCCGATCTCCTGATAATAAGCCTCCATGGATGACGGCAGATTGACATGATAGACAAAGCGGATGTCGGCCTTGTCTATGCCCATGCCAAAAGCGATGGTCGCGACCACCACAATGCCGTCCTCGGATAAAAACCGGTTCAGCACGTCTGACCGGTCCCTGTCCTCCATTCCGGCGTGATAGGTCAGCGCCTTGTAGCCCGCCTCTCTGAGCACGCCCGTAATGTCTTCCGTGTTTTTACGCGACAGGGCATAGACAATCCCCGATGCGCCATCTGTCGTTTTCATAAATTCCAGCAAGGCCTCGCGGCGATTACCCTCGGAGCGGACAGCAAGGGAAAGATTGGGCCGATCAAAACCCTGAACAATAGTCCGGCCCCGCCCGCCAAATAAGACCTTCGCAATCTCGTCGCGGGTGGCGCCGTCGGCGGTCGCCGTAAACGCGGCAATGGGAACGTCCGGGAAGCGCTGATGCAGCTGCGTTAGCCGCGCGTAATCTTCTCTGAAATCCGGTCCCCATTTCGCCACGCAGTGCGCCTCGTCAATTACAAACATTGAGGGCTGCAGCCGGGTCATGGCCGCCATCATACGATCGGTCATCAAGCCTTCGGGCGACAGATAGAGCATTTTAGACTCGCCGGATGTCACGCTTTTCCATTGGCGGATATTTTCATCTCTGGACTGCCCTGAATGGATGCAGGCCACGGACACACCGTTTTGGCGAAGCGCGAAGGTCTGATTATCCATGAGGGATTTCAGCGGGCTGACTATGATGGCGGGGCGCTCGGCCAATAGCGCCGGAATTTGATAACACAGCGACTTCCCGGCGCCGGTCGGCAGGACAGCCAACAAGCTCTCCCCGTCCTGAATGGCCGCAATAATATCGGCCTGTCCGGGCCGAAATTTATCATACCCAAAGACGGTATTGAGAATCGATTGGGGGGAATTCATGCGCTGAGCTTAGCGCCCGCCGCTGCAATAACCAGTACAATAAAAAGCTATAAAGGCCCTTCGCCTAAAACTTCACCAACCCGTAAAATACCGCCAGCTCGTGCAGGCCGGATTTTATGAGCTCTCTTGCCGTATTTCGCTCCGTGCGATTGGGCCAGATCTCGGCCATGGTATTTTCCGGCCGGTCCGAGATGACGCGGTTCAGGCAGGCCAGCTCTTCCGGCTCCAACCGTTCCGCCGCGCGCAATAGCCGGCGAGAAACATCCAGCCGGGTGGTCAGTCCGCCCTCGCTGCGCGAGCTCACATCAATGCGTTCTCGAAACGTGCTGCTGCTCTGTCCCTGCGCCGCCAGCAGGTCGCCGTGATACTGACTGGCCGCCATCAGGTGATAGGCCTGCAGGAGGACAGTTTTACGCTTGGGGTGTTTGCGGGCCAGACCTTCCAGAGCCTTGACGCAAGCCAGACGTTCCAGACGCATACCATTGAGACTGACGCCGCCCTCAAAATCCTTTTCGGCAAAGCGGGTCAGGCGGTAGGCGTGACGTTCCCGCGCCTCGGGGGTGAGGCTGTCTTTGGCGATTTGTTCCAGCGGTGATCGGGCTTTGGCGAGTTTCGGGCTCGGCCCCTTTTTGCGCCGCCTAGCCATATTTCCCCAGAGAGCTGTCGAGACAATCCGCTCCCCGAACGCGCGGCGGATAATCGGCAAAGGCCGCCTGCACATGGCGTTCGCAAAACCGGCCCAGTGTGGACGCGCCGCAGGCCGCCTTTCCGGCGTCCTCCCTATATTGGCAGCCGCCGGTAATTCTGGATTTCAAATAGGGTCTTTGCAGGCGCAGCTCCCGCTCGGACGAGGTTTCGATCTTGTGGTAATTTCGAATATAGGTGGTGCGGCACCGCCCGGCCTTAATGGCAGCCGTCCTCAGGGTTTTGAAGTCATCCCATTTCAGATCTGTTTCGAACCGCTCATTAAACATGAGGTGGACGTGCCGGAGCGTTCTTCGCGTAACCCCCAGATTGTCATTTAAAAACCGGCACTGGGCATCGGTTAGTTTTTTTTGCGCAAGTTTATGGTGTCCGCCGCTATCCCAAACGGCGGATCCGGGATGATGTCCCATATCCGTCTCCTGATGACTGAACGCCTGATTTCAAGGCGTCATTATGATGTATGATAATATTCCTATTATATAGGATAATTCAGCTATGCATGTCAATAGGATTTTTCCTATTAATAGGAAAAATTATCATCGCTGAAACTTTAAGCACGAACGGTCTATAATTCTAATTCGGAAAGGAGGCTGCTGGCTCCACACATCCGGACTCACAATTCCTGCCAATACCGACAATCTTTCCTTATCTAAGCTGACAAAGCTAATGTCCGCTCTGGGGTGCGGTTTCAACGCGTCGTCGCAACACCTTAATATGTGAGTTAAAGATGGAGCGATATTATGGCTATGGACTATTAAACGGAGAAATCTTTTACATGCTCAAGGAGGCACAAATCCTGATCAAAGGTTGGAAGCAATACTACAACACCATCAGACCGCCGGCTCCAGAAACCATCTTGCCACGCCCTGTTGGACATTACCCTACTGAT
>CAYQNQ010000237.1:0-3371 GCA_964418815.1 uncultured Hellea sp.
TGCTCAATCCCAAAAACTATTGGCCGGGATTGGTGCTGGGGGTTGTGTCCTGGGTCATTGTCGTGTTTTTCACGCGCCTTGACAGTAACCCGCTGCTCAGCTTCGCCGCCCATGTGGTTTTTGTTATGATCCTGTTTGTGGTTGGCAGCCTGATTTGGGAATATTTGCAATATAAGAAAATGCCGGAGGATCAGAAATCTCTCCATTGGGCGATCGGCGAAGACTCCCTTGTCCGTACAGATGGGGCCGGGCGCAGCTCCACCTATAAATGGAACCGGATCCGCCGGGTCAAACGAACCCTATCCGGCTATATGCTCCACCCCACAAGCGGCCCGCCCGTCTGGGTCTCTATCAAACTGTTCACGCCAGATCAGGCAGAGACTTTCGAAGTGTTTCTGGATGAGTCGAATATTACGGTTTGATTTTGTATTCAGGGCCAATGTGATTTTGTAAAAATGTTTCAGATTTCGGCCTTTTGGAGCTAGTCATATCAGCCGTCAATTTTCGCACGGGATTTTAAAAACTCAAAATATTTAGGATCGTCTTCTTCAAATATATCTTTGCCCGCGCCCATATAGGCCCGCATAAGCTCATCGGCGGCGCGGTCCCGGTTTTTCAAATCAAAATTAATCTGCCCGAGGCGCAAATGAATGAACGGATTGCCCAGTCCATCCGGGCCTTTAACTGCGCTGCTAAAGGCGTCCAGCGCATGGTCTAAATCCCCGCTAAGATAGGCCGCATCGCCCATGGCCGTCAGCACCCAGGTCGCCGCATTCCATTTGCCTTTGGGTTCAGGAATGAGCTCCCAGGCGGCTTCATATTCCTTCAGAGCTTCGCCGTATTGTCCCGCCTCGGCTTTTTGATCGCCTCGCTGGGAGAGGCGGCTGATTGCGGCGTGAATATCATCGGGAATGGATTCAACCTTTTCGGGCCGCGGGGTCGCCCTGCTTTGTGTCTTATCTTTGGTCTTCTTTTTGAATATCCCGAACATGAATTTTTGCCCTACGCTTCCACGAATAACAGGCTTTGTTTGCGCATGGCAAATCCTTCGCCTTCCCAAGTCATGGCCCAATTGGAAAGATGAGCTGCGATGGTCTCGTCTTGCATATCGGCGATTCGAAAATCGGCTTCGGTCGTCTTGTCAGGATGGCGGATAACAACGGCCTTGATAAGATAAGGCGGATTCATTTTGTTGAACTCACCATCTGTGGCCGACAGAACCTGCGTATAAATACAGCTGTTACAGCACGGTTCAGGGCCATCATCACCTTTGGACCAGAACTGCATCGGGCCCAAAATAGCGCGTATGTCTCTCCCGCTGTCCGGATGTTTATACGACAACTCCTGAGACAGAACGGCCGAGTCCTGAATGACATCTATCAGCACCGGCAGGTCAGTGGTTATCCAGTTGGAAAAACCGGTGTTAAACGCACCGTCAATGCCTTCGCCCCAGCCATGGGCCCACTCACTGAAATCGGGAAAAACCCCGTGCGCATCTTTGGCGGTAATACGGCAGGACATCTGCTCCATTGTTTCAGATTGCATCCAGCTGTTGATCTCGTCTATCTGAAACGTCCAGCGATCGCGAAAGGCCGGGATATCCGGATTATTGTCCGCAAATTCATCGACCATGGTCACGAATTTATTCACCACAGCCTGTATAAATTCTGCTTCGTCATTTTGGGGCGGTTCATCCCCGCCGCCCTTTTTCTTCTTTTTGAATATCCCGAACATGGTGCGAGTATGGCGAATCTTCTTCAGGAAGTGAATGGTTTTCAGGGGTTTTTCAGGGCGGCCTCTTGATAGGCTTTAACAGTCGCCAGGACCTCTTTTGGTTTGGACCAGAAATTTATAGGAACCAGAAAAACATGTTTTTGGAGCCGTTTCGACGGGTCTTGGAATGTCACAAATCTGCGCCGATGGCCACGATAAATCCGAAAGTCGTTGATGTCCTCCCATTTGCGGAAAATGGGTTTACTAAAAGCCGCTTTGATTTTGACGCCTTCGGGACTGAGTTCGGAAACCGTCGGCGGCATTAATGTGAAGAGTATTACAACTAGATAAAACCCAACCAAAGTTAAAAATCCGTTTTGATCTTCTTTGCCACCCACGGAAACATTGAAAAAGATGTATATGAGGAGTACTCCCAACAAGATGCTCAGCACAATCCAGGTCACCCGCGAGTCTTTGAAGGTCAGGATGTTCGGGTAAGTCGTGTCGTCCATATATTCTATTTAGGGATTGCAGCTTGACTTTCCAAATCGTTCCGCATAAACGCCGCGTCCAATGAAAACGCGAAACACATTATTACGACTATCTACCTTGCTTGGCTAAGCGAGTAGATTTCGTACGTTTTCATTTCCACTTTTAAAACTGTCTGAATTTACTCGCTTAAGCCCTATGCGGGTTTAGCCCAATTGGCAGAGGCACTGGACTTAAAATCCAGACAGTATGAGTTCGAATCTCATAACCCGTACCAACACCTATCAAAAATCGAAGAGTAGGGAGCGTAGCCCAAACAGGTAGAGGCAGCGCACTCAGAATGCGTTCAGTGTGGGTTCGATTCCCGCCGCTCCTACTCCCGCCTAAAACGGAGGGTAGCCCAAATGGTAGAGGCAATACCCCGAGACGGTATCAAGTGCGGGTTCGACTCCCGTCCCTCCGACCAACAGTTTTTAAATGCCATAAAACCTACTCGTTTCCTCCTGGTGGAAGTGGGATCTGAATTAAGGTATTGATGTTATGGATTTCTGATATTATGTTCATGTAATGTTCTATGTGTATATCCTGGCCAGTCAGCAAAACGGGACGCTCTATCTGGGCCATACGGATGATCTGGGTCGGCGTATGTTTGAGCACAAGAACGAAGTTCGAAAAGGTTTTACAAGTAAGTATGGTGTTCACAAGCTCGTTTGGTTTGAAGAACATGAAACCCGCGAAAATGCATTTATCCGCGAACGGCAAATCAAGAAATGGAAACGGGTCTGGAAAATTCGTTTGATTGAGACCAGTAATCCGCACTGGATTGATATTATGGAACTGCCCGTCTGGCCCGCCAATCATGATTGGTCACGCGCAGATATCTTCCCATAATCAATCCAATCCCTCCGCTCGTTCCTGCGGAGGCAGGAATCCAGTCCAGGTGGTTGGTAAACTGGCAAAGTGGATTTCAATAAACCGTCGACCAAAGTTGGAAGGGAACCACTCTCCACCACCTCACTCAAACTGGTTCCCTGCCTGCGCAGGGATGAGCGGAGAGGGGGAGGAATTGTTGAAAAGGGAATGGCGGGTTAGGCCGCTAATACCTCACCCCGCCCAATTCGCCGGATTGACCTGATAATACTCTCGCAGCTGTTCGTAGACTTTCGGCG
>CAYQNQ010000238.1:0-3362 GCA_964418815.1 uncultured Hellea sp.
GTGGCCTATCTTGCCAGCGCGGAAGCCGGATATGTGACGGGACAAACCCTTCATGTAAACGGCGGAATGGCCATGATTTAAGCGGCTTTGACCTGTTATAGTGTTGCATTATTAATTGCTAATACTGGCTAGTCATGCCCCTTCATGTGTGTTAGACGCCGCGCCGATAACCAAAAGGGCTTGAATCGCTGGAAATAACTCCTACCTATCGAGCCTGAAACCGCCGCGCTAATGCGGCCAAACATAGGAAAAATATATGTCAGATATTTTAGACCGCGTTAAAAAGATGGTCGTCGAGCATCTGGATGCGGACGAAGATAAAGTCACTGGGAAAGCGCACTTTATCGATGATTTGGGCGCTGACAGCCTGGACACAGTTGAGCTTGTTATGGCTTTTGAAGAAGAATTTGACATTGAAATTCCGGATGATGCCGCAGAGCACATTCAGACAGTTGGTGATGCTGTAAAATTCATTACTGAAAAAACCGGCTAGATAGTCGTAATTTGCAATGCGACGGGTTGTAGTCACAGGACTGGGTCTTGTATCACCCGTCGGTTGCGGTGTTTCCACGGCGTGGGAACGCATTAAAGCCGGGACCTCCGGCGCCTCCAAAATCGAACATTTTGAAACGGAAGACTTGGCCTGCAAGATTGCGGCTATGGTCCCGAAGATTGATGGTCAGGGCGGGGGCGGACCCGATATCGAAGGATCCTTTGATCCGGACGCTGTCATGTCTGCCAAAGACCGCAGACGTATCGACGAATTCATCCTCTATTCTATTGCAGCGGCTGATGAAGCCATTGCCGATTCCGGCTGGCAGCCGGGCGAAGACAATCTCGAAGGTCAGGAACGGACGGGTGTTTTATTCGGGTCCGGTGTTGGCGGTCTCCAAAGCACTTATAACGCCTCCTTGACGCTCAATGAAAAAGGTCCGCGGCGATTATCGCCATTTGTTATTCCGGGCATGCTGATCAATCTGGCGGCGGGACAAATATCCATTCGCCACGGCTTTAAAGGGCCAAACCACAGTGTAGTAACAGCCTGCGCAACCGGGGCTCATGCCATCGGCGATGCCGCGCGTCTCATTATAAACGGCGACGCAGATGTTATGCTGGCCGGTGGGGGCGAAGCGGCGATCTGTAGGCTGGGCATAGCCGGATTTGTAGCCTGCCGGGCTATGACAACCGGATATAACGAAACGCCTGAGAAAGCCTCGCGGCCTTATGATGATGGCCGAGACGGCTTTTTAATGGGCGAAGGCGCAGGCGCGCTTGTACTTGAAGAATATGAACATGCCAAAGCCCGCGGCGCCACGATTTACGCCGAGTTTAAAGGCTATGGCCTCTCCGGCGATGCCTATCACATCACCAGCCCAGCCCCGGACGGCAACGGCGGATATCGCGCCATGAAAGCTGCGCTCGATAATTCCGGCCTTGATGTCAAAGATATCGGCTATGTCAACGCACATGGGACATCGACCCCCGTCGGCGATGAGCTGGAAATCCGGGCGGTGGAACGTCTGTTTGGCGGCAATCCCGAAGGCGTATGCATGTCATCGACCAAATCCATGACCGGACATCTTCTTGGCGCGGCAGGCGCGATTGAGACCATTTTCACGATTATGGCGCTGAAAGATCAAGTGGCGCCGCCGACCATCAATCTGGATAATCCCAATGTGGATACCGGAATCGATCTGGTGCCGCATAAAGCGAAGCCGCTTAACTGCAATGCCGCCATGTCAAATTCATTCGGGTTTGGCGGTACGAATGCAGCCCTGATTTTTGCCAAGGCGCCGTAGGCGTAATGGCCCGGCGCAAGAAAGAGACAGCGAATAACGGCGACGAAGCTGTCAAGAAGACGCGCCAAAAACTCCCTAAGAAACAAAAAAGAACACTCGCCTTTATCGGCGTCATGGGCCTGGTGACCTTGTTCGCGGGGATTGCGTTTGTTGGCTGGAATTACGTCCAATATCAGTTCACGGCAAAAGGCCCGCTTGCGGAAGATACCGTTATTTCCGTTCCGCAGGGATCAGGGGCATCAACCATTGCCGCCCGTCTCGAGAAAGACGGACTGATCAAAAGCGCTGATATGTTCAAATTATTGGTGCGCATCGACGAAGTGGGCAGTTCGCTCAAAGCCGGGGAATTTTTGATACCCGCTGGCTCCAGCATGCGGGGCATCGTCAAAATCCTGCAAGAGGGCGACGCCATCCTCTATCCGTTTACGGCACCGGAAGGACTGACAAGCGCGCAAATATTGCGCTCTATGGCCAAGGTGGAAACTCTTATCGATGATAACCCGGAAATTCCGGCCGAAGGCACGCTGCTTCCTGAAACCTATATGACGCCGCGCGGTATGACCCGCGCAGAGCTCATTGCGGATATGAAAAAAGCGCAAAGTGACCTCTTGGATAAGCTATGGGATAACCGCGCGAAAGACTTGCCTGTTAAAACCAAAGCCGAAGCGATTATTCTGGCCTCAATTGTCGAGAAGGAAACGGGCGTAACATCTGAGCGCGATGTCGTGGCGGGCCTGTTTATCAACCGCCTGAGAAGAGGTATGCGGCTGCAATCCGATCCGACAATCATATACGGCCTGACCAAAGGCGAGCCTCTTGGCCGCGGTATTCGCCGCTCTGAAATTGACGGCGTGACCGACTGGAACACATACCAGATGGATGGCCTGCCCAAAACAGCGATTTGTAATCCCGGCAAAGACGCCATAGCGGCGGTTCTCAATCCGGCCGATACCAATTATCTCTATTTCGTCGCCGACGGGACGGGCGGACATGTTTTTGCTAAAACCTTGATAGAGCATAATGAAAATGTGAAGAACTGGCGCAAGATTGAACGCAAACGAAAAGCGGCGGCGAAGAAACAGGGAAACTAATGGATTTCGCGAAAATGAAATCGCAGCGGCGCGGGCTGATGATCGTCTTGTCATCGCCGTCCGGCGCGGGAAAAACGACTCTGACCCGCCAACTCCTGTCTGAAAACAAAAACATGACCATGTCCGTCTCCGCAACCACCCGCCGAGCGCGTTCCGGGGAAGTCGAAGGCCGAGACTATTACTTTGTCGACAAAACACAATTCTCAAGCATGATGGATGAGGGCGAGTTTCTGGAACATGCCAAGGTTTTCGATAATTATTACGGTACGCCGCGCGGACCCGTGGAAGAAGCGCTGGAACAGGGCAAGGATGTCATTTTCGATATCGACTGGCAGGGCGCGCAACAGCTCACTCAGGCGGCGCAGGATGATCTGGTGAAAATATTCATCCTCCCTCCTGGAATGCAGGAGCTTGAAAAACGCCTGCGCTCCCGCGCGCAAGATACAGACGCGGTCATCGCCAAACGCATGAG
>CAYQNQ010000239.1:0-3333 GCA_964418815.1 uncultured Hellea sp.
TCCGGTTTTTACGCGCTGCGTATTTGGCGTCGCGGCGGGCCTTTTGTGCCTTTTTTAGATCTTCGTCAGCTTTTTTACGGGCTTCTTCAGCAAGGGCGTCCTTGCGTTCTTTTTCCAGCTTTTCCGCAGCAAGCTCCGCTTCTTTTGTGGCTTTTTCTTCGGCGCGCTTTGTTTCGCGTTCTTCCCGGCGTTTATTGCGCTCGGCGCGCTCCGCCAGCTTCTTTTCAAGCTCTTCCTTGGTCGGCTTTTTCTTTTTCGCCCGCTCCAGCATGGCAAGTTTGGCCTCTTTTTGAGCCTTTAGCCGGTCGTTAAAATTATGGCCTGAAAAGCCGGACATGTACTACCTCGTAGTCGGATTTGGTTTCGGGTCGCGCCTTTAAACACAGTTTGAGAAAACTTTGAAGGGGCCTTGGGTCTTTTTTACATAAAAATTTCGTGTGTATATCAAAACCGTCCGCTCACGGTGAATTTGGCATTTAGCGGAGCGCCGACGGTTACCTGATGGGTCGAATGCGCATTTGGGAAATAGGTCTCATCCGTTACGTTCTCCACATTGACCTGCAGACGCAGATCTTCGCGTACATCATAATAAGCGGCGGCGTCCACCCGGGCATAGCTTGGCAGAGCCGCGCTATTGCTATTATTGACAAAACTCTCGTCCTGATAAGTCACGCCTAGGCCGACGCCGAAACGGTCCGTCACCTGATATTTATTCCAAAGCGAAGCGATATGCGCGGGCAATTCCCGAGGCCGGTACCCTGTGGGCCCGAGGCGGTCGACAATTTCGCCGTCCAGATAGCTGTAACCAGCCGAAACAAACCAGTTATCCGTTATCTGCCCTAAAGCCTGAATTTCAAATCCTCTTGTTTGAGAATCGATGACGTCCAACGTCGACGGATCATTATCCGCAACTTGCGGCGAGCTTTGCTCGATTTCAAAGACGGCTGCCGTCAGGCTCAAACTGGAATCCAGATCCCATTTCAGACCGCCTTCCAGATTGGTAAATCTATTGGGATCCAGAGCGTCATTATTGCCGTTAATATTGGCAAATTGTTCCCCGGAGCGGGGCAGGAATGAGCGGCTGAAACTGCCATAGACAGATATGTTTTCCCTCGGTTTCAAGACGACACCCAAACGCGGCGAAACCTCGTCGTCTTTGCGGGATCTCTGCTCGTTAACGGCCAGATCAAGCACATCGATTTCAAAGCTGTCAAAACGCGCGCCGACGATCACATCAAGCCAGTCCGATATAGCAATTTCGTCCTGAATGAAGGCGGAGAACACGCGAACATCGGCTTCCGTATCATCATTGAGGTCCGTAAAGGTTATGCTGGTTGGCCGGCCGTCAGCTGCCGTGCCGGCTCCGCCTGAAAAATCTATGGGGCGAAGGGCGACAAAATTCTCCCGATCGGTTCGCCGGCCATCGGCGGCGGCGGTCGTGAAAACGGGATTGAAGCGATCGTTATTATTGACCGTGTCGATAAATTCAGCGCCCGCCACCAAAGTGTGCCCTATAGATCCTGTCTCGACTTCGCCGATTAAAGTTCCGGCCAGCGTCAGGTTACGGCGTTGAGTCGTATCCACATAACCGTCGAGCTCGGCAGTGTTCGTCACCGGATCATAATCATTGGCGAAAAAATTCCGGTAGAGTTTGTCGTAAATGCCGTAATTGGCACTGAGCACGCCTTTAAAATTGTCCGAAAACTTATGATCAAGCCCGGCCCTAAACAGGTGAGCTTCAAGCTCGGCGCCGTTAAGCTCCGGATCGCCAAAGACAATATCGGTCAAGCCTTCCACAGGTTCTCCATTGGCCGTGGGAATACCTCTGTCAATAAACCGGTCAAAGTTTGAATATTCGTAAGAGACATCCAAGAGTGTGGACGGAGTCAGCGCGACTTTGGCGGTCGGGTTTACGCCAAACCGGTCGCCGCTAAAAAAGTCCCGGTGATTATTGAGGCCTTCGTAAAACCCGTTGATGCGGAGCGCCGATGTTTCGCCTGTATCTATATTGGCGTCGAGCTGCACATCTCGCGCGCCCAAACTGTTGATACTGGCTTTATAGCCCAGAAAATTTTCGCCGATAACGCCTTTCTTTGTTACCCGGTTGATCAGCCCGCCTGTGCCTCCGCGGCCAAACAGCAAGGCATTGGGACCGCGCAGGATTTCCACCTGCTCCAAATTATAGAGCGAACGATAATATTGAACATCGTCGCGAACACCGTCGATAAAGAAATCCGCCGTCGAGCGCACCCCGCGAAACACAACGGCATCCCGGTGACCTTCACCTTGCGACGTGTTCACGCCCGGCGTGTAGTCAATTATATCGGCGACGGAGGTAAAGCCCTGCTGGTCGATCTGGTCAGCCGTCACGATAGACAGGCTTTGCGGCACATCGATAATCGGCGTTGGAGATTTCAGGGCATTGACCTGATCCGCATAAAGCGTCTGGCCCGTAACGATGATTTCATGATCATCGGCCATTGCCGTCGGGGCCTGAATGGAGAGCCCGAAAACACACAATGCCGCCCTCATGAATAATGATTTTTTCATTTGTTTTTGCAAGTCATTCTCAATTGTAGCGGTCTAAGCACACCCACCCTCAAACGGCAAGTAAGAATTATTCGCAATTGCAGTTATTTACCCGGCAGATTGCCGCAGACAGCTAATTATGCCGCTTGCGAGGCGAGTCCAAACCCTGTTAGAGGCCTTAAAACGTGTATTTGAACGTGTAACCGGGGATCATATGGAAGCGCTCGCACTGGCACCGGCCACTTTGGCTTTATTGGCGGCAAATATTATCGTCAGCCTGGCCGGGTTTGGCAGCGACGAGATCAAAAACCAGAATATTTTCTGGATTGGTCCCATGCGCCAACAAAATCAATGGTACCGGATGATCAGTTCGGGCTTTCTCCATGGCAATCCTTCTCATCTGGCCATGAATATGTTTGTCCTCTTTTCCTTCGGGGTAACCCTGGAAACCTATCTGGGCCTGAGTGCATTTCTGATCATTTACTTTGTCTCCCTTCTGGCCGGGAGTGTTTTCTCTTATTATAGTAACCGTAATAATCTGAATTACCGGGCTCTCGGCGCCTCAGGGGCAACGTCCGGTCTTTTGACCGCCTATAGCCTGCACTTCCCTTTCCACATGTTGGCCTTACCCCCTGTCCCCGCCATTGTTTTTACCATTGGCTTTATCGGGATCAGCTATCATCTAGCCCAAAAACCCGGCAGCATAATTGGACATGACGCCCATCTGGGCGGGGCCGTGGCCGGCTTTGTGACGGCAATCGCGCTACATCCCGAAGCCGTCCAAAGACTGGGGCACCAAATATC
>CAYQNQ010000240.1:0-3328 GCA_964418815.1 uncultured Hellea sp.
GATAATGCCCCAGTCATCTTTAGTGCCTTCGGTCATGGCCGCGAATTTGGCGCGGTTTTCGTGGTCTTTGACGTCGGACATGGCAGGTCTCCTTTTACGCAGGCATTAAACTCCAGCTCGGCGGCAAAAGCAATATCTGCAATTCTCGGTTACTTTTAGGCGCACATGCTATAAGGAATTACAGGGAAAATGTGGAGTCATCGAAATGAATAAATTAATTCTCATCTCAACTCTGCTTTTGTGGGTTAGCCAGATAGCCATGGCGCAAAAGCCTGCCGAGCCATTGCCACTAAAGATTGAAAGCTTGGATTCGATGACCATGACCGAGGTGGTCGACGGTCCGAACCAATAGATTTTGATTGTCATAAATTTAGATGAACAGTGAATCCGGCGACATAGAATCTTTGGAAATCCATATTCGGCGATCCAGCGCGCGGACTAAATTTTTTGTCTTTCTTATAATCTCACTTGTTTTATTTAGATGGACCTTTCAATTGACCTCACAAGAGGTTTTTTGGGGCTTTAAACTCGTGAACATTCTTTTTTTAATCTGGTTATTAATATCATCATGTTTCGCGACCTATGAAAAATATCTAGAGACCTTTACCAAAGGACCTGCGTTCTCATTTTCAAGGCACGGCTTCATCGATCACCGGACAAAAACTCCAAAAATATTCAAGTGGGAAGAGGTCGAATCTGTTGCCTGGGCGGCCAGAAAATGGAGTTGGAGTCACCACATACTCCAAATCAAACTGATGCAGCCACCCGCCATTCAAAAATATGGAAAATATTTCGGATACCACCCCTATCGTATTGGTTCGGATTCTATCTCCAGCTCAAAAAAGCGCATTGCTGGTCGCATCAAGAGGGCGGTACCGAAAGACAAGTATAAAACAGCGAGTACGATGTAATCGCAAAAATCGATACCGCTGAAATTGGCCTTCACTGTAAGTTTGTTTTATCGAAGAAAAAGTTAGCCCAAAACTGCGGCCGCGGCCGGGCGGGACATCATTCTCCGGCGATAGGCCTGGAGATGCGCGTAGCCTGCCATGGAAACACCGGCTTTGGGCGAGAGGGCCAGCGCCCAGACCATATAGGCATCGGCGGCGGAAAAACTGCCGCCAACCAGAAATTCGCGGCCTCGTAAATGCTGATTTAGAAGCTCAAACCGGGCCGGGACCAAGCCGCGAAACCTGTCTTTGACGGCGTCCGTGGCCTCGCTGTAAAACACGATGCGAAATAGCTGTTTATGCAGCTCTGTGGCCGTAAATCCAATCCAGCGCAGAATTTGAAAATAATCGGCGTGGTCCGGCGCTCTATGAAATCCGGCCATCTCAGAGCGCGCCTGTATCCACATTAAAATGGCCGTGTTTTCTGTGAGCTGCTCCCCGCCGGGCAGCCGCAGGGTCGAAACCTGACCCAATGGATTGACCTTTAGAAAAGAGCGGCCGCCGTCAAAAGTTTTTTCGCGAAAATCAACCGGCTCAACCGAGAGGTCCACCGCGCCTTCCCGGGCGGCAATTAAAACCGCTTCCGAACAAGTGCCGGGCGCATGATAAAGAACGGGCAGGTCTGTCACGGGGCCTTATTCCGACGCGGCCATATACCAGTCCGCAAATTGCTTGCAGAACTGCTCCGGCGGCGAGAACGGGCCAGGCTTGTAATATTTGGACTCCGTCCCGGCTTGCATGGAGCGGCAGAGCTCGAAATCCTCCGCATTGGTCAACTGCCAAACCTCCAGCATATGCTCGGCCGTATAGTCCTCGCCTTCGACCGCGTCTTCATGGACGATCCAGCTGGTATACAGCGCAGTGCGGGTTTCAGATATGGGCAGGAACCAGTTAGCGATGATATGGTCCGAGACAAAATGCACCCAGCAATTGGGGTTCAGCCAAAAAGACAAAGTCCCCTCATCGGGCTCGCCGCCGGCAAAAGGCCCGATGAGTTTCTGGCTCGCCAGCTCGCCGTCAAAGGTTTGGGATTTAAACCCTTCGCCCATGGGATAGCGGGAGATGCGGATATTATCATTCGGCGCGAACGCCTGCTCTTTCCATTCCAGACCTTTGGCGCTCCAGCGGCTCTGCGCCTGTTTCAGGCGCGCCTCATATTCCGGGGTGAAATCGCCGTTAAAACTGGACGGGTCAAACAGGGCCAACAGGCGCGGATGGCTCTGGGCGCAGTGACAGCATTCCCGGTTATTGAGCATGGCCAGTAGAAGACTCGACTCCATGACCTCGCGCTGATGGAACGCCTGCTTATAGCCATGCCCGGCATGGACGAACGGGTCCAAATAGGGTGCGATGGTTTTCGCCATATTCTCAAACTCGGTGTCCGAGGCCTGGTCTGCGTCAAGACAGGCAAAGAGCATAAGCCCGGTCTCGCGCAGGGGAATTTCCGTCAGGGCAAAGTCGCCCGCCTCGACAGAGGCAACAAAACCCTCCGGCATATGGCTGGCATGGACCAGCGCCCCGCCCGCTGCGTCAAAGGCCCATTGATGATTGGGGCAGATAATCCGCGCCCCGCAGCGCCCGGTCTCCTCTTTGACCAGACGGGCGCTTTGATGGGGGCAGCGATTGACATAGCAGCGAATAGTACTGTCCTGTCCATGGACGAGGAAATACTCTTCGCCGAACAGCTCAAACTTCATATAATCGCGGGGCCTGGGCACATCGCCGCGCATGCCCACAAAAAACCATTTGCGGGCAAAGACACGCTCCATCCGCGCCCGATCCGCCAGCACATCCGCCGGAAATCCATATCCGCTTTTATAGGTCATCATTTGGCATTTACTGAAAATTTCAAATTGTGGAAGTCAAAAATTGTTTATTGGGACGGATTAGGTGAGAGAATCCCAATATGCGCTTTAGTATAAAAATCCACTCATCCCCTAATATTCCGCTCATCCCCGCGCAGGCGGGGATCTCCTTGCCGTTATCCCCTTGGCAAACTAAACATTTGGATCTTCGGACTGATTTTGGTTGGTTGCCGGATTAACATGTTCAGATCCCCGCCTACGCGGGGATGAGCGGGAGGAAAGGAATGGATAATATAGCTGATTTAGATGGACTTCTTTTCAAAGGCGATAAGATGCGCTGGCTGTTAAAGTATCGGCAAACGAACAAGACAGACCTTAGAGAAGCACAGGGAGCTCTCAAGGATCGATTTGAATATTTAAAATCCAATCACTCCGAAAAATTTGAAGTGCCGCTCGAATCCTATTGGGACGGCTTTTACAGCCGACCCTACTTATGCCGCTCCTTCAGAACACCAATCACATCACCCAAAGAAATATCCCGGGCGCGCAGTACCACCATGAGATGATAGAGGA
>CAYQNQ010000241.1:0-3318 GCA_964418815.1 uncultured Hellea sp.
TCACCTTGGCAAGGTGATGCTCTACCACTGAGCTACGCCCGCTCATATTTGCGTACCAGCCTATAACAGGCCGTGGCAGAAGTGCCGCTATATGACGTAAGCGTAAATTTTTCGCAACCCCGTTTTTTTATTTTTGTGCATTTTCGTTCATATTCAAACCGCTATGATGGATCATGGCAGCTGCTCCTGATTCCTCCCAAACCCGCCCGTCCCGGCGCGCCCGTGTCATTACCGTCCACGGAACGTTTTCCGGGCGGGACAATATCGCCGACCCGGCCGACGCGGACGCCGAGTTTTTCTCGGAATATTCAGATTTCGCGGGCCATCTGAAACAGGGCATCGAGGTGACCCGCTGGCATGAATATGTCTGGGGCGGGATGAATTTGGAATCGGACCGGCGAAAGGCGAGCCGCCGGTTTTCAAAATATCTTAAATCTCTGGAAATACCGCCGGAGGAAGATTTGCTCATCCTTGCCCACAGCCATGGCGGTAATGTGGCCCTGGACGGGCTGCGCAACAAGCCGGTTCCCAATAAAATTTCGCTCTATACGTTCGGCACGCCGTTTATCTGGAAAGAAACCCGCTTTATCCTCTCGGCTCTGGCGATCATCCTGCCCAATATTATTTTCTTTCTGGCGGTTCTGGCCATGGCGCTGGTCATTGGCCTCGGGCATTTTCAGTCTCTGGCTTACGGCCTTCCCTTTATTGAAGTGCCGCGCAACGTCGCCGCTACCGAATTTTTTGAAAACTTCAATGCAAATTACGCTGTCCCGGCTGCCATTGTCATCACGGTTTTGGCAGGTTTTTGGCTGATCATCTGGCCGCTGAAGAAATCCCGTTACCGGGCGAAATTCAAATATCAGCATGTCAAACAGTTTCGGCTGAGCTGTATCTGGCGCACAGATGACGAGGCCATCGCCATGCTGGCGACCCAGCCCAAAATCTCAGTGCCTATCACCATCTTTAACGGGTTTTTCCGGTTTTTAAGTGCGGGGCTTTTCGTGGGGTTTGTGCTCTGGGCGGTGCGGGACGGCTATAGTCAGTTCCGGCAATTTCGCGAAAACATTGACAGTTCTCTGTCGTGGAATTTTGTTCTGCCCTTCGGCGCGGAGAAAATAGGTCTCGGCCTGTCCATATTGCTTTTGCTTATGCTGCTCTATCCAATCATCCAATTTGTATTTAAACGGCCGCTGACCTGGCTCATGAGCCGGCCGGTCAATTCCCTGCTGCGCAAAACCGCCATGGGCGAAGACGGCTATATCCGCATTGATGCCAAAAATAAGCCGGAAGTCCCGCGCCAGTTTGTCACCGAATATAATGAGAGCCACAGCGTCATGGCGCCGATCATGGAAGAGGTGAAATCAATCTCCGATGACCATCTGATCAAACACCGCACGTCTTTGATGCGGACCCTGTCTACGGGCGATGGCTATCTGGAGGATATTCTTCACGATACGGATCTGACCAAGGGCCTGATCCACAGCAATTACTTTACCGCCGCCATGGCCGGGTTTATCGCCAGGAACGAGCGGGAGTCGAGCTCAGAGCGCATCGAATAGACGGCGAATGAGCGGGTAGACATCACCGCTCAGATTGGCCGGGTGGCGGGTTACGCCAAAGCGCGTAATCACGGCGTTTTTGGAAGGAATAACCAAAATCATCTGGCCGTCATTGCCGCCCAGGTGAATGACATCCTCAGGCAGGCCCGGCAGCACGGACTGTCCGAGATTAAGGGACCAGTGCGCGCCGTATTCGCCCTTGGTGCCCGGCGCGGGCTCCCGGGTAAAGTCAATCCAGTTTTCAGGCAATAGGCGCTCGCCGTTCCATTTGCCGTCTTGCAGAAATAGCTGGCCGAAGCGGGCAAAGTCCCGGGGCGTGGCGTAAATATAGGATGAACCGATAAAATTTCCGGCGGCGTCCACTTCGAAAACCGCCGATGACATGGCGATTTTGTCAAACAGTTCCCGCCTGGGAAACGCGTGATAATCCACATTTCGGCTCTCCAGCCTGCGGCGTAAAATATTCGACAGGATATTGGTGGTACCGCTGGAATATTGCGAGCGTGTGCCCGGGGTCTCTTCCAGTTTTCGCTGCGCCGCGTATTCGCCCATATTGTCCTGATTAAACAACATCTGGTCCACATGGGAATTGGGATTGGCGTAGTCTTCGCCAAATTCCAGACCGCTAGCCATCTGGAGCAGGTCTTTCACCGTGATGTCGGCGCGCGGGTCGCCTTCGGGCCACTCAGGCATTAACCGGCTGTCCTTCAGCGCCATATGACCGTCCCGAACGGCGATCCCGATCAGGGCCTGCGTAATGCCCTTGGCGGTCGACCAGCTTTGCTGCCGCGTGCTGGCGTCAAACCCGGGGGCGTATTGTTCGGCCACGATGCGCCCGTTCTGTACCACAACAAGACCGCGGGTTATGATGGGATTAGGCAGGGCCGTATCATCAAAAAATGCCGCCGCGATTTTTTGCACCTGCGGATTGATATCCACACTATAGGACTGGGACTCTTTGGGTGCGGGAATGGAAACAGGGGTCAGTCCGCCGCGGCCCGTCAGGCTGCAGCCTGCGCCGTCCCGGTATTTGGCCACCGAACGGCCCAGCCCCAGAAACCGCGTTTGTACCGATTTTTCATCTTCAAGCACCTTGACGCTGACCCAGTCAAAGGTCGGGCTGATATTGTCAAAATTTGTCGATAAGACAGCTTCGCTATCGCGGCCCGCGACAAAGATTTCCGAACAGGCGACCTTGGCTTTATATCCGGCGGGTACCTTGGCCATTTTCGAAAGCGTCGGCAGGGCAAAGATGAGGATCAAAACCAGAATGAGCCCGGTCAACAAAATCCATTTTGGCAATTTTCGCATATCAGCCTCACGCCCTTTATAAATTTCTTATGCCAAATGCAGGCCTGTCTGTCACTAATAGGCTTTACCCCGGCTCTGGCCGGGTTTATGGCGGGGCCGAACCTAAAGGAATAAACATGCCGGCCAGCAAAGACGATCTGTTCTCGCTTCTCGATGAACTGGGGATTGACCATAGCACGACAAACCACAAACCTGTCTTTACGGTGGAAGAAAGCCAAGAGATCAAAGCCTCCATGCCCGGCGCCCATACCAAGAACTTGTTTCTTAAAGACAAGGGCGGCAATTTCTTTCTGATCTGCGCGGAAAGTCACGCCCAGATAAAGGTGAACAAGCTGCATCCGCATCTCGGCTGTAAGCGGCTCTCTTTTGGCAAGGCGGAATATCTCATGGAACATCTGGGCGTGCCGCCCGGCTCCGTCTGCCTGTTCGCGGTCATGAACGACAAAGA
>CAYQNQ010000242.1:0-3274 GCA_964418815.1 uncultured Hellea sp.
GATATCAGCAGGCAGCTTGTGCTCTACGGAGCGCATGCCTGTTTCCCTAGTGAACTTGATTTTGTTTTTCACATAGACTTTGGAAGCCGGGTCTTCGCCGACCAGAACGACGGCTAAGGCGGGCTGGCCGGGCAGGGTTCCGACAGCCTGAGCAACGCGGTCTCTAAGGCCGGCTGCAAATGCTTTTCCGTCAATTTTTTTTGCGCTCATTGTAATCCCTTTTTTCTGACCTTCTAATGCCGGGTCAGTGATTGTCATCATATAAAAACTCTAATGCTCAGAGCGTGACGAGGCGTTTGAGCGCAGTGAAGTGGGCTTCGGCGTAATGTTCAAAATCTTCGAGAAATTGTTTTGATGTCAGCTCCACTATATCTTGCGGGATTGTTTTAATTGGCAGGCCGGTAGAATGGGCCAAAACCTGCTGCTGGGCGGATCGCTCCAGATAGTAAAGGTCGTCAAAGGCGCAGGCAATTGAAGGGCCAGAGCAGACCACGCCGTGATGGGCCAGCAAAACGCAGTCAATTTCCGGATTTTCGCGGGCGGCTTGTGATATGCGCTTGGCCTCTTCCTCCGAAACTGCAAGCCCGCCGAAATCCCGTTCATAGGCGATGCGGCCATAAAAGCGGACAGCAGATTGGTGCGCCATGAGAAGTTCGCCGCTTTCCACCATGGTCAGGGCGGTCACATTGGGCATATGGGCGTGCAAAATGGCTTTGTGACGGGGATTGGCCCGGTGTCCGGCGATGTGAATGTTTCTGGCAGATTTTTCGACTTCGCCTTCGCCTTCGATAACCTCGCCCTTGCCATTGATTAAAAGGAGATGATCGGGCGAAACCTCGCTCCAATGCCAGCCATAAGAATTGATCAGATAAAGTTCTTCATCCGTATCGCACTGGACAGAGAAATGATTGCAAATGCCTTCGTGAAAATCAAAGCGTTCAGCTAGGCGAATGGCGGCTGCCAGGTCGTCTCGGTCCTGAGCTATTGAATTTCGTAGACTCATTCGTCACTCCGAATGCGGTATTGATGCATATGTTCGTAATGGGGCATCATCTTTTCGTAAACCTGTTTTACCCGATCCGGGGCTTCCGAAATGTCGATATATTGCGTGCGTTTTTGCGGTTTGAGTCCGTCAGAATTGCGCAGATTGGCGTGGAAGGATCCGCCGTCCCACCAGCTGACCTCATCTCTTGCGCCCGGCTCCCAAGACAGGGCTTCAGCCATGAAGGGGATGGCAACCCCGGCGCACCAAAGGGCAATCATCGAATATGGATCTTCGAGCATGTCGTCACTGTCTATGACGGGCGGGGCCTCTCCGTCCCTTTGAGCAACGCGGTCAAACAGCTCTCGCTGCTCTGGAAACCCTACTTCCTTGATGTGAAAATCCGGCCATTTATTATACATAGACGTGATTGTTTTAGCCGGATCGCGGATCAAAAAAGAATGCGTGAACATATCAAGGCGGTCTTCCGTCCACATATGATCTATGTAATGCGGGAAATCTTTGGAAAAGACATTTTGGGTTTGTACGCGCGCTGCGAGGTCTTCCCAAACGCCGTCCAGAGTGAGGCCGGGTGTTCGCACACTTTCTTTTGTCAGGCGCGGCCAAAGCGGGTCTTCGCCTTGATACCAGGCTTCGCCAAAAGGCTCATGGAGGCAGTCCAGATCGCCGCGTTGACGCATCATCCATTCGAAAGCGGTTGAGGTTGAGCGCGGCACGGCCCAAAGTTTGATAATACGGTTCATGGTTATTCCAGTAGGGAGGACAGAAGCTGTCCCTGTTCTGAAATGGGCGCAATGCCCAGGGTTTTAAACATTCGCCAATAGAGGGCTGTGTCATGGCCAATGACGGGTTTTCCGAGCATGGCTTCTAATTGTGTTTCAAGATGGACCGGGCGCTGTGCCTGACCGTTCGGGCCGCTGCGGAAATTACACATTCCGTTGATGAGGTAGGCGTCCACATCGGGCGCTTTATCCGCCACATATGAGAAGCTTTTTTCGGCCAGATCTCCGTCAAAGCACCAGATGCAATCATTGACTTCTTCTTGTGTGTCGTACAAGCCTTGGTCCACAAAGTTCCCGGCCCAGACGACATCAAACCCGGCTTCTTCCAGAAATCCGACCGTGCCTTGCCACCATGACGGATGATGATAGGCAGCGTTGAGCGCGACCTTTTCTATATTCTGATCCCGGAGAGCTTCGACCATAGCATAACCGGCCATATGGAACGGGGTTTCATAAGTGTCGGATAAGCGCGCGCAGAAATCGCGAATTCCTTCAACGCCCAGGCCCGAAGCGTGAACCCAGTTGGAGCCGACCTGACCGCAGACATCGACGCCGTTATTGGCCATGCACTCCACGAACTCTTCTAACAGGCCGAAGTTCTTTTTCCGCTGCGCCAAAAGATGTTTGTAATCCGGGACGTGCAGCATGCGCCCGTGTACGCCGACCGTGCCCGGAGACATTCGTAAAAAATCACTGGGCGCTGCATCGAAATCATGAGGCGGGCAGGTAAAACCGGCTTGATGCGGGAAGAGTTTGTTTTTTGAGTTTTTCCAGTGATCCGCTTTTTTGTATCCGCTCACAAACCATCTCCGAAGTCCTGCTTGAGTTGGCGGGTCAGAGACACGCACATGAGAATCAAGATAGGGAGCAGGGGCAGGGAACCAATCACGGTAATCGCCATGACCGTGTCCAGGCTTCCGGTTAAGACGGCTCCCAATGTCATCAAAAATAAAATAGCGATCCATGTAAAACGTGAGATCAAAGGCGGATCTGACTCTGGATTGATTTCCTTGGACGAAACACTTGCCGCGATATAGGCGGCGGAGTCCATGGTTGTTGCGTAAAATATGACGCAAACCACAATAAATAGAGCGAGTGTGATTTTTCCTACGGGCATATTTCCCGCAATATCGGCTGTGATGAGATAGAGCCCATTGCTCCCGTTATCCGTTAGCGTTTGAACAAGTGGTAGGCCGCCTTCTCCGAGTTGATGCAAGCGCTCGAGATGGAGAGCGTAGCCGCCAGCGATTGAGAGATAGGACATCGTCCCAAGGCAGCCCCAAATCAGCGTTCCCAGCAGGACTTGTTTAATGGTGCGCCCCCTCGAAATGCGCGCGATGAAAAGCCCGACAAAGGCCGCAAAGGCTAACCACCAAGCCCAATAAAATACCGTCCAGCCGCCTACAAAACCGGTTTGATCTATGGGATCTGACCAAAAGATAATCCGTAAGAAATTGTCGGCCATCAAGCCCAGGCTGTTTGTGGTCAT
>CAYQNQ010000243.1:0-3240 GCA_964418815.1 uncultured Hellea sp.
TCCAAAACCGCTTTCATAAGCGGGCCGTAAGGCGACTCTCCGAGCCAGGCCAGCTGCTGTTTAGCCGTGACATCATTGACCGGAACTTGTGGTTTCATACCAGGGTGGACGGGCTTGCGAATGGGCCGCTTTCCAGCGGGCATGGCGATCATGGCGGCGATGGCCCGGGGAATATCCATTGGGTCTGTTTGGCTACCGCTTCCGCCGCCGGCGCCCATGGCCGCCGTCATAGTGGGATAAGCTTTGAGGAGATCATCAGGCAGGCGCGATTTAAGTTTTCCGGACAGGGCCTGCGCATTTTCCCAGATCTTGGTGGGATAGCCCCCGGGCTGAACGATGGAAACATCAATCCCGTGCGGCACCAGTTCATAGGCCATTTGCTCACTCATGGCTTCAAGCGCAAATTTGGTCGGGGAATACATGCCAAAGGCCGGAATGATCAGGCGGCCCAATTGCGAGGACACATTAATAATATAGCCGCCTCCGGCTTTGCGCATGGAGGGCAGCGCGGCGCGCGCCATGCGGTGCGGACCGTAAACATTGGTGTCAAAGAGGTCGTGCGTGGCCTCCATATCCTGAACCTCGATGGGCCCCCCATAGGAAATGCCTGCATTATTGATCAGAACGTCGAGCTTGCCGCCGGCCATTTTGACAGCTTTTGCCACGCCTTTTTTGACCTGGGCCTTTTTGGTGACGTCAATTTCCAGAACCGTAATGTCGAGACTTTCCGCTTGCGCCAGAGCTTCAAGTTCCGCTGCTTCCGGACGGGGCAGGTTGCGCATGGTCGCAAAGACCTTGGCGCCGAGCCGGGCGTAGTGCTCTGCGCCCAAACGTCCAAAACCCGAGGACGCCCCCGTAATAAGTATGGATTTGCCGGACAGGTCCGGGGTGCTGGCTGTGCTGGTTTGCGGTTCGGATTGAGGCTCAGCCTGAACCTCGGTTTGCGCTTGGCCGGACTCACCGGCGCAGCCGGCGACGAGAGCTGTGAGGCCGGCCCCGATAAGCCAGTCGCGGCGGTTCATGGCAGGGGGCGTGTTTGAAGACATGGCGTTTCCTTTGGCGGTAGGTCAGAATTGCTGTGACATTAGCAAAACTCCCTCGCTCATCCAATAGGAACTCTGGTTAAACTGGAGCTGAATTCGCCTTGGATTCTAATCCCGCTAAAATTCCGTCCGGGGATGTAGTTTGATGCCCGATATTTATGATGTTCAAATTGGGCTGCTGTGTTGATGCCGTCAAAACAAACTGTTCAATAAGATCTGGCGAAAGTGTTTCGTCGAGCAATACCAGACTGGAAGCCGCAATCGCCGGATTCAGGGAATTCAGCCATTGTTGTAATTGCCCGTTTTCGCAGGTGTGAAAAACCCGATAACCCCGGGCGGACATGACATTACCATAATCTTGTATAGTCTGCGCCTGGCCGCTCAGAATTAAAACCTGTGACTGGCTGGCAGGGGATATGCGCTCGACTTTGTCTGCCGGAACATTGCCCGAGTTGCTACCGGAGTCATTGCCAGAGTTTTCGGACGATATATCCGCCAGAAGCGTAAGCTCGTCCTCCAGAGCCAGATCGAGATTAAACCAAAAGGTCGACCCTTCGTTTATAAGGGATTTTACACCTATAGAGCCGCCCATCAATTCGATAAATTTCTGGGAAATACTGAGCCCCAAACCTGTTCCGCCGTATTTTTGTGTTGTGCCGGACTCGGCCTGCTTAAACCGTTCAAAAATACTCTCGAGTTTATTTTGCGGAATCCCGATTCCCGTATCTTCGACCTCGACCCGGATCTTGGCGCGATCGCCTTCCACTTTCATTTTCAAGCGAATTGTTATGGTTCCGTTTTCCGTGAACTTAATGGCGTTTCCAACCAGATTAATAAGGACCTGTCGAATCCGGCCAGCATCCCCGACAACGATTTGAGGCAGACCTTGCGGATATAGCAATCGAACGACAATATTTTTTTGAGCCGCATTTATGGCCATCAACGTCCGGATTTCATGGATAAGCGCATAGAGATCAAAAGGCTGATTTTCAATAATTACCCGGCCTGCTTCGAGCCGGGAATAGTCGAGAATATCATTGATAATCGTCATCAGCGCCGTCCCGGATTGATGAATGGCGTTCAGATACATTTTTTGATCCGGGTCCAGTTTTGTGGTTCGCATCATGAGTTCCGACAGGCCTATGATTCCGTTCATAGGCGTTCGAATCTCGTGGGATGTATTGGCAAGAAAAGCTGTTTTACTATCCATGGCCACATTGGCTCTCCGAATATAATATTGATTGGACGTGTCAAAGATAGCGAGCACGGCACAGGCAACAGCGACCGTCGCCAGAATGACAACCACGGAATTAAATTCCTGCGAAGCATTTAGGATAAAATTTGGGAGCGTAATGAGCCCCATTGTCAGGCAAGCCCATTGTATAAACAAGAATGTCAGCAAGACAGAGGTCGTCAACAGACTGGCCCGCGCACCATAGAGGCAAAAACACATAACAACCGGAATCACGATGTTCGGGCTGGCGACTGAATGAGGGAACCCGCTGGTAATCGTAATGGCTAACAAAACAGCCGCGGACGTCAAAGATATCACAATAAAACGGGCCAGATTTAACCGCCCGGAAAGAACCAGCCGAATACAGAAGGCGAATATTGCAATAACAAAAATAAATAGAGCGCTAAAAATGAATTTGGCCCGAGGGTCGAGATATCCCGATGTCTCAACGGTAAACAAGATCAGCATAAGTAACACGATTAAGATCGTGGAGATTACAATATAAAGAAGGTTTGAAGCTCTGAATTGGCGTTCAGGGTGATCCGGGTAGGCACGCGAGATTCGTTGCCGGCTTTCATTGATAAAGCGGCGAAAACTTAGCGACTTTAATTTCTGAAATGCAGCCACGCTAACCTGTTGTCTTCTTCTTATTATTCGGCAAATTTATCAAAACGGCGTTGAAAAACGCTCAACAAACACGCTTACTGAAATGATAATTTTATCGTAGGTTACAAAGGCTTGATCATAAAAAAAAGGCGCTCTTAAAGCGCCTGAATTACTCAATAAAAATGCGCCTAAAAAATGCGCCTATTGCTCTACATTAAACGAGATACGTGTGGTCCGGTCTTCTGTCATTACCGCTTCCCCGTTTACGGTTTTTGGGGAAAAGCGCTGTGACTTTACAGCGCTTATAGCCGCTTTTCGGAACATGTTTTTTTCTAGCTCGCTGCCGTCAAACTCCAT
>CAYQNQ010000244.1:0-3224 GCA_964418815.1 uncultured Hellea sp.
GTCGGCGGTCTAAACGCCGAGCAGCTTCTTTAGCTTCTTTACGATTGCGGGCCGGGCTTTGGCGGTTTGGAAGTGCTCGGGGATTTTTCGGAGAAACCAATCATCTGCCGGATAGAGTTTGTCTGGTTGCCCGTGAGGATGCCAATAGACGGTTTTGTCCCGATCATTGGACTCGATATATTTTAAGAGCTTTAAAGCAAATTTGCGATCATAGGCCCAAAGCGTCTGGCCTTTATGATCAATTTGAAAATAGGCGTCGGCCGGCCAATTAAGTTGATGTTTTTTCTGAACCAGGCATTCTGTACATCTAATGGTGCCCGCATTATATTTTTCTTTCGGCGGGGTTGAGTACCAGTATCTATGTCGCCATTGACTGGCTTTATAGCCCTCGGGCAAGTTGTGAATGTTCTCCAGATTATTATTTAGTCCCGGGTAATAAAGGGCCGCGCGGAAATAGCTACCGTGTGAATGTTGCCCTTTAAAAACTTCGAAATCTTTTGACCGCTCGAAAAATTTGACGTCTTCTTTCTTGATGATTTGCCATGTGGCAAAGGCAAAGTTCGCCGCGCCGCCGCATTCCGGGCAGCGTATGGTCGCATAGGGCGTCATGACAGGCGGTGCGTAGGTCATATGGCGTAGTTCTTCCAAACTCCAATTTGAGTCAATTACTATTCCTTCGCTTAGCCCGCTCCCCAAACAGGGTTCCAAATTAAAGGCCGTTGGGGCGAGATGGAAGCCAGATGGAAGCAAGGGCGGGTGCTTAGCGTAATCCCGTCAGCCCGGCCTCAAGCCCGTCATCCGGAGCCGCGGCCAAATACCAAAACTCCACACCGGCTTTACCCTTTATTAAGGACAAATTGAATTCTTAACGTTCCTGAACGCTTTATTTACCGGGATTTAAACGACTTTCGATAGAATGGCGAAACAAGAACAAGCAAGAATAAAAAGTGGCAGTTGGGAATGTCAGCCAGAAACGTAAAATCAAGCCGGGAGCTTTCAATTGAAGAACTCCGTTTGCTGGGCGAAGCTATTGACAGCTCGTCTTCGCCGCTGACCCTGTACGATCAGGAATTTCAGCTGATTTACGCCAATGAGGCCTCGCGCCAGACCTGGCCGGAACTCCATGAAGCCTTTGCCCGGGGGGAGGGCCTCGAAGCTGCGGCTTATGCGGCGAGCCGGGCCATCTTTAAAGGGGCGTCGGAAAAGACAATCCGCAAGGCGGCGGCCTATGTGGTCGAGCAGTTCAAAGCCGGAACCGCCCACGACATGTTGACCGGGGCTGGCCGCTGGATGAAGGTGACGCACAGTAAAATCCACGAACAGGTGATTGTGGGTTTCGGCATCGATATTACGGATTTGAAAATACGAGAGCAGGAACTGGAAAAGGCGAAGCGCGCCTTAACAGATCTCGTCAAGGGACTGTCACAGGCTGTCCTCGTGGTCGACAAAACCGGCATCGTGACGACTTATAATTCGGCTTATGAGGATTATTGCCGGACCTTGGGCTTCACACCGGAAATCGGGAGCCGCGATAAAGAGCTGACCCGGGAGATCCTTAAAAAAGATCCCGTTCGCGTTACGGATGAAGAGATTGACACTTGTTTTGCGGAGCTTTTTGCCGCGCGCTTTAACAAGGTCGAGGCCATTGAAGAAGAATTTACCCTGGAAGACGGCCGCCATATATTGCGCCATCAACACTATGTCGCCGATGTGGGCAACATCATTACCATAACGGATGTGTCTGATATCAAAAACGCCCAGCTTGACGCCGAAGCCGCGGAGCGAAGCAAGTCGGACTTTCTGGCCAATATGAGTCACGAAATTCGAACGCCCATGAACGGCGTTTTGGGGATGGCTTATTTGCTGTCGCAACACGAGCTTGAAGATGAGCAGCATAATCTGGTCGACCTTATTCAGCGGTCCGGCAAAGCGTTGATGACGATTATCAATGATATTCTGGATTTTTCTAAAATCGAAGCCGGGCATGTGTCTTTACTGAGTGAGGAATTAAACCTCCGCCAATGCCTGCAGGATGTTTGCAAACTCGTGGGTCACCTTGCCAACGAAAAGGGAATTCTGCTGACCGCCAGCTTCGAACCCGGAACGCCGGATATTTATCTGGGCGATCCGGGCCGCGTCCAGCAAATCATCACCAATGTCCTGGGTAACGCCGTCAAGTTCACCGAGGAAGGCAGCGTTTCCGTAAATGTACGGCTGCTGGACGCGGGCGACGTCATGATTACGGTCAAAGATACGGGCATTGGAATTCCGTCTGAGAAGCTTGATGCGGTTTTTAATAAATTTTCGCAGGCCGAAAACGGACCTACGCGAAAGCATGAAGGCACAGGGCTGGGACTTTCAATTGCCAAGCGTCTGGCCAATGTCATGGGCGGAGATATTCTGGTCGAGAGCGTATTGGGCCAGGGCTCACGCTTTGATATCCGACTGGGGCTGAAGCCCGCACCGGCTGCCGCCTTGCCCAAGCCGGAAAACAAGGCATTGATCAGAGCCGGGTAGCCCGCCCTACACACACAGGTTTTAACGTGGTATAATTCCCGGAATATTTCAGCGCTCTCGCTGGGATAAAGGGGAGAAACCAATGACAGACATATCATCTTTGGGCAATTTTTCAGTGAGTCTGGCGGTCAAGGATATCAAGGCCAGCCGCGCTTTTTACGAAGCGCTGGGATTTTCGGCCATGCATGACAGCTCCGAGCAAGGCTGGCTCATCCTGACCAATGGCAAGGTCATCATTGGGCTGTTTCAAGGTATGTTTGAAAATAACATCCTGACATTCAATCCGGGTTGGGGCGAGATGGCGCAGCCCCTTGAAAAGTTCATGGATGTTCGGGAAATCCAAAAGGATCTAAAGGCCAAAGGGCTCGAAATAACCACTGAGGTGGCGAGCGATTCCGGCCCCGGAAGTTTGATTTTAAGCGACCCGGACGGCAACGTCATAATGCTGGATCAGCACGTATGAATTGGCGGGAGACCACCCCGGCCGATCTGGAAGGCTTCGTCTCTGCTGTTGAGAACAAAACGCGGCTGGCCGATGCCCGGATTTTGCTGGAAATGTTTGAAAAAGTCACCGGCGAAAAACCTCACTATTGGCCGCCGTCCATCATCGGTTTCGGGGCCTATCATTATGTCTATGAGAGCGGCCGCGAAGGGGACTCGATTTTGGTGGGCTTTTCGCCGCGTAAAGCTAACCTGGTCATTTATTG
>CAYQNQ010000245.1:0-3205 GCA_964418815.1 uncultured Hellea sp.
CCTGACCGGATTCGAAAATTCTCATCTCCGCATTCGTCTCAACCCCGGATGTCGGTGGCGGCGGCGGAGGCGGAGGTGGAGGAGGGGGTGGTGGAGGCGGAGGGGGCTGAACACCACCGCCGCTTGGCGGCGCAACCGATGAACTGCTGCCGCTGCCGCAGGCCGTGAGAGACACGGCGATAATGCCTATAGAGAGCGCCCGCAATAATGTTGTTTTCAATCCGGCCATGGGTGGGCCTCCCCAATTATGTCAGCCTTTTGACATATCAACCGGAATTGAGCAAGGCTGCGATCCCGCTGGCGTCCTCATCTGTATTCGTTACATGCAGGGAAAGGCGGAGGATATTTTTGCGCCGGTCAAATCTGGCCTTCATGCGCCTGAGTGCGTTTTCGATTTTGTCGGCGCGGTCTCCGGCCTCAAAACAAATGGTGCCTCCATTTTGGACGAACTCAAAATCAGGGCGGGCCGTTTGCATAAGTTTAAGACTTTGCGCACGTATGTTTTCAACACCTATATCCAATATGGTCTCAATCCCGCCAAGGGCTATAGCGTAAGGGGCGACGGAGGGTGTCCCGTCCCAGAATTTCTTGGCTGTGTCTGAAAACTTAAAATTCCGGATATCAAATTCGAAGGGATTGGCGTGGGAAAACCAGCCGGCTGTAATGGGCGTTAAATTCGGCAAGTTCGCGCTTTTGACCCACATCCAGCCCGCGCCCGGTCCGCCGCAGAGCCATTTGATACAGGAGCCAAATACGGCGTCCACGTCCCAGTTTGGAATATGGATGGGAATGATGCCGGCGCTTTGAGCCGTATCGACAAGTACCTTTACGCCTTTGTCTTTGGCGATGTTGGCAATATCTTCGACGGGCGAAAGCACGCCGGTCATGGAATGAACATGGGTGATAAGAGCGATATCAATGCCGCCCGATAAATATTCGGCCCAGACATTGGGGTCATGGGCCGGCCTGTCTTCCGGGATCAGAACAAGTTCATAGCCTTCGGCCGGTAGAGCCGAGACCACGAAACCCATGCTCGGAAAGGCGTGAGCATGCATGAGTATTTTTAAGGGTGTGTCAGAGCAGGGCAGGGACAACAGATATTTTGAAAGCCCGGCCGATAGATTGGGCTGTACAGAAAATTCGTCTTCACCTCCGCCTAGGAGTTTGGATAGGGCCCCGTGAAACTTGTCCAAAAGCGTGAGCCAGTATGGCCAGGCTTCGCCGCCATGGGTACTCCAAGGGGCTAGATAGTGCTCATCCAGATATTTGCGGCCAAGAGTGGTCATTGGCCCGATAGAATGGGTCAGGAAATAGGGCCCGCCCTCCGGGATTATAAACCGGTCTTTCACGCCTTGTGAATTGGATCGCGGACTGTACCATAGTCCCCGCCCCAGCGGTCAGTCATCTCGACTCTAATATCCCAAAGCTCCGGGAAGAAGCGGTGTTTGGCCCCGTTTTGCAATATATCCACGGAGCGCCCTTTGAGCGATTTGGAGCCCATGCCGATGGAGCGGTGGATGAGAAATAAATGCGCCCAGCGAAACTTCTGGAACAGCTCGTCAAACTCCAGCAGGTTTTCGGCCACAACATAAGTATCATCATGGGCGTAGCCTTCGTCATATATGTCGCGAATAGTACGGTTCTCCGGCTTGAGATAGCCCTCTTCAAACGCCGCCCATAAACCTGCGGGAATTTTCAAAAGCATTTGAAAGCCCGGACTTTCTTGTCCGCTGCCATTGCCCAGCTGCAGCCGGACTTCCTGATACTCTTTGGGGGACATGGTTTCCAGTACCATGAGCTGGTCAATCATCATGCGCTGTATGCGGTGGACGCGCGATAGAAGGGTGATGACGCGGTTAGTCTGGGCCGCGCGGATATAGTCCATTACATCCACCAGCGTATAGGCCATGAGCTTCATCCAAAGCTCTTCCACCTGATGCACGATTTGAAACTGCAGCTCATCGGCATTGCACATTTCGGCCAGGGGTTTCTGGCATTCCAGCAATTGATCCGCTTTAAGATAGACGCCGTAATCGAGCATTTGCGGCGTCTCGATAAGCTTGTGATAATCGTCCCGGGTCATGCGTTCTCCATCCTAAGCAAGCATGACTTATTTTATTGACGAAATAAAGAGTATAGCTATGGCCGCATCGACTAGTGACCGATGTTCAAATTTTATCTAATTTGTTGGTTTGGTCGGTTCGTCCTCAGCAAATTCATCTGCGAGCCGTAGAATGCTTTTTGACAATTGCTTTTTTATCTCTTCTCTATATCGTTCATTTGCCTCTTTTTCGCTTGGAAATTTCCCATTTTCGTCCGCGGCATAAGTGCGCTGCATGACACCTTGATACTCATCTGCTGTAAAAATAGAGAAGGGTGGGTCATAGTTGATTTTTGATGCTATTTCGGGATAGGTTTCAGCGAAATAAGACCTAATTTCCGGGCTGTTATCATCCAGCTGAAAAGACACAAATGTTTTTGGTGTGTTCTTCGACAGGCTCATGATTGTCCCCAGCGTGCTTTTCCGGGCTTTCACGGGAATTCTCTGCGAGTTGAGTGTTCCTGGATATACGACTTCGCCGGGCCCGACATCAAAAGAAACAAACCATCTTCTTAGAGATGGCAGTTCGCCGCCTGTATAACCATACTTAAAACACCGCCCATAAACCAGAGAATGCTTGCCTGGCTTTACGGAAATCAAGGCAGGTTCAGAAACCGATGTTTTGGTCGCTTTTGAGACAATGACATTCACATCTTTCGTATCTTTGTTTTGAAATCCAAGATAATTTGTATCGCATCCTAGATTTCCTGAAGTGTTCATCACAATCATGCCGTTTTCGCCGGACTTGAAAGCCGCAAGGCCGTCGGCATCAGGCGTTGATGTCAAAACAGGTGTTGACGAACAAGCTCCGAAAATCAAACTCGCAGCTACAAACAATATGGATCTATTTCTCATGGTTACCCCCAGGTTTTCAATTGAGATATTACTCTATTTTTGTATCACCCAAAAAATCAAGTCGAAATCACGACTTATGAAAAGGGTTGCGTAGAGTCACACTAATGAATTTCAGCTATGGGTCGCGGTGGCGAGGGAGCGAATAAGTGAGAGGGCCGCGTCTTTGCCCTCTTCATGCAGGGTTTTGACAATAGCGGTTCCGACAACCACACCGTCTGCATCAGCCGCGATTTCTTTTGCGCGTTCAGG
>CAYQNQ010000246.1:0-3204 GCA_964418815.1 uncultured Hellea sp.
GCAGATATGTTTGAGGGCTTCTTCAAAGACTTTGATCCGATGAGGTTGGCTGACCAAGTATGCGTGGAGCGGAATACACATCACCGTACCCGAGCGTTCGCCCTCTAAGAGCAGTTGATCGAAATGGCGTTTTAGAATGTCCGTATAGCGGTCTGGGTCCATACCCATGACCGAATAGGTGATTACGTCGTTGACCTCGAGCGAGTAGGGCATTGAAACCAGCTTGCCGGTTTTGGTCTTGAGCGGTTGCGGTTGATCATCTTGGAACAGATCGCAAGAATACCAGAAGTCATTCTCCGCGATCAAGTCGAGCGTATCTTCAGTGTGAGTGAGGGCAGGAGCCAGATAGCCGCGTATCCGCTGACCTGTCGCTTTTTCCACCGTCTTGATCGAATCATCCAGAACCGCCTGTTCCTGCTCCGGCGTGAGGCCATAGGAATAGCGTGTGTTATAAATGCCGTGACTGAAGAACTCCCAATCGCGCTTCACGCAATCCTCGATGATTTCCGGATGATGATCGCACAGCGCTACATTAAGACTAACGGTGCCGCGCAGATTATATTTATCCAGCAGTTCCATCAGGCGCAAATGTCCGACACGATTACCAAAATCCCGCTGGCTGTATTGCTGCACGTTCGGGATCGCGTTGGGCCAAGGGTTTCGTTTGGGATTGCCCGGCGGTAGAAATTCGTAAAACTCGATATTCGGGGCAACCCAAAAGGCGAGTTTCTTCCCGTCCGGCCATTCGATTTTTGGCCGTCCGGCATAGGGCCAGTAATCATAAAGATTGGGATCAGATTTCATTTAATTGGCTTCATAATCATTCAGCCAGTCATAAACCTCTGAGACATTGACCACGTCAGCGTATTTGATCAGAAGGTCGGTAAGATTTGCAAAATGATAGCTCTCATGTTTATCGGCGACACACTCAATGGGAACGATGGTGCGGTAACCATAGGATAGGCTATCAACCGCTGTCGCGCGCACGCAGCCCGATGTAGAGCCGCCTGTAACCACGACAGTATCGATTTTATGCCAGTTGAGAAAACTGTTGAGCGGGGTTTCGAAAAAGGCACTCGGCATGCGTTTGGTATAGACCGCGTCAACCGTCTCATCGATTTCGCAGCGATCATCAAAGGCGTGACGTTCCGAGCCGTATTTGATATTCTGCAAACTATTGGGCGTATCCGTGCGCGTCCCCCAGACGCCAGCATCGGCCGCGTTTTCCATATAGGCTACGTGAGTCCAGATTACGGGTAATACCTTGCTGCGCGCGAGATTTGAAATGTCCCGGATATGGTCCATTTGCTGCGGGTCGGTAATATAAGCGGTCGAGAACAGGTCCGGGCGGGTATAGGCTTTTTGCAGGTCCACATTGACGATGGCCATGCGTTCGCCAAAGCCGAAGCGTTTCCGCGTTGGATTGGCCCGAATTTCTTCGAAAATTTGCCGGGCTGTCTTATCTTCACAGACCATCGTTGATTTGGTCATGGCATTCCCCATCTTGTATTTTGCTTTTCTTCAACAAACTATTAGGAAAGCATTTGACTAGGCTCAACTGATTTTCGTTTTTTAAAGGCACAAGCGTAATATGACAGACAAAATACTTATCAGCGAAGTCGGCCCAAGAGACGGTCTGCAAAACTGCAAAGGCGTGATGCCTACGGCCGTTAAAAAGCGTTGGATAAAAGGGCTATATGATGCCGGAATGCGCGAGATAGAGGTTGGTTCCTTTGTTCCCGCCAAATTATTCCCGCAATTGGCGGATACAGCTGAAATTGTGAAATACGCCAAATCATTTCCCGGTCTAACCGTCCTTGCCCTAATTCCGAACCTGCGCGGCGCGCAGGCGGCATTGGAGGCCGGTGTTGATGCGGTAACCATGCCTTTGTCTGCCAGCGAGTCTCATAGCCTGAAAAACATGCGACAGACCCACGACCAGGTAATTGAAAATGTCAAAGCAATCCGGGCTTTGTTTGACGCCGCTCCAGAAGACAAAAGGCCCTGGTTTGAAGCTGGAGTCAGTACGGCTTTCGGCTGTTCAATCGAAGGCCATGTGCCTGAAGACAAGGTTGTTGAATTGTCCGAACGCCTGGTTGAGGCCGGGGCTGATGAGCTCGGCTTATCGGATACAGTTGGCTACGCGCAGCCTTTGCAAATTAAACGCCTTATCAAAAAAGTTCGCGCGGTTGCTGGGGCAGAAAAGGTCAAAAGCGTGCATCTCCATAATACGCAGGGGCTGGGGATCACCAATGCATTCGCCGCCTTTGAAGAAGGCATTACGGTTTTTGATAGTTCGCAAGGAGGTCTAGGCGGGTGTCCGGCCTCACCGGGCGCGAGCGGCAATATCGTGACGGAAGATTTGGTTTATATGTTTGAAGCCATGGGTGTGGATACGGGAATTGATATTGAAAAACTTATGGCTCTGCGTCCCATCATTCAGGAGGGCTTACCGGGAGAACCAATTTACGGTTTCACGCCCGATGCCGGCCTGCCTAAAAGTTTCACTTAAGAGTAGCCATTAAGCCAGGGCTTTGTTGACGGCCTCAACAGCATCTTCTGTATAGGCGTCCATAAAGCCAAATCCCCATTCAGGATGATTGATGACTTGACCGTTTTGTAACAGTGGAGCGACGCGCGGGGTGAGCTCATACAGCATATCACCGGGATTGAGTACGGTGATTTTATGGGTGAGTGCCGAGACACGGTCAGGAAAAAACTGGTTATATTCAAACGCAGCCTTGTGACCCCATTCATAGTCATCACCGGCACGCAGGTTTTCGGCGAAGCTCGCTGCGAGATCCTCGAGTGACACACCTTTCCCTCTGTGTTTCACTGATTTTTCCCACATATCCTGAAAACGCGTCCCGGCCTCATCCAATGGTATCGGCTGAAACATGGATTCAAATTCCGTTTGTTCATCCTTAGTCAGGACAAGCGCTGAAACCATGACGATTTGGCGGACGTTATCCGGGCGTTGAAAAGTCATTTCCGTGGCGACTTTCGCGCCGGTATGATGCCCTAGAAGTTCGACTTTTCCATAACCCAGCTTGTCGATGACGGCCCAGGCAGATTTGGCGTAGTTCATGACCGTGGCCTCGTCGATGCTCTCTAACAAATCGCTTTCACCATGGCCTGGGTTGTCGATCGCAACAAGGGTCCGCTCTTTGGACGCCTCGGTCATCAGTTTCACGAATTCTTTCG
>CAYQNQ010000247.1:0-3185 GCA_964418815.1 uncultured Hellea sp.
CGAGCCAAAGCCGCCGCCTTGTCGAACCGGGCACTCATACACGGCATGATGAACACGCAGCTCGCCATGGCTGTTATATTGCAGAAAATGGCGGAAAATTTTGGAACGGATGTGCAGACGCTGCGTGCGCAGCTTCCGCAAAGCTCTACGCTTCTGGCCTTCCCTCTGTTTCATACGTCCGGCTGCACGTCTACATTTCTCACAACCATTTCTACAGGCGGAAAGCTGGTATTGATGCCAAGGTGGAGTGGTAAGACTGCGCTCGAACTTATTGAAAAAGAACGAGTTTCTACATTTGGCGGTGTTCCGGCCATGTATTGGGATATGTTCGGCGTGCCGGAATATGATGATTTTGATTTAACCAGCCTGCGCGCGCTTTCCTGCGGCGGCGCGGCGCTCCCCATCAACGTGTTAGAGGAAATTCAACGACGTTTTCCGCAGGCCTTTATCGGGGCCGGTTACGGCATGACGGAAATGAGCGGCGCCATCTCTCAGGCGACCGGTGAAGCCTTTGTCAACAACCCTCAGGCCTCTGGATTGATCCTGCCCATGACTGATGTGAAGATTGTGGATGATGACGGTCAGGCATTACCGCTCGGTGAGCTGGGCGAAATCTGGGCCAAGGGCGCAACCATGATGAACGGTTATTATGGCCGGCCCGAAGAGACGGCCCAGGCTCATCACAACGGCTGGTACAAGACGGGCGATATCGGGCGCATGGATGACAAGGGCTATATCTATATCGTAGACCGGAAAACGGACATGGTCATTTCCGGCGGTGAAAACATTTACTGCGCCGAAGTCGAGCAGGCCATGTGCAAGCACCCGGCAGTGGAAACCATAGCCACATTTGGAGTGCCTGACACACGCATGGGCGAGCGGCTCGTAGCTATCGTCTTTCTCAATGATGTTCAAACCGGAACAAATGATCTGGAAGCTTTTGCCAAGACGCAGTTGGCCGACTATAAAGTCCCAACGGAATTCGTCATTCGGCCGACTCATTTCGAGCTCAACGCCATGGGTAAGGTCGATAAACGCAAAGTTCGGGAAGAGTTTTTAGAGGGGAATGGATGAGCTATCCGAAGGATATCGGTATTATCGACTGCATGATGGGGATACCCTCTCATGCGGATCGCTCCGACTGGTATGAAAGCTTCCGGCCCCTGCTCAACGATCAGCAAAGCCGCGATATGTTCAAAATGCCGGCCCAGTATATGTTCAAGGATATTCCGGAAATGGGGTCGGATGTATCTGATTTCGTCAAATGGACAGTGGAGCAAATGGATGCACACGGTATCGAAAAAGCCATGGTCGGATTCATGGAGGACGAGACCTCCATCAAGGCGAAAGAAAACTATCCGGACCGTTTCTTTTTTGATGTGCCTTGCAACCCTGGAAACGGCATGGACGAGGTTCGGCGAGTCAAACGCCTGCATAAGGATTTTGGGATCAGCTCGGTGAGCGTGTTCCCGTCGGGAACGGTTCCGCAGGTCGCAATAAATGACGCGCGCATGTATCCGCTTTATGCCGCTTGCGTGGAACTGGATATTCCTATCTGTTTGAATGTCGGTGTTCCGGGGCCTCGTATTCCGATGCAAACGCAAAAAGTCGAGCATCTGGATGAAGTCTGCTGGTTTTTCCCTGAGCTGCAAGTCGTCATGCGCCATGGGGCGGAGCCGTGGGTGGACCTCGCGGTGAAACTCATGCTCAAATATCCTAATCTATATTATTCAACATCGGCTTTCGCGCCTAAACACTATCCCAAAGCCATAATCGACTACGCCAATAGCCGGGGCGCTGACAAAATTATCTATGCCGGGTATTTTCCCATGGGGCTGAGCCTGGAGCGGATTTTCAAGGATATGAAGCATGTCCCGCTTAAGGATGATGTCTGGCCCAAATTCCTGCGCGAAAACGCGAAAATGGTGTTCAAGGTTTAAGGGTGTCTGATCATATTCTCATATCAACGGATGGGCCTGTCACCCGTATCACGCTTAACCGGCCCAAGGCCATGAACGCTATTACGCCGGGCATGCACGCGGCGCTGAATCAGGCTTTTGATGCTTTTGCTGGGGATATATCGCAGCGCATAGCTGTCGTAACCGGCGCCGGCGATAGAGCTTTTTGCGCTGGCAGTGACCTCAAAGAAGGCCTCGGGAGAGATTACCCCGAAGGCGGCTACGCCGGACTTGCCGAACGGTTTGATCTCAGTAAGCCCGTTATTGCCATGGTCAACGGTATTGCGCTGGGCGGCGGATTTGAATTGGCGCTGGCCTGTGATTTAATCATCGCTTCATCCAAAGCGAGCTTTGGCTTGCCGGAGCCTCTTGTCGGGGCGGTGGCACTGGGCGGCGGGCTGCACAGACTGCCACGGCAAATCGGTCTCAAGCCGGCCATGGATTTAATCCTGACCTCGCGCCGCGTCAGCGCCAAAAAGGGAAAGAAGCTGGGTTTCGTCAACGAAGTCGCCGCGCCGGAAGAATTGGAGAAAACTGTCTCAGAATATTGCCATATGATTCTTAAAGGCGCACCAGCATCTATCGCGGCGTCAAAAGCGACAGTGCGCCGGGGTTTGAGCGAAGCTGATCTGGAAACGGCCATGAATAATCAGGAAGACTATCCTGAATTTAAAATGTGGAGAAACAGCGAAGATGCCATAGAAGGCATCAACGCCTTCATCGAAAAACGAACGCCCAATTGGAAAGGGCGATAGAGAATTATTCTGGGGAGAATGAAATGAAAAAATGGTTATTAGGCGTAGGCATTCTAGCGATCGCCGCTGTAAGCGTGTGTGTCTTTAAAAACTTCACAAAATCTGAACGCACACTTTACGAAATGAAGCATGTCGACCGATCGGATGTTGTTGTGGAAACCAATCCGACCATGAACGCCTATTTCGGGGATTTGCACATCCACACGCGCAATTCTTTTGATGCCTATATTCAGGGCACCCGCACGACGGCTGACGATGCTTACCGCTTTGCCAAAGGCGAACCCATCGACAATGGAGCCGGCGTGGATATCAAACTTTCCGGCCCGCCGCTTGATTTTTACGGCGTCACCGATCACGGCGAGTATATGGGCGTGATTGCGGCTATGGACCCGAGGGAGAGTAAAGACCCCATCAAAGACACGGAAACCGCCAAAAGAATTTTTGGATTATGGGGCGGTTCTCGTCAGGAACG
>CAYQNQ010000248.1:0-3167 GCA_964418815.1 uncultured Hellea sp.
TGGTCAGTTTGACTAAATCTCATGGAAATTATTCGAAAAGGATCATAAATCTCGATGATATTATGGCAATGGCGTTAGAGCTGGATGCAGGTAGAGTTTTTGGCTGATCGACGTTACATAATTTCCCGGCACAAAGCCAATCCAAAGCCGCCTTTTCCGGAAATTCCGCAATGGGATGACGCGGACGCGTCAGCCGGTTTTGTTTGTCTGAATTCTACGGCGGATAAGCTGACGGAGATGACATCTCTGAAAGATGATATACGGGCCGCCTGGGAAGCGGACCTGCCGGATCAGACGGTGTTGATTGTCTTGTTTCAATCCCCGCAGATTATTCCGGACGTTTTGCGGGGCGCGATCCTGCCGCTCAAGGCCACTAGGTCCGATACCCTAGCCAGCTACGCCATGAAAACCGTGACCGTCCCGGATATTCAAATATCGGAACTGCAAAGCGTTCAGCTGTGGTGGAACGGCGCCGCACATTATATTCGCAGTGAAAGTCTACGCCGCCTGTCCCTGGCGGTTCTCTGGCCGCAGCCAGAATTGACAATTTTTCAGAGCCATGAATTCCGGCGCGTTAAATCTGAAGCCAGGTCTTATCTTGAAGCCCGGTCTTTTTCTGACAAAGCCGGGGCAGAGGAAACTGGCCAAATCACGGTCAAGACCAAAGAAATCCCTGTCAGCGGGGACGGCAAAAGTGTTTTTTCGGAAACGGACAAAACTCTGTCAGGCCTGGATGAAAAATATAAGCTCGGTAATATTTTTTCCAGACTATTTGGCACCAGACTCCTCGGCAAAGGCGGGGCGGGTAAAAAGGTGGGTTCGGGCGAAGCCGGGGAAACCGGGCCTGACAAGGGTCCGGGGTTTTTTGAAGGTATGGCGGGATGGATGCGCTGGCATTCCCCGCTGGGTTCCAAGCTGGCCCAGCAGTTTGGCAATCGCATGTCTCTGGTCGAAAAGCTGATTAATAAAGGCGATATAGACAGCGCGCTTAAGCTTGCTCTTAAACTTGGCGGCGGAGACAAATTAAAAGGCAAATCGCGGTTTCCGTTTCGACTGCCGGATATGCGCTCGGGTCTGGACTTCAAAGTCAACAATGGTGGATTTTCCATGCCAATCCTCGGGCTCCAAACACATTTCGATTTGGCGGCCCGCTACGGTAAATTGGCGCAGGATCTTGAGCAAAAAGGCGATTATCGCCGCGCCGCCTATATCCACTCCCAGCTCCTTGATAATCATTATGAGGCCGTGCTCACACTTGAGCGCGGCGAGCTATACGAAGTGGCAGCAAAACTGGCGCTTGATAGTCGGCAAGATCCCCCTCTCATCATTCGGTTATATTATAAGGCCGGCAAAAAAGACCTGGCTTTGGCTTTGGCAAAAAAAACGGATTGTTTTGAGCGGCTGGCTGAAGACAGCCAAAGACAGGACAAGGAATTTCACAATTTTGTCGTCAAAGCCTGGACGGACATGCTGGTGGAATCCGGTCAGCCTTTAAGGGCGCTTGAAGTTACGGATGAGCTGGCGAAGGGCCAAAATGGTCAAGCTCCGGATTCCGGGCTGATTGCCGACCGCCGGTTATGGTTGGAGGCAGCGCTGGACCAGCAGCAGCGCTATTTTTCTGAAGGGAAGACTGATTACCCGGCCGGACTTCTCTGCAGGGCCTTGCTCTATGCCCCGTGGGATGAAGATAAAATTGATCCGTCCGCGATTGAAGATTTTCCCGATGCTGTTCACCTCGGCGCAAACGCTTATGCCCACGCCTTCGGGTCATTTCAGGATTTGGTCAACGGAAAGACAGCTGAAAATCTCTGCCATTTTCTGGCCCTTTTATCGAAAGAAGCCGCAAGAGAGCGGACCGATCAGGCGGGATTCTGGGAAGGCCCGTCCAAGCCCATAATTGACCGTTTCGCGCGAAATTTGCTCGCCCATGGTTCGCAGGACCTGACGCCTGCCGATTTAAATCTCTTAAAGCGGCTTGTTCAAAAAGCGGATTTACCTGTCCTCGCGGCAGACCTGGATAAGGTAAAATCCATAAAAAAGGCGGAAGAGACGCGCCCGAATGTGGTCAATTTGCCTTCGCCAAAATCTATTAAAGCCCGGATTGAAAAAGCCTGTGTTTTAAACAACGGCTCAATGGTTATCTGGTACGAAACCGACCGCTTGGAACTGCGCAGCCGCGAAGGGAAAATATTATGGTCGCGTCAGGTCAGCCAGATTAAAGACCTCGTCCCCGTAGGCGCCAGCCCATCTGTCATGGTCGTGCAGGATTTCAAGGATGGGCAAACGCGTCTCACCCGTCTTGAAACGCATAAACGAAAGTTTACAGATATCGGACTTTTACATTTGGTTGCCTGGCATGATGCCATGTCGGATGGTCAGTGGCTGGTTCAAATTGATAATCAGATCGGGGCCATTGATGTCTTGAAACTTTGCCAGAAAAAGCCGGAACTTGAATTTCTGTGGACGGTGCAAACCAGCAATGAAATGCAAGTCATGGCTTTTATGAAAAGCAAAAATGGATCCAGCTGGCTAACCAGAAACCTGTCTCATGCGCGATTTGGAGTTATGCAGGGCTGGAATTATTCTGTGCCTGATGCTCTGGAAACATTTTTCTGTTTGCCAAGCTATGATGAAGAGAAAGTCCTGAAACCGGAAATTCACTGGCAATGGGTTTCAACTGGGAAATGGGGTGTCATGAATGTTGTGGGCGAGGAAGGATCGCATTTGTTGAGTTTAATGGAAGCCAATTATGACACTCGAAAAAGTGCCGTGAAATTTGCCCAGCGAAGGATTGAAATTGGTTATCAGGGCCACGACGAGGTGCAGGTCCTTGATTTTTTCAGGCAGTCCGTCTCCATAACGGAAGGCGCAACTTTTATTGCTGGCGAGAGGCCTCACCAGTTTATACTCGTTGGAAATGATGAACCGGAATTTCGGTTTTTAGCCCGCGGAACCCGGCAAGGGTCTAAAGAAGGCCATATGTCGGACGTCTCTCATATATGTCTGTGTACGGACAGATTTGGCCGGCTTATTCGCATAGATAATAAAAACCGCCGGGCAGATGTTCTGTAACGCGGTCCCGGCTTCAGGATCCGCAGAGCTCTATTTCCCCCGCCTAATGCCCTTATAAATCATGCGGTCGACGGCCAGGGGATAAAGGGCGTTTT
>CAYQNQ010000249.1:0-3132 GCA_964418815.1 uncultured Hellea sp.
TCACTCTTCCTCATCCCTGGGAATGCCGCGCCGCGCCAATTCATCAGCCCGTTCATTGCCTTCTTCGCCCGTATGGCCTTTGACCCATTTCCATTCGATCTCGCGCTTGTTATTTTCAGCGTCGAGCTCTTCCCAAAGATCCCGGTTTACGACAGGTTTCTTGTCTGATTTTTTCCAGCCGCGTTTCTTCCAGCCATGGATCCATTCCGTGATGCCTTTGAGGACATAGGTGCTATCGGTCCAGAGCGTAATCTTGCCTGAATATCCCGGTTTGATGGCGCGCAGGGCCTCGATGGCGGCCATGAGTTCCATACGGTTATTGGTGGTTTCTTCTTCGCCGCCAAACAGTTCTTTTTCCGCTTCGCCGAACTTCATCAAAACGCCCCAGCCGCCCGGCCCGGGATTTCCGGAACAGGCCCCGTCCGTGTAAATGATAAGCTCCTTGCTCAAGCCCTTAATTCCCTCATGCCCGTAATTCTCTGGGCAAATGGAATTTCACGTTTTCGTCTGTGACCCGGACTTCGTTCAGATTTATATCATAGCGGGATTTGAGCGCCGCAATGACGCCGTCTGTGAGGTATTCTGGCGCGCTGGCACCGGCCGAAAGTCCAATAGTTTCGCAGCCTTCGATCAGTGCCCAGTCCAGACTTTCCGCTCCAGAAACTAACATGGCTGAATCCGCCCCGGCTTTAATGGCCACTTCCACAAGCCGTTTGGAATTGGACGAAGTCTGGGACCCGATAACCATGAACAAATCGCAGCCTTTTGCGATTTCTTTGACTGCCGCCTGCCGATTAGTGGTGGCGTAACAAATGTCTTCTTTATAGGGCAGGGCAATGGACGGAAAACGGTCTTGCAGAATTTTGATTATGCCTTGCGTGTCATCCACAGACAGTGTCGTTTGCGTGACCAGCGCCAGATTGTCCGCATCCACTGCCTGATAGTTGAGCGCGTCCGTTTCGTCTTCAATGAGGGTCATGGCGCCGTTTTCCAGCTGTCCCATTGTGCCGATGACTTCCGGGTGGCCCGCATGTCCGATGAGTAAAATATGCCGTCCGTTCTTTCTGTGCTTTTCGGCTTCGACGTGAACTTTGGAGACCAGCGGGCAGGTTGCGTCCAGATAATGCATGTCCCGGGCTTCGGCCGCTTTTGGCACGGATTTGGGAACGCCGTGGGCCGAAAAGACGACGGGCCGATCGTCCGGGCAGTCGTCCAGTTCTTCGACAAAAACCGCGCCCATCTGCTCCAGGCGGGAAACCACATGGGTGTTATGCACGATCTCGTGGCGCACAAAAACGGGCGCGCCATATTTTTCCAGTGTCTTTTCAACAATCTGAATGGCCCGATCAACGCCGGCACAAAACCCGCGGGGCGCCGCCAGCAGAACGGCTTTGGTCAATCGGTCATTCGCAGGCGGAAGGGGCTGCATTAAATTATCCTCATAAACGCTTGTCTTTGTCATATGTGCGTTGCCCAATTGGGCCGCACCATATAGTAGACAACCGTGTGTCTGTGCTGTAGCAGACTGCGCGTTGGCATGCCATAGTCGACTCATATATAACCCGAAAAAAGGCAAAAACATGGGTAAAGCGAAATTATTTTTTGGGAGCGCGCTGGTTGTGATGATGGCGCTTTCTGGATGCCGCTCAACCAAGGAAGCTCTGGCCATCGGAAAGGCGGCGGAAGCCAATCCGGGTCCTTGTCCGCGCGCATTTGCACTTTATGACGCGGCCCGTATCGTCGAGATTAAGGGACCTGAAAGTTTCGCCAATGTTGGCTTTACCGGCGAAATTGGAAAAATTCGCAGCCTTTGCCGCTATTACGGTGAGCTGCCTATTGAAGCTGATCTGGAAATCGACATGGATTTTGGCCGCGGACCGGCGGCGTCCGGCGAAGAGGCCGTTTATGAATATTTCGTGGCTGTTACGCGTAAAAACGTGGCTGTGATTCACAAGGAAGTTTTTCCGATTTCCGTTCGTTTTCCAGCGGGTAAAGATCGGGTGAGTAAAACCGAAAAGATCGACAAAATTACCATTCCGCGCGCCGGTGAAAATACATCGGGTGTCAATTTTGAAATCGTGATCGGATTTGTTGTCACGCCTGATCAGCAGGCTTTTAACGCAGAAGGCAAGCGTTTTCGGGTTTCTGCGGGTCAAACCCGGTAATTTTCCTTTAGCTGTTTACAAATTGTTTCCGATGGATTCTTAAGAGGCCATCATGTCTGACTCTGTCTTGAATAAATTATCAGAGGCCTGCTCGGCCGCTTTCTCAGAATTGGGGTTCCCAAAAGAGCTAGGAGCCGTGCGCGAGTCGGACCGTCCTGATTTGGCGCCCTTTCAATGTAACGGCGCTATGGCCGCAGCCGGTATGCTCAAAAAAAAGGGGGAAAAAGCCAATCCCCGGGAGATCGCCTCCAAAATTGTTGAACAGCTTACAGGCCATACGGTTATCGCCGGTTTGGAAATTGCCGGCCCGGGGTTTATCAATATTATTCCCAACGAAACTTTGGTTGCAATGCGGGCTAATACGCTGATGGCCGACCCGCGCGCCGGCGCGTCGACGCAAAACTCCAAAAAAATCGTCGTCGATTACGGCGGAGCTAATGTGGCTAAGCCCATGCATGTGGGACATTTGCGATCTGCCGTTATCGGCGAAGCGCTCAAACGTCTCTTGCGCTTTCGCGGCCATGAAGTCATCGGCGATGTGCATTTGGGCGATTGGGGTTTGCAGATGGGTCATCTCATTTCCGAGCTCGAGGAAGAGCAGCCGGATCTGGTTTATTTTGACGCCTCAGTGACGGAGGGTTTTCCAACCGATAGCCCTGTGACTATGGAGGATATGGCGCGGCTCTATCCGGCGGCCAGCCAAAAATCCAAAGATGACCCGGCGCGGCTCAAAAAATCTCAATCTGCAACGGCAGAGCTACAATCGGGCCGTCCGGGATATCGGGCGCTGCTCGATCATTTCATCCGCATTTCCATTGAATATCTCAAAAAAGGATATGGGGAATTGGGCGTCAGTTTTGATCTCTGGAAAGGGGAAGCCTCCGTGGATCCGCTGATCCCGGATATGATTGAAGAGATGATCACAAAAGGCATTACCGAAGAAAGTGACGGCGCGCTCATCATTCGG
>CAYQNQ010000250.1:0-3127 GCA_964418815.1 uncultured Hellea sp.
TAGTGAGTCCTATCAACACGTCATGACTGTTGGATATGTGGTCCACAGTTTTGACATCCGCCGTGACGGCAAAATCCATAATATCCGAATAGTTGAGTCAAATGACCCCTGTTTTGAACCGCACGCGACAGCCGCTCTTCAGCAGTGGTTGGCAGAACCCCAAAGTCAGCCGCTGAAAAATGTAAGCGTCAAACAGACTTTTCAATTTGTTGGTGGTGAAGACCACGCGGACCTTGACCAAATTCTGGAACAATTTTTACACTAGGATTGTGGCTGCAAAACGACATCCAGGTCGGCCGGGCTATTGAAATTCATGAAATAGCTTTCGGCGCGAAATTTTACCCGCCGCGCGTTGAGGCTTTCGGTGATTTCCATGAGCGGCCAGTTTTTGGACTTGCGGCCGGAAAACAGGTTTTTTAGGGCCGCCATATTCCAATAGGCGAAGGTTGGGTGGTCGCGGTCCGGGCCGGCGGCGATGGCGCTGGTGTCTCCGGCCAGGCGCTCATAGAGATGGGCCGGGAAAAACGGTCCATCCACAGGCACGGTCAAAAAGCCGTCCAGCGACGGGTATTTGCGAACGGCGGCGAACAAAGCGGCGGACGGGCCTTTGGGGCCGTCGTCCAGATCCGGCAGCACATCCAGGCCAAGCCCGTAATCATGGGCGCCGGATAGGATCACCCGGTCAACCTGAACGCTGAGCCGTTCCGCTACGAGATCAATCAGCCGCTGGCCGCCCAGCATGATCAGGCCCTTGTCCTGGCCGCCCATGCGGCGGGCTTCTCCGCCCGCTAATATTATGGCTGTGCGCGTCATCCTGCGGCTCTTAGGTTGCAATTCTTATTGTATCACAACCGCGCTAGGGCAGGCCGAATGAACGGTTTCTGAAATGCCTGTTCACATATCCTAAACTATTGTTACGTTTTGTTATCTTGTCCTTATTCCGAGCGCGCGACTCCTTCCCGGCGCGGATCAGCCCCGCCCGTATAGCTGCCATCGGCGTTTCTCAAAATGATATGCAGTCCGGAGATTTCCCCTTTACTGCGCGTGACCTTATGGCCCCGGGCTTCAAGCCCCGTAATGATATCCTCATCCAGCCGGTTTTCCTCCAGCCGGATCGTGCCGTTTCGGGCGATCACATTGGGCAGCTCTATGGCCTCTTGCGGCGAGAGCCCCCAATCGACCATGCCGACAATTGTCTTGGCCGTATAAGCGATAATGGAATTGCCCCCCGGTGAGCCCGTGGTAAATGCCAGTTTTCCGTCCGGACCAAATCCGATCATGGGCGCCATGGAAGAGCGCGGCCGCTTGCCCGGCGCAATCACATTGGCGGGCACATTGCCCTCCGCGTCCACAGGCATATGAGAAAAATCCGTCAGCTGATTATTCAGAACAAAGCCGCGCACCATGCGGCCGCTGCCAAAGGGCCCTTCCACTGTGGTCGTCATGGAGACGGTCAGGCCGTCTTTGTCGATAATCGTAAAATGCGAGGTGCCCGGATTATCGGGCGTGGCGTCTTTGCCCCGCACGAGCCCCGCCGGATTGCCTGCCTTGATCTTTGATTGCGCCGCCTCCATGGAAATCAAACCGGCCCGGCTCCTAAGATAATCCGGATCCAGCATTTCTTTTACAGGCACGGCGACGAAATCATCATCGGCCACATATTTATCCCGGTCCGCATAGGCCATGAAACTGGCCTCGGCAAAGGCGTGCCAGCCGTCCAGGGAATTCCCCAGCGCGGTCATGTCAAAGTTTTCCAGCGTGCCCAAAATAGAGAGCACGGCAATTCCGCCGGAGGAGGGCGGCATGGCCCCGCAAAATGTATAGTCCCGGTAAGGCCCGCACAGGGCCGGCTCTTTTTGCGCCGTATATTTGGCCATATCATCCAGCGTCATGGAGCCGGGCCGGGCATCGCTTTGAATTTTGGCGACAATGTCTTCGGCGATAGGGCCTTCCAGCAAAGCGCGCGGATTTTGCGCCAGCGCCTTAAGCACATCCGCATAGGCCTGATTTTGCCGCTTAAACCCCTCCGGCAAAGTTTCCCCATCTTCGGTCATGAAATAGCCGGCCGCATCGGGGTCGGTCAGAAACCCGAACCGTTTCATGCGGACCAAAAGATTACTGAGCCGAGGACTGACCTCGAAGCCTGCTTCGGCCAAAGTGATGCCGGGGCCGAAACTCTTGGCCCAGTCCAGCTTGCCGTAATCCCCATGAGCTTTATCCAGCATAACCATAGCGCCGGGCACGCCGGTCGAGACGCCTGTAGCTGTCCGGCCCAGATAGCCAAAGGGCTTGCCCGTCTCCGGGTCCATAAACATATCGGGCGTCACGCCGGCGGGCGCGGTCTCGCGGCCATTGTAGAACCAGACATCCCCGGTTTTATTGTCATAGACAATCATAAAGGCGCCCCCGGCCAGTCCCGAGGATTGCGGCTCCACCAGACCCAGCACGGTCTGCACGGCGACGGCCGCATCGACAGCCGAGCCCCCGGCGCGTAAAATCTCGAGCCCCGCCTCAACCGCATGGGGGTTGGCGGCGACAACCATACCCGGCGCGCTCGCTTTTGTAGCGATCACGTTAAAGCCGGATATATTGCTCTCCGGTGCCGGGACGGTTTGCTTACAGCCCGCCATCATTAAAGCAGTGGTTAGAAACAGGGCGGAAAAGGCTTTCATTTTAAGTCTCACGGGCTAATCTTCTTTTATGAGTTCTATTCTGGATGTCGGCGGACTGAAAATCGGTAACGCCCATGACGAAAAGGTCAAGACCGGAGTGACGGTAATCCTGCCGGCCGCGCCGGCCACCTGCGCTGTGGATGTGCGCGGCGGCGGACCGGGCACGCGCGAAACGGACGCGCTTGCCGACGGTGGATTGATTGAGCAGGTTCACGCCATCGTCCTGGCCGGCGGCTCTGTTTACGGTCTGGCGGCAGCGGACGGCGTGGCTGCCTGGCTCGGCGCGCAGCGCATCGGCTACGCCCCCGGACCTGCGCCTGTCCCGGTCTCGCCTATCGTGCCCTCGGCGATTCTTTTTGATAACGCGAACGGCGGTGACAAGAATTGGGGCGAGACCCCGCCCTTTCGCGCCCTCGGGATCAAGGCCGCGAAAGCGGCTTCGGAGAGCGTCACTG
>CAYQNQ010000251.1:0-3126 GCA_964418815.1 uncultured Hellea sp.
GAAAACTCCGGGTGATCTGTTGACCATTGCCGAAGCAGTTCTGCCGTTGGGCGCGGATCCTCAATTTCATCGGCAGCTGCGCCGGAAAAATGATCAGCGGTGACGTTCCGAATACAATTGCCGGAGGTTTGAATGGCGTGAAGGCCAACATCCGCCAGTGCCTGCAGGATATCCGGCGTGTCTTTGAGCTTGATCCAGTTATACTGAATGTTCTGGCGCGTGGTGAAATGGCCATAGCCTTTGTCCCAGCGCGCCGCGATATCGCCGAGCACCCGCATCTGCGCGCTGCTGAGCGTCCCGTAAGGAATAGCTACGCGCAGCATATAGGCATGAAGCTGCAGATAGACGCCGTTTTGAAGGCGCAGAGGCTTGAACTCGTTTTCCGTAAGAGCGCCGGATATACGCCGGGAGACCTGATCCCGGAAAGTATCGACCCGGTTTGCCAGATAGGCTGTATCAAATTCATCATATTGGTACATGTTATGCGGCCTCTTTTTTGGGCTCGGTGAGCATGAAATCTGTATCAACCTGCCGGCCCAGTTCCGGCCGGTTGCTGGGGCCGCGCTCTCTGAATTTTTCGCGGTTTTCTGCCGGGTATGGCCGGCCATCTTCGACAGTCACATCCAGGGCATAAGGACCGACAACAAGGCCGGGCGTATTATTGGCGGCCTTAAGCAGGTCTTCGGTCTCTTCCGGTGTCAGAGCAATAACGGCCTCGGACAGCTCCCGGCTCCAGTCATGATCGGCAGTCAGGAACACAACATCTCCAATTAGGAGATCATTGGCGCTGATGATTTTTGGCAGGAATTTACGGGCCATTAGACAGCCTCCGCGCTGAGTTCGGGATGGGCGTCCAGCGCCCCAAAAGCCTCCCGGGGCGCAAGACCCCAGAACAATATGGCCGGGCCGGTTATACCTGCGCCTTCCAGATCGTCCGTCAGTCGCGAAAGGGTTGTTCCGACGATTTTCTGATTGGACCGGGACGCATTTTCGACAATGGTCATAGGTGTGTTAAAATCAGCGCCGTGAACCATGAGCCGGCCTTGCAAAAATCTTGAGGCGCGTATGCCCATATAAATGGCCGCCGCTTGCCCGGGCGCCGCCAAAGTTTTCCAGTCATGTTCGGCAAAGCCTTTCACATCGTGTCCGGTCAAAATCCGAAAACTTGAATTTCGGCCGCGCTTGGTAAAGGAGGTTTTGATAGCCGCCGCCGCCGCTGAGGCCGAGGTAATGCCGGGGACAATGTCAAAGCTGATATTTGCGCCGTCCAAAGCGTCCATTTCTTCATCGAGACGTCCAAAGACCACCGCGTCGCCGCCCTTTAGCCGCGCCACATGAGCGCCTTGCAAAGCGTGTTCAACAATCAGGGCGTTGATATCTTCCTGTTTCCAGCTGGGGCCGCCGGGGATTTTACCGACTTCGAAAAACTGGGCTTCTCGCCGCGCGAGCTCAAGGATTTCTGGTGTTACCAACCGATCATAAATGACCACATCTGCATCGTGCAGCGCCTTGCGGGCTTTCAGAGTCAAGAGCTCAGGGTCCCCGGGCCCGGCGCCGATAATATGGACATGACCATTGGCGTTAAAATTTTCGTCTATGTCGGAAAGAAGGTCTTCCAAAGCTGCGAGGACAGCCGCTTCGCCGCCGTCTTTAAGGGCTCGCGGTCCAATGCCGTCATAATAGCGGTTCCAAAATTCCCGGCGGGCGCGACCAAATGGCAGGCTCGAAACGCGAGGCCGAAACGATTTGGCGATCTGCGCCAGAGTTCCCAGCTGTGTAGATAGGGCGTCTTCATTATTTGCTTTGATGCGGCGGGCCAGAACCGGCGCAACGCCTTCAGTGCCTATGGCAACCGTTACCGGAGATCGGTCGACTATGGCAGGCGTGATGAAATCGCTGGCGTTCAGATTATCTACGATATTGACCAGCGCGCCCGCCGCCCGGCCCAAGATTGCGGCCTGTTCGCCGGTTTCCACGTCGTCGCCGGCGATATAGACAAGCTTTACATTTTCAAAGTCTGCGGCTTTGGCTGCCCTGTTATTCAGAGTCAGCAGGCCGTCTTCAGACCAGGCATTGATGAGCGGGTCCGGATTATCCGAAAACACGCTTAGGCGGGCCTCAGTCTTCATTAAAACCCGCAATTTGGCCATAGCGATTTCGCCGCCGCCAATAACAATGACGTTCTGATCTTGAAGATCGAGAAAGATGGGAAAATGTCTCATGCCGGAAATCCGTCCTTATTCCACCTAAATATAGGACAATTTCCCGATTTTTGCCATAGACATCCCTATAAATAAGAACTAATTTCCTGTTTATTCGATAAAACAATCTAATTTCCCAAAAAAGGAGTCCGAACGAGAATGGCAGTTTCATTAGACGAGCTGGACAGGAATATCCTCTTGGCCTTGCAGGAAGACGCAACCCGATCTTTGGAGGAATTGGCCAAAATTGTCGGCTCATCCAAGACGCCGGTGTGGAATCGCATTCGCAAATTGCGCAAACAAGGCGTCATTAAAAAACAGATCGCCATTGTCGACCCCAAAGCCGTGGGGCTGGATAGCTGTTTTTACGTCCTGGTTCGAACCTCTCAGCACGATGATCAATGGCTCAAGCAGTTTGTGGCGGCGCTTCACGAACATCCTGAGGTCATTGAGGCTCACCGTCTGGCCGGGGATATTGACTATATTCTGAAAGTCCGGGTCAAGGACTCCGCAGGTTATGATGCGTTTTACCGTTCGCTTGTCTCCAAGGTCAGTATTTTCAATGTGACCTCACTTTTGTCCATGGAAGAAATTCTGTCTCGCGATAGCGTGCCGTTATTGATTTGAGTCAGCAGGCCGGTTGCAAATTCTCGGCTCCTATTTTATTCAAAACCATGGCGGGATTTTTTAGGTTCATTCGACTTTTTTTAATCACTGCGGGATTGTTGGCTTTGACAGGCTGCGTGACCGTCAACGTATCCGAGTCCAAAGTATTTCGGCCCTTGACGAAGTTGAGCCAGGCGGAAAAAAGAAATACCGTCATTCGAGATGATTTTGTTTTAACCTCGGCAAACATAACGTCGGAACATTTCACTCGCCGCGCATCTTTTGGCGATATCGCCATTACCCGAATGACGCGGCCCGA
>CAYQNQ010000252.1:0-3119 GCA_964418815.1 uncultured Hellea sp.
CGGCCTTTCAGGCAGTTTAAATGCGCCACAGATTCGCCGACCGCCATGATCCGGTTGCCGTCATCAATGGAACGGCGGAACAAGACGGAATAAACTTCCGTGGCGAGGCGCTCTTCTCCGCAATATTCCAGCAGGCGGTCCAAAGCCTTTTCGTGATGAGAAATAAGCTTATCCAGCCGTTTATGGGCCCCGCGAAACGGGATACCGTGAGCGGGACAGACAAGAACATCTTCAGGAAGTTCCGCCTTTAATTTGTGGCAGGACTGGATCCATTCTTCCAAAGGATTGCCCTCTGGTTCGGTCGGCCAAACCGATACATTGGAAGATATATTTGGCAGGAGCTGATCGCCTGTGAGGCAGATATTCAGCTCCGGACAGTAAAGACAGGCATGTTCCGGAGAATGACCTGAACCGATGATAATTCGCCATTCCTTACCGTTGATCAGGCCAAGCTCACCATCGGTGAGTCTGTCATAGCCTTGCGGCATTTCAGCGATCATTTTGCCAAATCCGCCAAACCGCTTTTTGTAAAGCTCTATTTGATCTTCGGTGAAACCGGCTTTGAGGTAAAATTTGATCCCTGCGCGGGGGGCAGGTTTGCCAGTGTCGGCGGCCAGCAGGCGGCAAAGGAAATATTCCCCGCGGGTCATCAGGAGCGGCGCGTCAAAGGTCTTGCACAGCCAACCAGCCAGACCTGTATGATCCGGGTGAAGGTGGGTACATAATACCCGGTTGACCGGTCGTCCGCCCATAAGCTCCGTGAAATGGTTTTCCCAAATTTCCCGGCTGACCTTGTCGCCAATGCCCGTATCCACGACCATCCAGCCGTCTTTATCCTTAAGGGCCCAGAGATTAATGTGATTCAGAGAGGTCATGGGCAGCGGAAAGCGCAGCCAGTAAACGCCGTCGGCCACTTCCGTCGCGCTTCCCGGCTCCGGGGCTTCATGGACGATAAATTCCAGCAGGCGCGAGGAGTTATCCTTCGGGGCCGCAAGGCTCTCATCCGGGGCGGTTTTTGTTTTTGTGCTCATTGGGTGTTTATGAGGGATTAGAGTTTATAAAACAATAAGTCTATGCCGCCAGACCGCTGCGCATCTGCCCGGTAAACTGCTCGGCTATGGCTTCGCCGTCCAGTCGTCCATCATCCGAATACCAGGCATTGAGCCAGTTGAGCGCGCCCATAAAAAAATAAACCGTCAAATTGGGATCACCTTGTCGAATTGAGCCGTCTTCCATACCGCGGCGAACAATTGCGGTAATGCGCGCCTCGATAGCATTGCGCCGATCTAAAACATCCGATTGCCAGTCTTCGCCAAGCGACGAGACGTCGGTCAATAGCGGCACGCCGTCCCGGGTCAGCATTTTTACAAGTTCGGAAAACATCATGGACAGCTCGTCCAGTCCGGTTTCGCCCTCCCCGAAATAAGTGCGCAGGATTTCGTCCATGGCATCGTAAACCATGGCGTGACATTCAAACAGGATCTCTTCCTTGGAGCTGACATAGTAATAAAGTGCTGCCTTGGACAGGCCGAGGGCCGCCGCAATTTCCGTCATGGGCGTATTGTGATAGCCGCGGCGGCGAAAGGCCTCCCCCGCAGCGCGGATGACAGCCCGGCGCTTATTGCCGTGTTGTTTTTCCCGGTCGAAAGGTTCGTTAAACGGATCGTTCATCGCCTCGCTTTAACACTCAAATAAATTTGACTCAAGAGTCAAATTTTTATATACACAGTCAAACACGCTTTTAAGCGGGGGATTCCTATGCCTAAATTGACGTCGACCATTGATACGAACAGCGCAGAGTTTAAGGCCAATGCGGCGCATATGGCCGGGCTCGTGGCCGACCTGGAAGAGAAGGTCGCAAAGATCGCCGAGGGCGGCTCGGAACGGGCCCGGAAGAAACATCTGGACCGCGGCAAGCTACTGCCCCGAGAACGGGTTGAGCGCATTCTGGATCCGGGCACACCGTTTCTGGAGCTTTCGCAAATGGCGGCCTATGAATGCTACGGCGAAACGGAAGTTCCGGCGGGCGGCATCATCACAGGTATTGGCCGCGTCTCCGGACGCGAGGTCATGATCCTTTGCAATGACGCCACCGTCAAAGGCGGAACCTATTTCCCCCTGACCTGCAAGAAACAAGGACGCGCGCAGGAAATCGCCGAGAAAAATCATCTGCCCTGTGTCTATATGGTCGATAGCGGCGGCGGGAACCTGCCTTTACAGGCGGAGATTTTTCCGGACCGGGGCCATTTCGGTCAGTGTTTTTATAACCAGTCGATCATGAGCTCCAAGGGCATTCCGCAAATTGCCGTTGTCATGGGCTCCTGTACGGCAGGCGGAGCCTATATCCCCTCCATGGCAGACGAGAGTATTATTGTCGCCGGTCAGGGCACGATATTTCTGGGCGGCCCCCCTCTGGTCGAAGCCGCCACGGGCGAAAAAATCAGTTCCGAAGAATTGGGCGGCGGGCTGCTGCACTCCAAGACTTCCGGCGTGACTGATCATCTGGCCAGTAATGATGCTCACGCTCTTCAGATTGCCCGCGACGCTATCGCCCGGCTCGGACATCGGCCAAAAGCCTACGGGCCGGCGCGTGAACCGCGCCCACCCGCCTATGATCCGGACGAAATTGGCGGCGTTGTGCCTGTTGATATCCGCCAGCCCTATGATTGCCGCGAGCTGATTGCGCGCATCGTAGACGGGTCTGAGTTTCACGAGTTTAAAAAGCTCTATGGCGATACACTGGTGACCGGTTTTGCCCATATTGAAGGCTATGAGGTGGGAATTCTCGCCAATAACGGGGTATTGTTTTCCGAAAGCGCTCTGAAAGGCACGCATTTCATCGAACTGTGCTGCGCCCGCAACATTCCGCTCATTTTCCTGCAAAATATTACCGGATTCATGGTCGGCAGTAAGGCCGAAGCCGGCGGCATCGCCAAGAATGGCGCGAAAATGGTTCACGCCGTGTCCTGTGCCAATGTCCCCAAGTTCACGGTTCTCGTGGGCGGCTCTTTCGGAGCTGGTAATTACGGCATGTGCGGCCGCGCCTATGATCCGAACCTGATTTTTATGTGGCCGAATTCGCGTATTTCCGTCATGGGCGGCGAGCAGGCCGCCTCTGT
>CAYQNQ010000253.1:0-3060 GCA_964418815.1 uncultured Hellea sp.
CCCAAACACTGTCTCTTCCATCCTGTCCAAATAGGCGGAAAGCGTCTTGGAGTTTTTGATATAGGCTTGAATGGGCGTCGGGAACAAATCTGCGGCCATGCCGTAGAGAAACGGAAAGACCGTCGCGTCGGCTTCGGCGGGCTTATCGTCCAACACGAATTTTTTCGGCCCTAAAAATTGTTCAACGGCTTTAACGTCATCCAGCCCAAGTTCGTAAATTTCCGCATCTGTGTGGCGCGCAATGCCGTGCCCGTCCGCCGCCTTGGCCACGCCTTTGGCGACCATGCCGAAAAGCGGCATGCGAACGAAGCCGGGGATCTCGCTAAAGAACGTATCAGCGATGAGTTTATGGTGATCCTTTTTAACCCAGCGCGGATAAATCATTCCGGCCCAATAGGTGCGCTCTTCGAGCATGACTTTCAAGGTGTGGCCCATGGCCAACTGCTGCGGAGAAAGCCCTTCGGCTAATGGATCGCCGAACCGGCTCTTCAGATGCTTGATGATCATAGTGGAATCCCCGATCTCGACGCCGTCATCATTGATATAGGGAATTTTCTTTTTGGGCGCTTTGCGCGGATCACCCTGAACGGTTTCCTTAAAGGGAATGCCGGCCAGCTTCATATAGGTCATGAGTTTCAAAACAAAAGGTCCTGTCTCGCGAAGTCCAAAGGCCGGTCCGAATTTAAACAGTTCAATCATGGCTTCCCTCCATTGGGGCGGATGTATAGCAGAAACTGACCGCATTGGTGAATTTTATAATAAATTGATTATGGGCGCGACTCACGGGCAATTACGGCTCATGACGTCCAATTGGAAATTGTTTGGATTAGGCGCGCTGGCCATGTTGGCATTTGCGGGCAATTCGATCCTCAATCGATACGCGCTTGTAGACGGCCATGCGGGGGCCTGGAGCTTCACCCTAATACGACTGTTATCCGGCGCCATCATGCTGGCTCTGCTGACGCGGCTGCAAATCCGCGGCGGCAGCTGGGCCGGCGCGGCCAGTCTTCTGGTTTATGCGGCGGGGTTTAGTTTTGCCTATCAGGCTCTGGACGCCGGACTCGGGGCTTTGATCCTGTTTACAGCCGTGCAGTTCACTATGATGGGGAGGGGCGTGGCTAAGGGGGAACGGCTTGGTGCCTTTCAGTGGCTGGGCGTTCTCATCGCTTTTGCGGCCATGGTCTGGCTTTTATGGCCGGCCCATAGAATCTCCGAAACGGTGTCAGAGACCGCTTTGGGGAATATCCCGCTCTGGGCGGCGGCGTCCATGAGTTTGGCCGGTATGGGCTGGGGCGTTTATTCTCTTATCGGGCGCGGTGCGTCTTCGCCTCTATTAGCGACATCCGGAAACTTTGCGCGGGCAGCGTTAATGGCCCTGATATTGACTATACCTATTTTTCTGATTTCGCCTGAAGCCCGACCGGCCGGGACGGCCTTAATCGCCGCCGTGACGTCCGGAGCCATTACATCGGGTCTGGGTTACGCCATTTGGTATGCGGCCCTGCCGGGATTATCGCGCATGCAGGCGGGCATTATGCAGCTCACGGTTCCGGCTTTGGCGGCGCTGGGCGGCGTTTTATTCCTGGGCGAAATTCTGACGCCGCGTCTGATGATATCGACCGTGCTTATTCTGACGGGTGTCGGCGCGGCAACTTTGTCGCGGCGCAAGGCATAACGGACGGGTGTTTATCCCTCGTCCTTATCCGCATCTTCGCCCCAACCAAATCTTTTCATAAGGGCTGCACTGACGGTGGGCTGAAGCTGGTAGGGGCCGCCTTTAATGATCAGCGCATTCGCCTTCATGTTTTCCAGCGTATCCAGAGCAACAATGTGCTTGTCCTTGAGTGTTTCCGGCGTGAGCTTAATCTCACGGTCCTCAACACGGGCATAAATTTCGGCCTCGCCGCGAAAATCATCATAGCGAACCGCCAGATATTTTGTGTCGGGCAGGACGACGCTGAGGGGCCCGGGAATCATTTTTTTATAAAACTTTTTACCGTCTTTTGTGCCTTCGCGAAGTTCATCCAGATCGTGTTCACCGGATGTGTTGTGAAAGAGCGGAGATAATCCCATTTCAAAATAGAGACCTTCATCAGTGGCCGGCAGGGCCGCTCTGGTTTTATCTTTTATGCAGACATCTCCATATGGGTGCTTTTTGGCTATCTCTAAAAATGTTGGTGTTTCGCCGGACGGTTTTTTTACGGGAATATCGATATCTTTGGATTTGGTCCGGATGAAAAATTTCTCTGGCCAAACTCCGCCGTCCTTGATCAGAAATTTCGGCATCAGGCCGACATCAACGACATCTCGCCGAGACTCATCGACCTTGCTGAGTTTTTTGACCAGTTTAGGAACTTTCTTGGCCGGAAAACAAAATGTTTCTCCGCGCAGGTCAGATTGCGCCGCAGCAGTTGTGCAGGCCATTGCGCTGGTTACAGTTATAGCGGCTATAAAGCGGATTATATTCATGGGGCTCATAAGCAATATTAAGTACACACATACCAATGAAGTTTTCGTTATTATGCAGAGAATATTTCAATCTCACGCCGCCATCACGCCGATTTCATAAGTTGTTTATTGTACCTAGCAGTCGCGGACTCTACGGGTTTTTGGGTAAACCACACATACAGGATTCACTATGCAAACCCGTCTAAAAGCCATAACAATTATTGGCCTGATCAGTCTCGCCGCCGTTTCAAATGCCGCTTCTATGGACGCCCCCGAGAGCGACGCCAGTTTATATGATGCGCCGATCGATTTGTTAAATGAAAGCGCAAATGAAATTCCTGGACAAAACACAATTCTGGATGTTTCGGTCATTAAAGCACTGCAAAACGATAACGGATTGTCGTCAGTCTTAAAGCCGCCGCTTGACCTTCCGTCTGTTGAAGTTCCTGCCAAGTCCTACCCGCTGGATGATTACGCCCGGGACATAATCATAATCGCCGATGACAGCCGAACGCCGGAACAGGTCCGTTATTTCCATTCGACTAAAGCCAAGACCTGGTATTCAGCCAGATTTTAGGCCTCACCGCCCGAAATACTGTCAATAATTTCGCG
>CAYQNQ010000254.1:0-3043 GCA_964418815.1 uncultured Hellea sp.
CGCTGGGGCATGAGCGGATTACAATAAGTAGGAATATTATCATATTTATACTTGTAAGTCTTTTTTCAATCCTGTATTAAGGGGCTTCGTTTCGTGCATGAGACTGAAGCGTGCCGTAAAGCCTTAATCAGGTCTTCGGCGCGTTCTACAGAGTGAGCGCTTTCTCGTCCGTTTGGACGCGGCGGCGCTTGCAAAAATGCCCCCGATAACCCCTTAACCGGGATAGGGGGCGACCAATTTAGTCAGGAGCTTCTGACGCCTTTGGGTCTCCCTTTCAAATGGGTTTGGCCCCCTAAAACAAGGCGCACAAAGAAAGATAAAAGGAAAGAGCAAAGAGACAATTAGAAAAGAGACTATGAGTTAAAATTGAAACGGCGCGCGCCGCGCAGACAGACCCTAAGCCGGGACAGTGACAGTGCGGCGAATATCTTCGACAGCTTTGCGGCAGGGATTGCCCTTGTAAAACGCCACCAGCATGTCGGCCCATTTTCGGGTCGCCAGGATGACGAGCGCCTGTTCGCTGAAATGCACATTGCCGTCGGCCCGGGCGATATCGTCCATGGCCTGCAGCAGTCTGTGCTTGTCGGGAAACGCCGCGAGATCGTCGATCTTCTGGTTGATCCAGTCTTCGAAAGCGCTGTGTTTGGCAATTTCGATCAGGCGGGTCTTATGGTCTTCATACCAGTGAATGATTTCTGCTTCGGACAGGGTCGATGGAAGGATGTTTTCCGTCTGGAAGGTCTGCACAGAGGCGACGAAGACTTTGATCTCCTCGGACAAGACGCGCTTGTCCGCAAACATGGTCATGGCCAGGAGCTCAAGAACGTTTTGTGTGTCGGTATCATTTACGGTGTGCGTCATGATTATTTATTAAAGGATTGATATGAAAAGAGATTGAAAACTTAGGCTTAACGCGCGGTAAAATTAGGAGCTCCAGCCTTCGAAATTACCATCTATGGCTTCGGCGAAACTCTCCCGCACAAAGGCATTTGTGTCGCGGCTGATCTGCGCCTTGGGCACAAAATTCTCATAGCCGTGATAGCCGCCTTTAAAGACCTTGAACTTAACCGGCACGCCGGCGGCGCGAAGCTTGTCCACATAGATCTTTGTTTCGTCCAGAAACGGATCTTGGTCGCCGACAAAGCTGAACGTGGGCGGCAGGCCGGAAAAGTCTTCGCAGCGCGCCGGAGCGGCGTCGTAAGGAATGTCCGCGCCGCGGGCGTAGTGGTCCTTCAGATAAAGGTCCCAGCCCATGCGGTTGGCCCGCCCGTTCCAGACCGGCAGATCGGGGATTTGCGAGGAGGCGGTAATCATGCGGTCATCGATCATGGGGTAGATGGGCATTTGAAAGGCCAGCTTAACATCGCCCCGGTCGCGATTGCGCAGGGTCAGGGCTGCGGTCAGGCCGCCGCCGGCGCTGTGGCCCATGACTGAGATATTGTCCGGGTCGCCGCCCAGGCTGGCCGCATTGTCGCGCACCCAAAGCAGTGTGTCATAGCAATCATCTATGGCCGCCGGATAGGGCGCCTCGAGGGAGCGGCGATATTGCGGCGCCACAAAGATACAAGGCCGGGTCTGTATCCAGCTCTTGATATTGTCGCCTGCCTGCTCCGGTAGACCGATGGCGTAGCCGCCGCCGTGAATATAAAGCACAATGGGCAGAGGCTTATCCGGGTCGGCATTGTCGTCCTTGTACACCACCGCGCGGACCCGGCCGTCACCCTTTGAGCGGTCGATATGGACCTGATCAAATGTCAGGCCGTCTGTCGGCTTGCCGCAAGCTTTGAGGGCCAGTTTGTGATGTATCTTAAACGCCCAGAGTTTTGGCGGGATTAAAAATTTTGACGTGCGGGCAAATGATCGGAGATCGGGATCGATGAGATTAGCCATTTTTTCTTCTCGCGTTTTCTTGTTGGACTCTCTTGGATTTGCGTATGAAACTATTTTTGAGCTATGTCCAATCTATGACCTCAGAAAGCAATCGTGCTGTCCTCTATTCCTTTCGGCGCTGCCCCTACGCCATGCGCGCCCGCATGGGATTAAAGACCTCGGGACTGGATTACGAGCACCGGGAAGTTCTGCTGAGGGATAAACCGGAAGACATGCTGAGCTTATCGGCCAAAGGCACGGTTCCGATTTTTCAAACGGAGGACGGCCAGATAATCGATGAAAGTCTGGACCTGCTTAATTTCGCGCTTGAACAGGGCGACCCGCTCGGCTGGCTTGACTGCGACCATGACGAAGCCAATGCCCTAATCGCGCAAAATGACGGACCGTTTAAGCACCATCTGGACCGCTACAAATATAAAAGCCGATATGACGAAACCGCCAGACGGGGCGATGTGGATTTATCCCACCGGGCGGAGGCGGAAACAATCATCAAAGGATATGAGACCCGGTTGTCTGGGCAGAATTATCTTTTGGGCGCGCGGCAGAGCATTGCCGATATCGCCATTTTTCCTTTCATGCGCCAGTTCGCAAATACGGATTTAAACTGGTGGAACGAGGCACTTTACCCGGCCACCCGAAACTGGCTTACCCGTCATGTTGAAAGCGAATTGTTCCTATCGGTGATGACAAAATACCCGCTGTGGAAACCAGAAGCTGCATCCAAATAGTCGTCACATGACGTCTATGTTTAAGACCATTCGAATTTTTTCGTTAGCAGCGGAATCTAATTGCTCGGCCGTTTGAATAAGCGGTTTTATTAGGAGACAGGCGCATGTTTTTTCGAACTATTATCGCTGTTACAATTCTTATTGTAACCCTATTGGCAAGCTCAAGCACCTCTGCCGCAGACGGGGATGTTAAAACCCATCTGTTTAAGCAGGATGATATATGGCGGCGCTATAAGCTATATGTGCCGGAGACTTTGCCGGAAGGCCCGCGCCCTCTGGTTCTGGTTATCCACGGCGGCGGCAGTACAGACCGGGGCATGATGAAGCTGACAAAGAAGCGCTGGCACGATCTGGCTGATCGGGACGGGTTTTATGTGGCCTATCCCAACGCCGTCGACAAAAGCTGGGATTTCGGCGAAGGCAAT
>CAYQNQ010000255.1:0-2990 GCA_964418815.1 uncultured Hellea sp.
GCCAAATGAAAGGCCGGTTTCTACGGGATCTCGTCTATAAGCCAGACAGCCGCTTCTTCCAGAAGCTGCCGGTAATTCTCATCATGATAAAGCTCGGCCCGGTGGCCAATGGCAGAGTAAAATACGCGGCCCTTTCCAAGTGTGTGCCACCAGACGATGGGGTGGTCGCCCATGCGAAGCTTTCCATCCGACATAAATTTTGACGGGTTATAAGTGTTCTCGTCCAGGCTGATCAGCACATTCACGCGGGCGCGCGGATTATTATGAAAACTATACCATTCATCCGTGAGCTGCCAGCCGCCGGGCAGATGAGCCGTGGCCGGATGAGTTTTGTCATCAATGATCAGGGTCGCCTCCTGAAATTGCGCCGTAAGTGGATGGGCGTTAAAGCGGGCACGGATAAACTCTTTCGGGTGCCAGTCCCATTGATATTCCGGCGTTCCGCCAGAGCCGTGAATGGCCAGAACCTGTCCGCCCGTCTCGATGAAGCCCTTAAAGGCCGCGCGCTGCTCTAGGGTCAGAACGTCGCCGGTGACATTATTCCAGACCACCAGATCAAAACGGCCAAGCGCTTCGGTATTGTGGATGGCGGCGTTATCGCTCGTCACCACATTCCAGTTCTCGCGCTCTGACAGGGCGGCGAACAAAGACTGCACTTGCGGGATGGCTTCGATATGGCGAAAATTATTGGTCTTGCTGAAGACCAGAATATTGGGCCGGTCCTGGACGAGCGTCACTTCAGGCGGAGTCTCGTCATAGGTCGGGGTTTTGAACATGTCATGCTGCCAGAGGACAAACGCCACATAGGCCGCAAAGGCCAGGGCGGCGAACAGGATCGCCAGCGCCCCGAATTTTAGAATTTTTCCCATCAAAGCTCTCCGCGTTTCCAAAGACCGGCCGCATAGTCCGCGGCCCGCGCTGTCAGCGCCATATAGGTCAGCGACGGGTTTACATCACCGCTGGACGCCATAGCGGCCCCGTCTGTGACAAAGAGATTGGGTACATCATGGGCCTGATTCCATCCATTAAGTGCGGAGGTTTTCCGGTCTTTGCCCATGCGCACCGTCCCCATTTCGTGGATGGCGTCGATGGCTTTATCGACAGGCTCCTGAACGATAAAAGCGGCCCCGGCGGCTTTCAAAATCCGGTCCCCCTGTTTGAACATATCCGCCGTCATCTTGAGCTCGTTATCGCTGCGGTGGATGTTAATCTTGACGACGGGCAAGCCAAACTTGTCGCGCTGGCTCTCGTCCAGGCTGATCCGGTTATCAAAGCGCGGGAGAAACTCCCCAAAGGCGGACAAGGCAAAGACCCACATGCCGGGCTTGCGCAGGGAATCTTTATATTTCGCGCCCAAGCCCCTTTTGTGCATATTCGTGCGGTAATCCAGACGCACAACATTGCACTGAATGCCATAGCCGCGCAGAAAATCGGTCTGTTCGTTTTCGTAAAGATCCACATTGCGAAAGCGCGGAATATAAGAGCCGTTCGGACGGTGGCCCCGGTAATATTTGTTCAGATCATCCGTGAAAATCCCGATACCCGATAATTGCGAATTGTGATCCATAAGATAGCGGCCGACCACACCGCTGCGATTGGCAAGCCCCTTTGGAAAGGCCGCGCTGCGGCTGTTGAGCAGGATTTGCGCGCTGTTAATGGTCGAGGCACAGAGGAAGATAATCCGCGCTTCATAGGTTTTTGTCTTTAGGGTTTTGGTATTCAGCGTCTGGACTCCGCTGGCCCGGTTGGTCTCGGCGTCATAAATAATTTTCTGCGCCGCCGTATCTGCGGCGATGGTCAGCCGCCCGGTTTTTAGAGCGGCTGGCAGGCTGGCGCTCTGTGTGGAGAAATAGCTACCGGTCGAGCAGCCTCGCGGGCAAGGGCCGCAATAGTGACAGGCCAGACGCTCGCCTTTGTCCTCGGTTAAAATGGCAGTGCGGCCGATGGTATAAGTGAGCTCGGGAGCATGGCGGGCCAGGCGTTTCTTGATCCGTTTTTCCAGGGCAAATAACGGCATGGGTTTTTGTAATACCATATCCGGAAACGTGGTCAGGCCTTCGGCCTTTCCGGAGACGCCAATGAATTTTTCCACATGGGCATACCACGGGGCCAAATCTTCGTAACGTATAGGCCAGTCTGTGCCGTGGCCGTCCCCGGCGTTTTCCTCAAAATTCTGGGGGCCCCAGCGATAAACCTGCCGCCCCCAGATCACGGAGCGTCCGCCAAAGCGCCCGCCCCGATACCACTGAAAATCCGTGTCGCCTTCTTTGATATAGGGTTCGTCCGAATCCTTGATAAAGTGGTCCCGGGTCGCGGCGTCAAAAGCATAGCAATTGGACTGTACGTCATAGTCCCGGGCATTGAGCTCTCTATCCGGATAGCCGCCATAAGGCAGCTCCCAGTTCTGGGCGTGCTCGCCTTTATATTCGCCCGGATGGTCCAGCGGCGAATGCCGCTCGAGCATCAAAACCCGCAGGCCTTTTTCGGTCAGTTCTTTGGCGGCCAGCCCGCCCGTAATGCCCGAGCCGATAACAATAGCGTCGTAAATATCTTTGCGGGTTTCGGTCATATGGCTTCGCCTACATTAACGGCTTGGCGGCCCAGCTGCTGGCACCGGGGGCTAGGCGCGTATCGCCGTCAAACTCGCCCATAGGCGAGAGTTTCAGCACGTCGCGGGCTCCGATCTCTGACATAAAAAATCCGGTGACCGTCATTTCCTTGATCATGACAATAAAAGGCGCGGACTCTGCTCCGTTGCCGAGAAGGGCCAGCCCGCCGGGATCAAACCAGGGATGGTCGGTTTCATCCTCAATCTGTTCGAGAAGATTTCGCTGAGCGCGGGCGGATAAAGCACCGAACGAAGCCTCGGACGCCGCCTGCGCTCTTTCCTCCACATTTTTTATTCCCTGGTCAAACCGGCTGCGTTCCGGCTCCGTCATCCAGTCAGCGTAAAGCAGCTCGATAAATTTTGGCACCTGCGCGTCAATGGC
>CAYQNQ010000256.1:0-2902 GCA_964418815.1 uncultured Hellea sp.
CATGCCAAAAAGATAAAAACCATAACAAGGGGAACCCGCTATGTCCTTAACCCGCCGGAAACTCATGACTACCACGGCCGCCGTGGCTGCCTCGGGCGTCTTTGCCGCCTGTGATAAGGGCTCTTCCTTAGAGCCCAATGTCACCGTGCCATTGCCCGAAAAGGACAATGCCGCCGCCTTGGAAGGCCTCATGGATGAGGTGGTGAATTTCCTTATGACCGCCTATCCGGAAACGGCGACGGCTATGGGTGTGGATAAGGGCGATAAAAAGCGCCTCAAATCCCGCATGACCGACCGAAGTCAGGCTGGTCAGGACAAGATTGAAAAAGGCGTGCGCCGCCTGCTTGGGAAAATGCAGGCCATTGACGCGGCCGATCTCTCCGCCGGTGACGCGCTCACACTGGATGTGGTGCGCACACAGTTTGAAACCGCTGCCGCCGGGTTTGACTTTCCTTACGGCGATATCGCCAGTTTGAACCTGAACTGGTCTTACCGCAACAGCCCTTATGCGGTGGCGCAAAATACGGGCGCTTTTGTGGAAATTCCGAGCTTTCTCGACAGTTCCCATTCCGTCGATAACCGCGAAGACGCCGATGCCTATCTTCTGCGCCTGGTGGGTTACGCTGATCAGCTCGACGGCGAGACGGAACGTACCCGGGCCTTCGGAGAGAAGGGGGTCATCCTCCCGGATTTCCTCATGAAGAAGACACTGGCGCAGCTAAAAGCCACCCTCGCGCGCGATCCATCCGAGTGGGGTCTGGTGGCGGCTTTCGCCGCGAAAACCAAGGAGATGAACGGCAATTACGGCGAAGATGCGCTGGCTTTGGCCAAAGAGAAAATCCTCCCGGCCATGGAGCGCCAGATTGCCGTACTTGAGGCACAGGCCCCAAAGGCCAATTCCGACGCAGGCCTCTGGGCCAAGCCGGGCGGCGATGCCTATTATGAGTGGAATATTCAGGCCTCGACCACCACGACCATGACAGCAGACGAAGTGCACCAGATGGGTATTGACGAGCTGGCCGAGCTTCATGGCCGCATGGAGCCGATCCTGCAGTCCATCGGTTACACCAAAGGCACGGTCGGCGATCGCATGACAGCTCTGGCCGATGACCCGCGCTATCACTTCGCCGACGGCGATGCGGGCCGCAAAGAGATCATGGATTTCATTGCAGACACGGTCGCCGATATTCGCACCCGCATGCCCAACGCCCATGAAGTCTTGGTGCCGGGCTTTCTCGAAGTCACCCGCATTAATCCCGAAGTGGAAGCCGGCGCGCCCGGCGCTTATGGCGGCGCCGGCACGGCGGACGGTAAAAAGCCGGGGCACTTTTGGATCAATCTGCGCACGCCCAAGCTGCACAATAAATTCGGTCTTATGGACCTGACCTATCACGAAGCCATACCCGGCCATGTCTGGCAGGGGGAATATACATTCAAACTGCCGCCCATCCGATCCATGCTCGCCTTTAATGCATACTCCGAAGGCTGGGCCCTCTACGCGCAGCAGCTCGCCGATGAGCTTGGTGTCTATGATGACTTCCCGGTCGGGCGTCTGGGTTATCTGCAGTCTCTGGCCTTTCGCGCTTGCCGCCTTGTGGTGGATACGGGCCTTCATGCCAAGCGCTGGAGCCGGGAGCAGGCCATTGACTGGTTCGTAAAAAGTAACGGCTCAAGCTATGACGAAGTGCAGGGCGAGATTGACCGCTACTGCGCCTGGCCCGGACAGGCCCTGGGCTATAAGGTTGGCCATACAGCCATTAACCGCCTGCGCGAGAAAGCTCAGGCCGAGCTCGGCGAGAACTATAGCTTCAAACGCTTTAACGACGCTGTGGTCATGGGCGGCGCCGTCCCCATGACGGTTCTGGGCCGCGTGGTGGACGGCTATATCGAGCGGGAGCGGGGGTAGTTATAATTCTGGAAATTCGTCCAAAGGTAGCGCAGAATGTTTTCCTAATTTGATGAAGTGAAAATACCTATCCATTATCTGCCATGCGCGATGTGTATATTCCGATTGGTCGTGACCAAAAGCCGCTCCTCTGTTTCCATGTCGGGGTGCCCGCGAAGCATCTGTGATTCATTGAATGAAATCCCTTGATAAATTTAGCGTGGTTCTTAATTGCTTCCCCATTTTTACCCACACCTCCCTCCGCTCATCCCGCCGTAGGGCGGGATCCACGCTATGTTTGAGGCAGTCCTGAAATTGACTTGGAAATGCAGTCTTATCCGGCAGCGGCCAATATTGGACTTTGTGGATATCGATCCAAAGTGGATTTCTCTTTTCAATCAGATTGATTTTCCATTGTCGGTTCCATTCCTTGATTTGTCTTTCCCTTTGGAAGGCCTCGTCGCGTGACCCGAATTCCTGAAGCCAGACCAGATGTTTGAGGCCGTATTTATTTGAAAACCCGTCAAATTCACCGAGAATATGTTGTTCCAGGCGGTGATGTATATCGTCCGTATGGCCTGTATAGAGAGTGCCATATTTATGATTGGTGATGATATAGGTCCAAAAGGCGAGATCAGTCATGGCTAAACCTTGGGCGTGGATCCCGCTCTTCAGCGGGATGAGCGAATATATTAAAAAATTTGCTGGATAGGAACATACGGTGAACATAAATTAATTCTGATTCAAAATCAATGACGAGCTTGACGAAGGGTTGCTGAGGACAAGCAGTTTACTAAATAGAAGGAAGCCGACGAAAGAAAATGAATATGAATGACGGGTTTATTTAGGCCTCGATTTAGCCGTATAACGAACCGATGTTGCGATGGATAACAATGCTGATGATGTGCACGGCCTTGGCTGCTTGCGGGAAAAAGGAAAAGCCTGCCCAGTCCAAGTCTGAGACCAAATCCGATCCGGTTATAGAGGTCGGCAGCGTGGAAACTCTGCTGGGCTATT
>CAYQNQ010000257.1:0-2864 GCA_964418815.1 uncultured Hellea sp.
GCACCGAAGGCGGCCATGAAAACCAATCTGAAGAATCGCATAAAATCCCCTACTCTACCTGATATTTAACGGAAAAATTAACCTTTGGGTAACTATAAATTCCCCATAAATTTCTTACGGAATTTCAGTAAATTTTGAGGCAAATCCCAGGTAAATGCGGTTCATTTCATTCATATCGCTCCTCTTTTTCTGGGGATTATTTGCCGGAATGAGCCTCTCCCATGCTCAAAACGCGGCGAAAACACCGGGCCGCTATGCCTCTATTGTGGTAGATGCAGATACGCTGGATATCATCCACGCCCGGCAAATCGACGAGCTGCGATATCCGGCGTCCCTGACCAAAGTCATGACCCTTTATCTGACGTTTGACGCCATTGACCGGGGAGAACTGCGCCTTGAAGAAAAACTAATTACATCGAAAACGGCGGCCGCGACCCCGCCTGTCGGCCTCGGTCTGACCACCGGCCAGGCCATTACCGTCAATCACGCTATTCAAGCCGTCGCCGTACGCAGCGCCAATGATGCCGCTGTCGTGCTGGCCGAGCGTCTGGCGGGCTCTGAAGAAATGTTCGCCGTGCGCATGAATGAAAAGGCCCGGGAGCTGGGCATGATCAAGACAACCTTTAAAACGGCCAATGGCCTGCCCCATCCGGACCAAAAAACGACGGCCCGGGATATGGCCAAGCTGTCTATGGCAGTCCTCAATAATCACCGCCGCTATTATCACTATTTTGGGCAAAAACATTTCACATGGAAAGGCGAGAGCAAGAAGAACACAAATTCACTGCTGCACTGGCTGGTCGGCGTGGACGGATTTAAAACCGGATATACGAGGGCCTCAGGCTATAATTTAACGATATCGGCCCAGCGCGATGGCCGGCGGCTCATTGCGGTTGTTCTGGGCGGCGCGAGCGGAAAATCCCGCAATCAACACATGCAGGATCTGGTCGAACGGGGCTTCAAAACTATGGGCGTTGCGCCTGTTATGTCCCGGCCGGCTGTTATCGTTAAAGAAACGGTCCGCCCGCCTAAAAAGAAAGCTCCGATTGCAGCGGCCGCCGTCCGCCTGCGCGGCACGGGCGGCGAAATGGTCTCTCTGGTCACCGGAGCCGAGGGCATAACCCTTCCGAAATCCGGCCCGAACTGGAGCATTCAGGTCGGCACATTCGCCATGGCCGCTCAGGCGCGCCATCAGCTGAATATGCTGGCCGGGACGCAAGCCGAGGAACTCAAAAGCGCCCAACAGCGGATAGATCCTGTCAATTCCGGCGGTCGAGAGCTGTTTCAGGCCCGTTTTACCGGACTATCGTCCGGCAAGGCTCACGCGGCCTGCAAAAAATTCAAAGGCCTCGCGACCGGGTGCCGCGTCATCTCGCCCAGTCAATAACAACAAACAAGTTACTTTCCGAAGCGGATAGACTCGCCTGCAGATAACTTTTAAGCAGGCCTTATGTCGGACCCTTTCATTCTTCGAAACCAGAAAGACCTGCGCGGCCAAATCTGGGAATGGCGCGGACAGGGCGAAACCATCGCTTTTGTCCCAACTATGGGCGCTCTGCATGAAGGTCATCTATCTCTCGTCCGGCTTGCCCGGGAAAAAGCCTCCAAAGTTGTTGTCTCCATATTTGTGAATCCGACACAATTTGCGCCAGGTGAGGACTTTGAAAGCTACCCGCGCGATGAACAGGATGATGTGTCCAAACTGGCCAGTGTCGGCTGCGATATGGTTTACGTCCCGCGTCAGGACTCCATGTATAATGCGCACCACGCGACCCAAATCAAAGTCGGCGGCGTGGCGGAAAACCTCGAGACGGATCACCGGCCGACTTTTTTCGAAGGCGTCGCCCTTGTTGTCACGAAACTCCTTAACCGGGTGGCGCCGGATTATGCGGTTTTCGGAGAAAAGGACTATCAGCAGTTGGCCACTATTCGCCGCCTGGTCTCGGATCTGGATATGCCGGTCAAAATAATCGGCGCGCCCATTGCCCGAGATGACCAGGGATTGGCTTTATCATCTCGAAATCAGTATTTTGACCCGTCTGGTCTGAAAAAGGCGCGAAAGCTCAACGGCACCATGTTTGATTGTGCCAAAGCCCTGCAAAACGGAGCGAATATCGAAACAGCGACGAAAACGGCGGGCGAGGCGCTTCTCGCGGCCGGATATAGCTCGCTTGACTATATAAGCGTCGCCTGCGCTGAAAGTCTCGAAATATCGGAAACGGGCCCGATTAAAAAGCCCATGCGCCTGCTCATCGCTGCCCATTGCGACGGCGTCCGTTTGATCGACAATTGCGCCGTAAAGTATGGAAGAAAATAGCCCTTTAGATAGGTTTCGACATGGTCAATAGAGGCACGGGAACCGGACCATTTTTGTCTTCCCATTCGCTGTCTATTTTATAGCCGCATTTAAGATAAAAGTCCCGACCGGCAAGGGTGGCGACCATCTCCAGCCCTTTAAATCCTTCCTTTTTCGCGGCCGTCTCAGCCGCCTCTATAACCATTCTGCCAATGCCGCGGCAGGTATAATCGGGATGGGTATACATGGCCCGTATTCGGGCTCTGTCTTTGGCCGGGTCAAGCAAGGCGGCGTCGCGTCCGGGCGTATGATTGCCGCCGTAAAGCGTGGCCCGTCTGGACCACCCTCCGCAGCCGACCAGAATATCCTGATCCCAAATGCAAAAATAGGTTTTGTCTTCTATCAGCTGGGTATCCAGACCCATCCCCACGAAGGAAGCGCTGATTTGCTGCGGCGTTAAATAGGGTTTTTGCAGCTCTGAAATAGACTTCTGCATGAGAGATTTGATGTCTTCTGCGTCCGCAGGCTCTGCGAGTCGAAATTCAAACACTTTGGCTCCATTATAAGC
>CAYQNQ010000258.1:0-2820 GCA_964418815.1 uncultured Hellea sp.
GGGAAAAACCGTCATTGCCGCCTTACATGATCTGCGTCTGGCCAAGCGCTTCGCTAATCAGGTCTGGGTTTTGGATAAGGGAAAAGTGGCCGCCCAAGGCGCGACGCAAAAAATTATGACCGAGGAAATCGTCTTTAAGGTTTTTCGAATTGAGAGCTCTAGTTGACCGCATAATTTCAAAAAATTCTTGATGTGGAACAAGTTAAACGTTAGCTTTACCATATTGTAATGTTAAAAATGTGGGGAGACACATGAAAAAATTAGCGATTATGGTGGCCGCGACAGCTATGTTGGCGGGGTGTGCAACAGCCGATAAATCTTTATATGATTTCGATGAGAAAAGAGAGAGCGTTACTGTGCTTTTGATGCCGCTGGACGTGGAGATGCACCGGGCGAAAATTGGCACGGCGGACATTAGAGCCGATTGGACCGAGCAAGCGATCGGCAATTTTACGACGTCGATTACCAATCATCTTGAAGGCACAGGCGAAACCGTAAAAAAATTCACAGATTATAAAGGGCAGACCGGCGACATGAGTCAGCTTCTGCTTTTACAACAGCACGTAGCCAGCGCTATGACGACGCACGTCGTCCCCGTATTCCCGGGCTGGTTTGCGGGTGTCTTGCCCCATAAGGATGGCAAGGAGCGCCTGACTTACAATATGGGAACTGAAGTTACGAAGCTTAAATCTTCAACGGGGGCCGATTATGCGGCTTTTCTGTTTAACCGGTCCGTTGTCGAAAGCACGGGATCTGCGATTTTCAAACTCGCGATTGGCGGCACTCCTGCCGAATTCAAAGGAACTTATCTGACGCTTGTCGATTTGGATTCCGGCGAAGTTGTCTGGCTAAATGCAAAGAACTCCGGGGGAATTTTGTCGTCCGATCCTCGTAACCCTGAGAATACGGACAGTGTTATCGCTGATATTTTGGATAAAGGGCCTTTCACGGACTCAGATCCCGAGGACTCCTAAATGCGGTCCGCACTTAAGTATTCTATTTTAAGTATGGCCTGCTTAGCAGCGGGTTGTGCGTCCACGGATTTAGGGCAGAGATCTGTCGATCACATCGTCACTGACAAAAGCTCGGCAGAAGCCGGCTTTGAAATGCAGTCAAAAAAGATCGAAGAAGATATCCAAAATTCCGGACAGTTGATACGAGATCCCATACTCAAAAACTATTTGGTCAATTTAACCGATAATATCATTGGCGATTACGCGGGTCAGCTGCGTATTTATCCGGTGGAAGCCCCGGCATTCAACGCCGCTATTCTACCAAATGGCGCGATGATCGTTTATTCAGGTTTGATGCTGCGGGCCGAGAACGAGGCTCAGCTTGCTCTGGTTTTAGGCCATGAATTCGGACACTTTTTTGAGCGCCATTCTCTCGAAAGGCGCGCCGCTGCAGAAAATGCAGTTTGGGGCAGCATCATCGTTGGTGGTATTTTGGCAACGGCGCTTTATCTGGATTTTTCACAGGAAAATGAGCTGGAAGCTGATGTTATTGGTTTGGAAAAATTGAGTGAAAATGGATATGATTCAGAAAACGCCATCATGCTCTGGAAAAACCTCGCCGATGAAATGTCAAATTCAACCAATAAAAAGGTTCGAAAGCGTGCGGACAAAAATTCGGCTGTTTTCGCCACACATCCGACCACTAAAGAGCGGATAGAGGCCCTCGATGCCAATGTTTTAAAGTTTCCAGAAGGTACCAAGCTGGAGCAAGAGCGATATCGGGCTATCATTCGCCCGCATTTAAAGGATTGGCTGGAAGCGGAACTGACGCGAAGAGACTATGGCTCACTTTTCCATCTTATTGACCGCCTGTCAGGTCTTGGCGGTGACAAAGGTGTTCTGGAATATATGCGGGGACGGACACATGCGACCCGAAATGAAGAGGGTGACTCCGAGAAAGCTCTAGAAGCCTATCTTGCCGCAACTCAGCATTCAGATGCGCCGCCTGTTGTCTATAAGGTGATGGGCGATGTTTACAATGACATCGGCGAAACAGCGAAAGCGCGTACAGCTTTCGAGACCTATTTATCGCGGGCACCGGAAGCGGAAGACCGTGAATTGATTCAATACATGATTAGTAACCTGGGGAGTTAAAAATGAAAAAATTAGCAATTGCACTTATATCGGTTTCGGCACTTGTGGGCTGCGAATCCATGTCGGCCGCACCGGCGGGACAATATGTTCTTAAAAACGGTGTCTCCATAGATTTAAAGGAAGACTGGACACATGTTCCCAAGAACATGCATGGCGCGAAAAGTTCGATTCTGACAAAGGACGGCCTAAAGCTTAATCAACTTCACATCATGACCGTTGAAGATGGCAAGACTTTTATCGATAAAAAAAGCAAGTCCGCCGAATATCCGGTCTATGCACAAGGGAGTTCCCCGATCAAACAAATTGAATTTGTGACGTCCAATCTGGCGCGAATGGGATTTGAAAAAGTTGAACCCAAAAACGTTACGCCGACAAAGCTCTCGGGATATGACGGCGTTTCAATGGATTTAGTCGGGAAATATGATTCCGGTTTAAACCTCAAGGGCCGTATGGGTCTGGCGGAAACAGAGAAAGGGCTTAATGTACTCATCTTTATCGCGCCGGCCATGCATTATTTCGACAAAGACATAAGTAGTGTGAACCACTTGATTAATACGGTGGCCTTTCCGGCATCCAAAAAATAGATTTACCAAAAATCTGAATTAGAACCCTCGCCTCGGCGGGGGTTTTAAATTGGGTCATTGGTCCAGTTTCGCGGCCGTTATTATTTAGAAATCTGTCGTAAAACCCTTGCAAGTCCGGGTTTTGGTCA
>CAYQNQ010000259.1:0-2816 GCA_964418815.1 uncultured Hellea sp.
AATCAGGCCGCTGCTGCGTGTGAAGCTGCTCTTCAAGGCTTCAGTTGCTCCGGAAATATGGGCCGGGAAATGCAGACCCAGGGTCTGTTGGTTTAGCGAGAAAATATATTTGGGATCGGTGAGTTTTGAAGCCTCCTGATATCCCATGGACCAGTCAGGAAATTCCCGCGCATCCCGTTGCCGCGTCGAAATCAGAATCGGACTCTGGTGCCGGTTGTCGACTTCTATCCGCCGGTAAAGCGCGGAAACTTCCACTTCCGGGCCTTCTAAAAACTGTATGATGGTTTCATTGTAAATCAGGAGCATGCCGGTAATGGAGCGGGCTGCATTAAAGGCTTGAGACTGGAGGGCAATATTACGGTAGGTATCCGTATCATAAAGTCCGCTGGCCGAACTCACATATGTCAGACTGAAAATATTCATGACCTCTTCTCCGAGTCGGCAATAGGCGATAATGCGCTATTTAGGACTTCCTTATATTTTGTACGGTCAGATCCGTAATCCAGATCAATCTATACATACAATTAAAAGATGAATGTTGTTCTACATCAATCATTCCGGTCTTACGGACCCGTGCCTCCACTAGAGCTTTGCGCACTTTGACATAATAAAATTATACCGAATACCGAAGGATTTGGTCATTCAAATGCTTAAGGAAATCGAATGGCGCACTGGGGAGGATTCGAACCCCCGACCCCTTGGTTCGTAGCCAAGTACTCTATCCAACTGAGCTACCAGTGCTAGCCAAAAACGAACGCGCCTATAATCGTAAAAGCGCGGTACAATCAAGCACTTTTTCCTCAATATATGATTAAGCGCTCAAACTTTATTGTATTTATGTGCCGGCCTTTTGCTTGCCAACCCAGGCAAAGTGTCGGGTTAGAGCCGGGTCGGCGAGAATGGCGGTCAGCGTATTAAATTCCTTACCCAGGCGCATTTCATCATAAAAATCGTGCAGCCCGTCATGACAGAGGCGGCAAATCATGATCCCTTCCTTGAGCTGGCTCTTTTTATATTTCTTTTTGAAGAAATTGCGGGCGTGGACCTTTTTCGGGATCAGATGATGAAAGGTCAGCGCGACCTCTCTCTGGCAAAGGGGGCACGCCGTCTCGGACATTAATCTCTCAGCAGCTCGTTGACGCCGGTTTTGGAGCGGGTGCGCTCATCGACGATTTTGACGATAACCGCGCAGTTGAGGCTGTGAGAGCCGTCCTTGGACGGGAGGCTCCCTGGCACGACGACAGAATAGGCCGGCACTTCGCCGTAGGATATCTCGCCCGTCATACGGTTATAAATCTTGGTGCTTTGGGAAATAAATGTGCCCATGGCCAGGACCGCCCCTTGGCGGACAATCACCCCTTCGACCACTTCCGAGCGGGCTCCGATAAAGCAGCCGTCTTCAATAATGGTTGGGTTGGCTTGCAGCGGCTCTAAGACGCCGCCAATACCAACGCCGCCGGAGAGGTGGACATCCTTGCCGATCTGCGCGCAGGAGCCCACAGTGGCCCAGGTGTCGACCATAGTGCCTTCGCCCACATAGGCGCCGATATTCACGTAAGAGGGCATGAGCACAGCGTTTGGCGCAATATAGGCCCCGCGGCGCACGCCGGCATTCGGCACAGCCCGAAATGCGGCGGCGGAAAATTCGGCTTCGCCCCAGCCTTCGAATTTAGACGGGACTTTATCCCACCAATTGCCGGCCGCCGGTCCGCCGCTCATAATTTTGTTGGTGTGAATACGAAAGCCCAGAAGCACGGCTTTTTTCAGCCATTGGTGGACGTCCCAATCTCCGTTTCCGGTTTTTGACGCAACGCGAAGCTCACCCGCGTCCAAAGCCATGATTGCTGTCTCGATAGCGTCGCGGCGCTCGCCTTTTGAATCGGGCGAGAGCGAAGCGCGGTCGTCCCAGGCTTTATCAATAATGGCGGATAATTCAGCGGTGTTCATGGACGGCTCCTCTTAATCAGCGCGCGACCATAGTCAGGGCTTAGGGGGAGTCAATCATTCCCCTAAAATAAATCGCCCCAGATCAGGATATCGCAGAGATCGCCCTTGGGCAGGGCCGGTGTTTCGCTGCCCTGCACGATAAAGGCGTTGGCATTGGCAAACGGGGTGAGCAGCGAGCTGTCCTGCCGCGGAAAGGGCGTGGCCATGAGCCGGGCATCCGCGCCGATCTCGAGCCGGGCCCGGGAGAAAAGCGACCTTGGTCCATTGGCTCTGAGGTCCTGCGTCAGAACGGCTTTTTGTGTTTGAATAGAGACCGTCGGCGCCAGGCCGGACAGCGCCTTAATCAGAGGCCGGAGGAAGAGCTGCGCGCAGACCAGACCCGATGCCGGATTTCCGGGCAGGCCGAGAACCAGGGTCTGGTCCAAACGCCCAAACCATGTGGGCTTGCCGGGCTTGACGGCGATTTTGGAAAATATGGGCGTATAGCCGTTTTTCGTAAACGCCTCTTTGACCAGATCGTAATCGCCCACACTGGCCCCGCCCAGAGGAACCACCACATCATATTTCCGGGCCCGGTCCACTTTGAAATTCAGGCTTTTATAATTGTCCCGGGCTATGCCCAGATAATCGGCGTCGGCGCCCCATTCCGTCAGCCAGCGCGTGAGGGCGGCCTGGGTCGAGGAGACGATAGAGCCGCGCTTGGCCGGCGCGCCGATTTCCGTGAGCTCGTCACCATTTGAAAAAATCGCGACCCGTGGCCGCCGGTTCACCTGAACGGTCTCAATGCCGGCCGAGGCCATGACCGAGGCGTGGAGCGCGGCGAATTTCGTCCCCCGGTCATAAAGGGCATCGCCGAAACTAAAATCGAT
>CAYQNQ010000260.1:0-2791 GCA_964418815.1 uncultured Hellea sp.
TTGCCAAGGTGAGGGTCGAGGGTTCGAATCTCTTCGCCCGCTCCATTTTCCTAACGCCTCTTTAGCAATATACGGCTAGCCTTCACGCCATGCCTTACTACGTTTACGCCATACGCCTTGACCGGTCGGCCATGGGGGAGAAACCGCCGAGAGCTTTCCGTGACCAGAACTGGCATATGGATTGGGACTATCCGCTGCATGAGGGCTGTGAATATTACTATGTGGGCCAGACGGTCCATTCCCCCGAATGCCGGTTTGAACAACACAAAACCTGCCACGGGGATTTCGGCGCGTTTAAATGTATCTGCCGCCTGAAAAAGACGATCCGCAAAAGCCGCTCCAACCGCTATGTCCGGCGGTTTGGATTATTTTTAGCGCCGAAGTTTTACGCAGCCTATAATCCTATGCGCGCGCGGAAACAGGCGGAGCAGGCCGAGAAAGATCTGTCAGATCAAATCCGCGAGCTGGGGCATTGCGCGTTCTGGAATTAACGGCGAACAGCCTCCAGCAAAATCGTTCCCAGAATATAATAGCCCGCGAGGATAACGCCTTTCAAAGTGCCGGATATTTTGGACTTGCCGATGCGCTTTCGGTAATTGACCGGAACCTCGGCATAGGGAATTTTTTGTTTGAGCAGGCGCACCTGCATCTCTACGGTCCAGCCAAATGTGGGGGCCTGCATATTCAGGCTTTCCAGCGTTTCGCGGCGTATCGCCCTAAAGGGGCCGAGATCTGTAAACCGGCTTTTCCAGAACAGCTTCATGAGAAAACAGGCCAAGCCATTGCCGAAACGCTGCTGCGGCGTCAGCGCGCCTTTTTCCCGCACGCCCAGAACCCGGGAGCCAAGAACGAAATCCGCCTCGCCCGCTATTATGGGCGCAATGAGCTTTGTCATTTCCGCCGGATAGTCGGAGGCATCGCCGTCCAAAAAGACTATGATATCGCAAGCCCCGCACGCCTCTATGCCGGCCAGACAGGCGCGGCCATATCCCGGCTCCGGCACATGGACCACCACCGCCCCAGCCTCTTTGGCGACCTGGGCCGTGCTGTCGGTCGAGCCATTATCAGCCACGACAATTTCGGTCACTTCACTGGGGATTTCGGCCAGAACTTTTCCGATGGCCTGCTCTTCATTGCGCGCGGGGATAACAACTTTGATAACCGGATCAGTCATAGCGGGCTTATACATAGCGGCGGCGCGAGATCATCTCGAAAATCAAAACCATTAGCGGCAGGCCAAACTGCAGCGGCGTAAGTATGTTTGTGTAAACATGGTATTCACCCGCTTCCCCGAGGGCAAAGCGCACATAGTACAGAGGCAGGAGGACACACAGCAGAGCCGCTCCGTAGGACGGCGCAAAGGGCAGAAACACTAAAAACCAGATGGCGTACCAGGGAAATCCGGTTGGCGATAGGAACAGCAGGACCAGGGTGACGATCATTAAAAATGCGGGAATTTGGCGGCTGTCTTCAAAACGGGGCTTAAACCCGTACCAAAGCGCTGTCAGCGACACCAGAGCTGCCACAATATAGCGGGCGATGCGCCCCGGATTGTCACTGACATAGCCGGCCGCGGTTTCCAGCAGCGGAAATATAAAACTGCTGCGCCGCCAGGCTTCTGAATAGGCCTGCAGACCGCTGTCATCTCCGAGCTCCCGGATCATGGGATACAGCAGCAATGCGCTCAGGCCGGCAATCAACAGCGCACAAAAAACATAAACACCGGGGCGCCGCAGATAGGGCCTGTAAAGCGCCGGGGCAAGCAGGAGCGGCCAGAGCTTAACGCCGACGGCCCCAGACAAGGCCATTCCGGCCAGCACCGGACGGTTCCGGATTAACAGCAGCGCCAGCAACAGAAACGGCGGCAGCAAAATATCCATATGGGCAACATTAAAGCCTGAATAAATCAGGAGCGGGCAAAAGGCATAAAGCAGAGCCCAGTCCGGCGCCCGCCCATATTGTGTCAGTGTTTTAACCAGCAGAAACAGCGTCAGTGCCTCGACGACCAAAAAGACAAAGCGCAGCGCGTCAAGGTTCAGCGGCGCCAATATAGCCGCCCCGGCAAACGCTCCCTGGGCCACAGGCGGATATATTGTGGTCAGGTCCTTATTATTAATGCGCCGCAGAATATTCCCGCCGGGCCTGTCATCCCGGTCTTCGGCATAGGTTCTAAGATGGGCCAGATCCGGATTATTAATGACCTCGGAAACGCTGTGAGCGTAAGGGCTTTCCCCCTGCAGGACGACAGCGCCGTCCCAGAGATAGCGGTTCCAGTCATCTTCATAGACAGGGGTTGAGCCAAAAAACATAGCGCGGAAGAGCAGGCTGACGCCCAGCAAGGCCCAGACATAAGTTTTAACCAGTCCGCTGCGACGGGCCGCAGGTGTGTCGCGAGACGCTAATACGGGGATAAATAGAAACCAAATTAAGTTGGCGGCCATCAACAGCCCCGTGAACAGGATATAGGGATGTTCGATTGTTGTCGTCCCGAGACGAAACTCGGGCGATATCTGCCGAATAGCAAAAAGGGCCGCGCCGATAAGCGCAGCCCAAATATAAAGCAAAAGCTTAGCGTTCATATTTTAGTTAAATAGAAGACTTCCGCTGACAAGCAAGCAAGTTCCGTCTACGTGCGGCTTTGTGCCGGCAGGGCAGTTTTCCGGCAGACCCGTCGACATCATCTCGTCTTTGGCCATCATGGTATCTTCGGCCATCATCTTGTCTTTCATCATAGTGTCGGACTCACCGACTGTACCGGAGCCGTATGACTTGCCTTCTTCGGCCATCATCT
>CAYQNQ010000261.1:0-2779 GCA_964418815.1 uncultured Hellea sp.
CCTTAAGGTGGACTTCCTTGTCAAAGAGCGCGCCGTCATCTGTGCGTAGTGACGCCCAGTCTTCACAGGCGCGGGCGAATTCACCGCCCGCCACGCGCGGCGCTTTGCGGCGGCCCTGAACATAATCAAATGTGGTCTGGTCCGGGGCAACCATGCCGATGCGAGACCCGGCTTCTATGGCCATGTTGCAAACGGTCATGCGGCCAGCCATGCTCATTTCTTCAAACACATTGCCGCGAAACTCCAGGGCGTAGCCTGTGCCGCCGCCAATGCCGATTTTGGCAATAATGGCGAGGATGACGTCTTTGGGCGTGACGCCGTCTTGCAGCTTTCCATTGACGTTGATGGCCATGGTTTTGGGCTTGCGCATAAGGATGCATTGATGGGCGAGCACATGACCGACTTGTGTGGTCCCGATACCAAAGGCGATGGCCCCAAAGGCGCCGTGCGTGGCCGTATGGCTATCGCCGCAGACAATGGTCATGCCCGGCTGAGTCGCGCCGAGCTCCGGGCCCATGACATGGACGATGCCGCGATTTTCGCTGTCCCAGCCATGAGTCTCGATGCCGTGCGTTTTTGCATTGGCGAGGAGTGTGTCGACCTGAATGCGGGCCTGATCCGTATGGTAAGGACGCGTGCCATCGGCGTTGACCCGGGTTGGTGTGGAGTGATCAATCGTTGCCAGTGTGCGGTCAGGACGGCGCACTTTCAGGCCGCGTTCCTTAAGGACCGTGAAGGCCTGCGGGCTGGTCACTTCATGGATGAGGTGAAGGTCAATAAAAAGAGTCGTCGGTTGGTCCGCCGTCTCCGGTACGACCACATGATGTTCCCAGACTTTATCGAAGAGTGTTTTAGGCATCCATTCTCTTCCTAATGCTGCGCCGCGATTTTTTTCTGGCGCACGGCCCGACGTTCAATCCGGTTGATCACATCCAGATAGGCTTTCGCCCCGGCCAGGACCGTGTCGGTTGAGGCGCCGCGGCCCTGATAGCTGTCAAACTCTGTCGAGACCTGAACGCTGGCCTCCGCCATGGCGTCCTTGCCCTGAGACACGGATTGCACGGCGAAGCTGTCCAGATGAAGCGGGTGACCCGTGATTTCAGAAATGGCTTCGAATACGGCGTTGACCGGGCCGGCAGCTTCGTTAATGGCGGCCAGTTTGCGGCCATCTTCGTGGATGAGTTTCACACTGGCCTGTGGCTGGCGCATATCATCGGAGCCGGCTGAGACATAGAGGCTTTCGATTTCCCAAGGGCCTTGCGTGCTCACGGTCTCGCCCATGATTAGCGCTTCAATGTCGGTGTCAAAAACTTCCTTCTTGGCATCGGCGAGTTCCTTGAAGGCCACGAAGACGGACTGAAGTTGATTGTCAGATAATTCAAAACCGAGCTTGGTAGCGCGATCCTTTAGCGCCGCGCGGCCGGAATGTTTGCCGAGCACCAGATTATCCGTGGAAACGCCCACATCTTCGGGCTTCATGATTTCGTAAGTTTCCCGGTTGGCCAGCACGCCGTGTTGGTGAATACCGGATTCGTGGGCGAAGGCATTACGCCCGACAATGGCTTTATTGCGCGGCACCGGATTGCCCGTAATGGTGGCCAGCAGTTTCGAGGCGGCGTATATGCCTTCGGTTTTAATGCCGGTCGACAGCCCGTAAAAGTCCTTACGCGTGTTAATGGCCATGACGACTTCTTCGGTGGCGCAGTTTCCGGCCCGCTCGCCAATACCGTTCATGGCGCATTCGACCTGCCGCGCCCCGCCGCGCACCGCCGCCAGAGAATTGGCTACGGCTAGACCCAGATCATCATGGCAGTGGGCAGAAAACGTCACGCTGTCGGCACCTTCGATTTGGGTTGTCAAAAAGGTGAAAAGATCCTGTATTTCCTCCGGCGTTGTATAGCCCACCGTATCGGGAATATTGATGGTCGAGGCGCCGGCTTTTATGGCGGCTTCGACGACGCGTTTCAGGTAGTCTCGCTCCGTGCGGATGGCGTCTTCAGCAGAAAACTCAACATCGTCCGTATAGGTGCGCGCCAGTTCCACCCCGGCAATAGCCCGTCGGACAATCTCGTCTTTGGACATTTTCAGTTTGTATTCCCGGTGCAGGGGCGAGGTGGCGATAAAGGTGTGAATGCGGCCCGACGCGGCGGGCTTGATGGCTTCGCCGCTGGCGATAATGTCTTTGTCGTTACAGCGCGCCAAAGAGCAGATCGTGCTGTTTTTAATCTCTTCGGCAATCGTATTGACGGCGTCGAAATCGCCCGGCGAGGCGGCGGCAAAACCGGCCTCGATAATATCAACGCCGAGGGATTCCAGCGTTTTTGCCAGGCGCAGTTTCTGCCCTGCCGTCATGGAAAATCCAGGGGCCTGTTCGCCGTCTCTTAATGTGGTGTCAAAAATTTTTATGTGTTTGGTCATTGTTTTACTCAAATTGAATTTGAAACTTAGGGTGCATTGGAATTTTAAATGCGCGCCATAAGTCGGAAGCGGGTTTCGCCGCTCCGGTAATCAATTTGTATTGAGCCGTGCTTATACATCACGCCCGCTCCGCCCGTTTGCGGCGGCCGACTTTTTCGGCCGACACAACATTGTAAAGCCGCTCTAATTGCTTGCAGAGAATGTCTAAATTACGAGGGCCGCCAATGTCTTCGATACGAACCAGCAGGTCAAAATCCCCGTCCACACGCTGGGTACAATGAACCTCGCGGTAATCATAGCCGCGCCGCTCAATCACGCCGAGCGCCCGGATTAAAGTTCCGGATACATCGTGCAAGACGAT
>CAYQNQ010000262.1:0-2767 GCA_964418815.1 uncultured Hellea sp.
TGTCGTTTCGAGTGTTCAAATAGAAATATGAATTGGTCGCGAGCCAAGCCCCGTTGTGCCAGATGACATCGCCTTCGCAAATAAGACCAAACCCGTAGTCATTTTTCGCGCCCTTCATTGCCTGAGACTTAAGACCGGCTGAAATAAGCCTTTCATCTGTCCAGAAACGGGCCCAGTTTTCCAAATCGGTCAAAGATGAAAAAACGCCACCATCGCCGGCGACCCCGTCAAGATGGCTGAGGCTTACAGGTTTAATATTGGTAGCGCTCGCATCAAAACCCACGGCCCTTTCTGGAAAATCATCGGCAGACAAGCGGTTAAACACCCGCGTTTTTTTCATTCCAAGTGGGTCAAAAACGGCTGACTTCATATAGGCTTCAAAACTCTCCCCGGAAACACGTTCTATAATCCGGGCGAGCAAAACATAACCGGTATTCGAATATTTAAACTGCTCCGATTTTTTGAGAGTCGAGCCTTTAGAACAAACCCAATCCTCAACAGTCGCATTTGTGACCACCTCGTTTTTGGGCATTTTCATATAAGTGTCCGGAATGCCAGAGGTATGATTTAGAAGGGAGCGGACCGTGGCCGAATATTGACAGTCAGGCAGATAGTTGGAAATCTTTGCATCCAAGTCAACTTGGCCATTTTCAACTAATGTTAGAATTCCGGCCGCGGTAAATTGTTTTGAAACAGAGGCAAGCCGCATGGGGGCATCTGGACTAAGAGAACGTCCAAATCCGTCAGTGCCAAAAGACTTTTTGATCAGGGTCTTTGATCCCTTTCGAACCAAGACAACGCCGTTAAACTTATTGCGTTTCCCTTTGTAAAGCTCTGTAAAATGCTGATCTAGTTTTTGGCTGGCTGAAGGATCGGCGAGATCTGTTTTCAGATCCGGCGGCGCCATCAATTTTAGCGTAGTAAAAACCAAGAGTGCCAAACCGACAATCAAAACCAGTCCGACTATCAATATCCATTTAAGCACAATCATGTGGACTCATATGGACAAAGACCAGTTTAATTCAAGCCCTGCTAATATGTTACCTTAGACATTGTGCTAACCCTTACTACCCTGATACAAGCCGCCCTAAGAATGGGGGACCCGATAAGTGGGACGTAAGCTCGAATTTATTTTTGGCAATGAAGCCTTCACGGCTGAAATTAACAAAGTCGACCGGACCAAGATTTATGGCCGGGTCCTGACCGAAACCTTTGACGCCAATGAGAAAGAATGCACCCTGGCCTCTTTGGCCCGGGATGGGCGCACCATCATTCCCATGGGCGGGACCGCATCGGGCTATGTCAATCCGGAAGGTATCTGGATTGAGCGCGATGAATTGGTCCCCATCGACCGGGACGGCAATGATATCGAAGAAGTCCCGTCGAGCTTTTCCGCCCCGACCAAACTGGCCGAAGAAATTACCATAGAGGAATTTCTCGATCACCCCATCCGGCTTTCTTATCATATGTCGGCAGAAGCTATTTCAGAGCCGCTCGCTAAAAAGCTGAACGGCGGCGCTATTTTCAAATTCCCCTTTTCATATAGAGGCGGCATTTATTACGATCCGGCCTTTCTCATGAACGACCTGGACGGAGAGCTGTGGATGCTTATCGGCCATACCAGCGACATCGAATTCGTCGGTTATTCACAAGCCGCCATCTGCGCTGCCCGCGCCCATGAACTCGGCGAAGACGATAGCGGCGATCGTGACTCCTTTGATTTTGATATGTTGTAGTGTGATGCGAAATTTTTTGAAAATTGAACGTATCCCTTACGAGGAACCTTATCATCTTGAACTGCACTGGGCCGTTTCTAGTGAAGAAGGCGCGGCGCATTTTGAGTTTTATGATAACGCTGAAATACTGACTTCGTTTGCTCAGGGATTGGTGAATTTCCCAAAGCATGTTAAAGATAAATTTGCATATCAATTAGGTTCAGAAAAACCCGAAGATAATTTTGCCTATTTTTTCAATTTTGAAGTCGCGCTGACTAATGGACGCGGGCATGATGCAGGAATAGATATACGCTTTACAAACAACCGCAAAAGTAGCGACCTAAGAGTGATAGATTTTAGACTATCCACAAGTGCACCGCGAATTCGAAAATTGGGAGAGTCATTCCAAGAATTCTCAAAGCTTAAATCGGAAATTTTATACTGGGATAATGTATCTGAGTTTGTGGGGAGTGTTGAAGACTTTGATTTGGGTATTCGGATGCGCTCACATGCCTAACATCAACCTCTCAGATGCCAAACTTCGCGATGCGGTCGTCAAGGCCGAATCCACGCGTAACAGCCGCACCGTGTTTTACAAAGGCCCCAAAGGCCTGCCCGCCTACACCCGTAAAATCCTTAAAGGCGCTGTGCATCAGGATTATGAATCCATGCTGGAAAAATACGGCACGAATGATGCGCTTGCCAAAGCCCTCGTCGAGGGCGACCCCGAAATCGATTTTGAGCGCGACGGCATGTATCTCTGGGATTTATCGCGGGTTTATATCAATCCCAAGGAAGAGCTGGTCTACCGCATCCGCCAGGAAGAAGTGGTCATTAATACGGACGGCACCGTTCGTGAACGGCGGGAGCAGCGCCGCCTTGAGGCCAATGTGGATGCGGAAGTCCCCCTCACCTGGACCGGGAAAATGATCCCCAAGGCCGAGGCCATTCGCAAATTCGTGTTCAAGACCAAGCTTCAGATCGTCCACATTAATGGCCTGACCTATGACTTTCTATATGAAATGGCCAAGGAACTGCATGAGAGCGGCTCT
>CAYQNQ010000263.1:0-2762 GCA_964418815.1 uncultured Hellea sp.
GCGGAGGTGCGCCGGCGGTCATGGCTTTGACTGTATGATCAAACTTCGGCTTCATCTCTTCAGGCGCGCTTGAGAGCATATTCATGATAATTGGCGCCCCGCCGAAATGGGTAATATTGTTTTTCTCGGCCTGTTCAAAAAACTTCGCCGGCGAGAACGCCCGCAAGCAAACAATCGTCCCGGCCATTAGCGCCATAGTCCAGCCATGCCCCCACCCATTACAATGAAACATAGGAACGGTGTAAAGATAGCGCGGATGCATGGGTAGCGCCCAACTCGCCGCCGTTCCCATTCCCATCAAATAAGCACCTCGGTGGTGATAAACGACCCCTTTTGGACGGCCTGTTGTACCTGAGGTATAATTGAGCGCCATGGCCTGCCACTCATCCTCGAGAGGCGGCGGCGTGTAATTCCCGTCATGTGCGCCGATAAAGGTTTCGTAGTCGGCAAGGCCCTTGGGAACATCAGGCTGCGTCGCCGCATGTGGATCGTCAACAATAATAACCTCGGGACTGTGCTCACTTATCTTGAGCGCGTCTGCAACGACCGGATAAAGTTCCCGGTCGGTGATGAAAAGCTGACTTTCGCCGTGGTCCACAATATAGGCAATGGTGTCCGCATCCAGACGCGTATTTATAGAGTTTAATACGCAGCCCGCCATAGGCACACCAAACTGGCATTCCAGCATTTCGGGCGTATTATGCAAAAGTACCGAAACCGTATCGTTTTTTCCAAGTCCGCGCGAATTTAAAGCTGAAGCCAGCTGGCGGCACCGGGCTCGGGTTTCGGCCCAACTGTAAGATTTATCCTCATAGACAACGGCCGTTCGGTGGGGGAATATATCCGCCGTTCTCTCTAAAAAACTCGTAATCGTGAGCGGCGCATAATTGGCTTTATCGCGCGGCAGTTCATCGTAAGCTTTCATGACATTCCCTATTGTTTTCGACGTTTTTGGCACTCTGTCATCAAATAGGCAATATCGGGATTGGTAATTCAAAGCTCTTAATAACCCTTATCCACCTTTCGCAGAAGGATTTGACTGCTATGACCCTGCCATGCGTTACAATGCTTTACAGATTTTAAAGCAGGGATTGACCGGACACAAAGGCTGGAAACCACAGTGGCGGAAGGCTGTTCCCAAGCCCGAATATGATATTATAATTGTTGGCGGCGGAGGGCACGGCCTCTCTACAGCCTATTATCTGGCCAATAAATTCGAGCATCACCGTGTTGCCGTTTTGGAAAAAGGCTGGATCGGCAGCGGCAATGTGGGCCGCAACACAACGATCATCCGGTCCAATTATCTACTCCATGAAAATGAAGGTTTTTACGAATTTTCGCTGAAACTTTGGGAAAGTCAGGAACAGGACCTGAATTATAACACCATGGTTTCGCAGCGCGGCATCATCAACCTGTTTCACTCAGACCCGCAGCGCGATGCCTATGTGCGGCGCGGGAACGCAATGGCGCTAAACGGCGCCGACCCTGTACTTCTGGACCAGAGCGCACTTAGGAAAAAATGTCCCTTTCTGAATTTCGACAATGCCCGTTTCCCCATACAAGGCGGACTTTGGCAACCGCGGGGCGGAACGGTCCGTCATGACGCCGTGGCCTGGGGATATGCTCGGGGCGCAGACCGAAAAGGTGTCGACATTATCGAAAACTGCGAAGTTACGGGTTTTCAAATTAAGAACGGTATTTGCACGGGAGTCGAAACAACACGCGGATCTATCAAGGCCAAAAAAATCGGGGTCGCTGTAGCTGGCTCATCGTCTCGGGTCATGGCGCAGGCCGGCATACGGCTCCCCTTGGAAAGCCATGTTTTACAAGCCTTTGTATCAGAAGGCCTGAAACCGCTCATTCCCGGTGTGATCACGTATGGCGCCGGGCATTTCTATGTCAGTCAGTCGGACAAAGGCGGCCTGGTTTTTGGCGGCGATATAGATGGCTATAACACTTATGCGCAGCGGGGTAATTTACCTGTCGTCGAAGATGTCTGCGAAGGCGGCGTCTCGATTATGCCGATGATTGGAAAAGCCCGGCTTTTAAGGATGTGGGGCGGCGTAATGGACATGTCCATGGACGGCTCGCCCATTATCGACAAGACCCATATCGACGGGCTCTATTTTAATGGCGGCTGGTGTTACGGTGGTTTCAAAGCAACGCCCGCATCCGGCTATTGTTTCGCCCACTTGCTGGCCACGGACACGCCTCACGAAACCGCCAAATATCTTCGCATGGACAGGTTTGCGCGCGGCCTGATGATTGATGAAAAAGGACAGGGTGCCCAGCCCAACCTTCACTAATGATCATCGACCATCCACTCCTTGGCCCGCGCGACGCCTCTGAATTTGTCTATCTCGGAGACGCCTCGCTCATAAACCGCCCGAACCCGAAGGCAGAAAACGCCCAAGAGCTGTTTCACGAATATATGTATTTGCGGGACAATCCTGCCGGCGAACTGCGCGAGCTTTGGTATCACGAACAAGGCGATCGGTCCTGGCTCATCGTCACGCGAAACACGCTCACTCACGAAATTACCAATGTCGAACTGGCGAGGCCTTCTAAATGAGCCTCATTAATCAAGACAAGTCCCTTAATTTCATTTTCGATGGCAAGCCCTATCGCGGCTTTGAAGGCGATACGCTAGCCTCCGCCTTACTCCGAAATAACATCAAATTGGTCGGCCGGTCCTTTAAATATCACCGGCCTCGCGGAATAATGGGCGCGGGCAGTGAAGAGCCCAATGCACTGGTCGAGAT
>CAYQNQ010000264.1:0-2704 GCA_964418815.1 uncultured Hellea sp.
GCCTGAACGATAACGTGAGCCCGGACGGCCTCAAGTTCTTCTCTTGTATAGGCGCTGGAGAATTTGGGCATGCCGTTTTCGCTAAGGTCTCCGTCATAGACGATGGATTGCCAGAGATCGGCATCGCGGGTTGCGCCCGACCATCTGAGGTTTGGCGTTAGCCCGGATGCAAAGGCCTGATCGCCGTGGCAGACCGAGCAGCTGTTTGAATAAATCTGCTTGCCGCGGGCGAGCGCCTTGGCCGTGGTTTCGGGAAGATCCGGCGGCTCCATATCAAAGACGGCCTTTTCAGGCGGCTCCGGGAGTACGCCGTCAGCGCCAAGTTTAAAGGCCAAAACACGGCCCGAATTAAAATCGCTACCTGTGGGCAAAACGCCGCCAAAACCGAGCACAAATGCACCGCCCCAGCCGGATGCCACAACCACATATTGCTCGCCGTCCAGTTCATAAGTTATGGGCGCTGCGGCGACGCCCGTCTGGGTGAAATATTTCCAGAGCTGATCTCCGGTGGCGGAATTATAAGCGGCAAAGTGGGCATCGGCCGTGCCCTGGAAAACCAAGTCACCGGCCGTCGACAGGATCCCGCCATTCCAAGGCCCTTGATGTTCCACGGCCCAGGCCTTTTCCTGCTTGACCGGATCCCAGGCCAGCAGGCGGCCTTTGAGCATGGCTTTGAGCTGTTTAAACGTGGGTTCATCGTCGGGCAGAACAGCATAGTTGAAATCCGTGCCCGTATTCCACACGCCTTCCTTGACTTCAAAATCTTCCATGTCGCCGTAAACCCAGGGCGCTTCCTGCGCCGGGATATAGACCAGACCGGTGTCGTGGGAGAAGGACATGGGCTGCCAGTTATGGGCGCCGAGCGGGCCGGGCAGTTGCAGGTAAGGCGCTTTGCCGGAATAGCGCGCGCCGTCGATTTCCACGGGACGGCCGGTCTTTGGGTCCACATGGGTCGCCCAGTTAATATCGACAAAGTTCTTGGCCGAGATAAATTCGCCGGTCTCCCGGTCGACCACATAGAAGAAGCCGTTTTTCGGGGCCTGCATGATGACCTTGCGCAGGGCTCCGTCAATTTCCAGATCGGCCAGGATCATATGCTGGGTCGCTGTATAGTCCCAGGTCTCGCCCGGCGTGGTCTGATAGTGCCAGACATATTCGCCCGTATCAGGGCGCAGGGCGACCATAGAGGAGAGGAACAGGTTATCGCCTTTGCCGTCACTGCGGATGGCGTGGTTCCACGGCGAGCCATTACCCGTGCCGATATAAAGCAAGTCCAGATCCGGATCATAGGCCATGCTATCCCAAGCCGTGCCGCCGCCGCCCGCTTTCCAATATTCGCCGTGCCAGGTTTTGGCCGCCATGGCTTGGGTCTCGTCTTCAAATCCGTCGGCCGGATTGCCGGGCACGGTGTAGAAGCGCCAGATCATATCGCCTGTATCGGCATCATAAGCGCTGACATAGCCGCGTACACCGAGCTCGGCGCCGCCGTTCCCGATGATGACTTTGCCGTCGATGACTCTCGGCGCGCCGGTCATAGTATAGGGCTTGGATTTATCGATGGTGAGCTTGTCCCAAAGCACTTTTCCGGTCTTGGTATCCAGCGCCACGAGGCGTCCGTCTATGGTCGCCGTAAAGACCTTATCACCCCAAATAGCGACGCCGCGATTAACCGCGTCGCAGCAGGCGTTGGCGGCTTGCACCTTGTCGATCTCCGGTTCGTAAATCCAAAGCTCCTCACCGGTCCGCGCGTCCAGCGCCGAGACAATATTCCAAGTCGAGGTCACATACATGACCCCGTCATGGACGATGGGCGTGACTTCAATCCCGCGGGTAGAGGAGAGGTCATAGCTCCATGCCAGCCCCAGAGTCGACACGGTCTCGGCGTTGACTTTATCCAGCGGCGAAAACCGGCTTTCATCATAGGTGCGTCCGTGGGAGCGCCAGCCGGAGTTATCGGCGGTCATGATAGCGGCGCTATCGACAGGGGTTGTTTTTGAATGGTCCGAAGTTTCGCCGCCTTTGCAGCCTGCCATGACCAATAGTCCGGCGCCCAGACACAGAACCTGTCTCATTGATATGCTCATTTGGATATCCCTCTCCAATTTTATTGACAATCTTATCACTAAAATTCGGCATGGCACAAGGCTAGACCAATTGTGATTGGACAGCCCGCAGAGGCACGCTAGAAACCCATGTGATTTCTTCGACCCATACCTTGCTGGCTTTGGCGCTTTTTACTCGCAAGGGCGAAAAGGTTCGGAACTGGAGCGTGTTTACAGGTTCGGTCATTCCCGACGCGTTTATCTATGTGTGTGCAACTTGGCTGATATTCGTCAAAAAAGTGCCTCAGCAAACCCTGTGGAACGAGATTTACTTCGATACACCCATGCAAACGACGGCCTCCATATTTAATTCTTTGCCGCTATACCTGGCGCTGCTCGGCATAGGTCTGGCTTTTCGAAAATCTGTGTGGGGAATGTGCGCGCTCTTTTTTGCCTTGGCCGCCTTATCGCATATCGCGCTCGATTTTCCGGTTCACAATCATGATGCCTATGCCCATTTTTGGCCCCTCAGTGACTGGAAGTTCTTTTCGCCCATTTCTTATTACGAAACGCATCTCTACGGAAACTGGGTCGGGATGGTCGACGCCTTTATTGCCATAGGCGCCATCTACGTTTTGTGGCGGCGGTTTGATAAAACATGG
>CAYQNQ010000265.1:0-2614 GCA_964418815.1 uncultured Hellea sp.
CGCCGGAAATGGTGCCCGTCAGTTCCTGGCGGTCCGTCGGCGCGTCCCATTGCGGTTTCCACCATGAGAGTTTCATGGATGAGCTGATTCATAAGGCGGGGGCAGATCCCCTGCAGGAACGCAAACGTCTTTTGTCCGATGACCCGCTTTCGGTGAAAGTGCTCGAAAAAGTCGAGCAGATGTCTGGCTGGAACGGACCAAACCCAAGCGCAAATCGCGGCCGCGGCATTGCTTTCACCATGTCCTTTGGCGTGCGCACCGCTGTCATCGTCGAAGTGGAAAACACGGCCGGCGGCATTAAAATCACCCATGTCTGGGGCGCAGGCGAAGTCGGTACGGTCCTCGACCCGGTTAATTTTGAAGCCCAGTTCTCCGGCGGGATTGTCTTCGGTCTGGGCCACGCCATGAACTGCGAACTGACCTATGAGGACTATGCGCCGACACAGGTCAATTACTATGATTATGAGGCCATGCGCATGCATCAAGTGCCGAACATCGAAGTCGTCGGTCTTGAAAATGGGGACAAGGTTCTCGGGATCGGCGAACCGGGCGTGCCGCCAGCGGCGCCGGCTCTGGCCAATGCTATCTTCGCGGCGACCGGTAAGCGCATTCGCCAGCTACCGTTTTATAATCATATTGATTTTGTCTAAGACAATATAAAGAGGGGGAAGAGATGACTGGGAAGGTTACCATTACCGACAAAGCTGCCGGGCTCTACAACAAGGCCGGGCTCTTCATGATTATTTCGGGCATACTCCATTTGCCAATTCCGTTTCTGGCCGGGTTTAAAACCCAGGCCCTCATCCTTGCGGGGTTCGGCATAGCCTGGATATTGGTGGGGCTTGGCCTGCGCCGCAAAAATCGTTTTCTGCCCTGTATGGCCTATGTGTTTATGCTTGTGGGCATGATTGCCAGCATGGCCAGCCTGAATGGCGGTGTCGGGCCGAACTGGCTCTGGTGGCTGATTTTTCTTGCTGATCTTCTCGCCGCGTTTTTCCTTTTCCGCCTGATTTGGTCAAAGCCTTAATTCAGTGTCCACAACAGCCATTATTTTAATTACGCTGATCGCCTATAAGGCGGTTCTGTTGGGCATTGGTTTCTGGGCGTCGCGGCGGGTTAACTCCGAAAGCGATTTCTTTCTCGGCGGTCAAGGCCTTGGGGCCTGGACAGCCGGGCTATCCTATTCGGCCTCCACCAGTTCAGCCTGGGTCCTTCTGGGCTTTACGGGCATCGTCTTTACTAAGGGCGTTGTAGGGCTCTGGCTCGTCCCAGGCATATTTATGGGCTATATCATGACCTGGTCGGTCATGGGCCGGCGTCTGAATGCGGAAACATCCAAACACGGGCATATTACCGCCATTGATTTTCTAAAACACGATCTGGACGGCAATTGGAGCCGCATTGTGGGAATCATCTGCGCGCTCATGATTCTGTTCTGCTTTGTCTTTTATATTTCCAGCCAGTTTCAGGCGGCGGGTAATGCTTTGACTGAAGTGTTTGATATGAACTCGGCCAAAGCTATTATTTTAGGGGCCGCCATTATCATAACCTATTGCCTTTTAGGTGGGTTTTGGGCCGCCAGTATTACGGATGCCCTTCAGGCCCTCGTCATGATGATGGCTTGTATTTTAGTCCCCATAGCGGCGGTATCCGCCGTCGGCGGCATAGGCCCGATCATGGAAGCTCTTCATGCCAATGAACCCAAATCGTTTTTCGCGCTCACAGGCGAATCCGCCGGACTTGTCGGTGCCGGTCTAGCCATGGGCTATTTCGGGACAGGACTGGGCGCGCTCGGACAGCCGCAGCTACTCAATCGCATCATGGCCGTCAAATCAGAGTCTGAACGGCGAAAAGCCGCCGCCATTACCATTGGCTGGGGCGTTGTCGTTTTCACAGGGTTAGTGCTGCTCGCCTTTGCGGGCCGGGCCGCGCAAATCCAAACCGGCGACGAAGCGCTCTTCTTTGCCGCCGCCGAGCAATACCTCCCCGCAGCTATCGCAGGTGTCGTCATCGCCGCCGTCCTTTCCGCCGTTATGTCCACGGTCGATAGTCTCTTGCTCGCTGCCGCTTCCGCAATTTCCCACGATATGGGCATTGAATATTCCGACCCGAAAAAGGCTCTGTTTTTTGGGCGCGTTGCGATGGTTGTGGTCGCCATATTCGCCGTCCTCCTGACCTTGTTCGCGCCGGCCTCAATATTTGACCGTGTCCTGTTTAGCTGGGTGGCGCTGGGCGCCGCTTTCGGCCCGACTATTTTGATGAAATGCCTGGGCTGGAAATTTAAAGGCTGGGCCGTCTGCGCCGCCGTTCTGGCTGGTTTTTTCACGGCCGTCACATTTTCCCAAGTGGACGGCAGCCTGGCAGATGTGATCGAAAAATGGGGCAGCTGGGCGCTGGGACTGTTTATCCTATTGATAGGTCGCCAAAAAAATTGAATTAAATCCCACCATCGCATAAAATATTTCAATCCATGAAAACTTACAAGCCCTAAAAAACTGGAGTCTCCAAATGGAAGACGTAAACGTCAAAGTCTATCCCGTCCCGACCGCTTTCGCCGCAAAGGCTAATCTGGATGCCGCCGGCTATCGTGAAATGTATGCGCGCTCCATTGCCG
>CAYQNQ010000266.1:0-2591 GCA_964418815.1 uncultured Hellea sp.
ATATATCAATCGACAGTTTGTGATTGGTTAAGAGAACTATTTGATTTTTAAAGTACAATTCAGGTTATTGAGAGTCTAAATTCGTGTTTCGGGCATGATAAAAACTGGACTTATGTTTTCAAAAATTTAGGTGTTGCCCTAAAGGAGATGGGACAAGAACTAACTGACCGAAATAAACCTCGGCTCCGAGACACCGTCCAATGCGACTGCAGTCAGTGTTTTGGGACGGGCAGCCCCTGTATCAATACCGATACGGTTGCGCTTAAGCTCGGGCTCAAATGTTTGCGTATGCCCATGGACTATTATCTGCGGGTGAACCTCATTATTTTCAAGAAAACGACTTCTGATCCAAAGCATGTCTTTTCTTTTTTGTTCCGACAATGGTTTGCCCGGCACTATGCCGGCGTGAACAAACAAATAGGGCTCACTTAGAAAAGTAAGCGGAAGGCTCTTGAGCCAATTTATCCGCGACTCTCCCAACGCTTCTATGAATGGCTTAGGGTCATACCCTCCATACCGGAAAGAAACGCCAAAGGATTTGAGTGTCGCTTCCCCGCCATTGCTTAGCCAATTCCACCAAACATCGCGTTCCTCTGTCTTGAGGCAAGACAACATCAAATCCTCGTGGTTTCCCAGCAGTGAAATTGTGTCGAACGCGTTTGACCCTTTCATAACCAGATCAATTACTTCTTTGGAATTTGGCCCGCCATCAATGTAGTCACCGATGTGAATAACTAAAGGTTTCTCATCCGATTTTGGACGATGGGGATCATATTCGATCCGAGCATACATTTTCTCAAGCAGATAGTCGCGACCATGGATATCTCCAATCGCATAAGTGTAACGCATGTTAAGTGGTTTCCTTTATTTATTGGTTCATGGCTACCGAAATTTCCGCTCACCCAAGCCTAAGTTTGAATTTGGTTGACGAATTGCGTAGCCGATACTTCATGTTGGCAAATCGTGATTTTTTGTTAAAGTTTCTTCGAAAAAAAGGACTTGGAAATGGACGCAGAGGTCGAATTTAGTTTACTGGGGAAAGTCAATGTCAGTGAAATTGACGGGAAAATTAATGTGGTATTCAATGACCCAACAGACTGGGTATTGTTTTTACGCAAAATCGCCATTCACAAACACCTCAAAGAAGAAATAAGCGCCGACATATTGGATGATGTCATTGATTGCGATCATATATTTTTTGCAGTTGCAGAAGCAAATGAAGCATTTGTTAAATCGCTACCACCAAAAAAGGGGCCTTTAATCATGCCGTTTGAAGGGTCAGCACATTTGCCGTCGGATCACCATACATACAAATGGATTTTGAAAGGCCTAAAAAGAAAGATTGATAATGGGCCTTGTATACGCGAAACGGACAAACCCACAAATCACCGCCTATTCATTAAAAAATACTTTGCGCCGTTTTTGATAACAGATGACCAGGCCGACGAAATTATCGAAAAACTTGGCATGCGTAGCGACCGACGCTATGGCCTCGCGCGATAATATTTTATCACTTATAAAACCTGACAGAAACATCTGTCAAATTTTTCCGAGCCCTTAACCATTTTTGATCCAAAACGATGAAGTCCGCAGGCTGCCCAACCGCGACACGGCGCGGCTTGCCGCCCGCATCATCAGCCGGTTTCGTATAAAGGGCGAGCGCCTCTTCCGGCGTGATAGACTCCTCTTCGAAGCCGGGCGGGCGGTTGACGGCGGCAGCCATGGCGGCCCAGGGATTGGGATTGCCAAAGGGCGCGTCGCTCCCGGCGGCCAGAGGAAGTCCGGCATCTGCAAAGGATTTAAGGCGCCAAAGATGGGCGTGGTCAGTTTTTGGCACGTTTTGGACATAGGCCGCCTGTCGTTCGGCAATGAAATTGGGCTGGGTCACGACGATGACGCCGAGCTTTTGCATCCACTCTATGGCGGCCTCATCAGCGATGGCGGCGTGTTCAATCCGGTCACCTTTTACGGGCCCTGCCTCTTCAATGGCGCCCAATGTCATCATCAGCTCTGCGCGGGTGACGCAATGGGCCGCGACGGGCCGGCCTGCTTCGTGGGCAGTGCCAATCTCTCGGGCCAAATCCGCCAAAGACGGTAAATCATAGTCGTGATAATGGAGCTTGAGATGGCCGCGGTTTGGATGATCAAAACCCGTGAGCTCGGCATTCCCCATAACAGAGAGATTAAGCTCGCCCGTCTGCGCCAGATAGTTTTCAAACTCGGCTATGCCATTGGACGGGGTCACTTCTGTCACGCCTGTAATGCCCCAGGAGTTGAGCATTTTAATCAACGGTTTTAGATTCGGAAACCCAGTTTTGCGGATGAGATGGTCACTATCGTAAAGACGTCCATCTTTTGGCTCTTTAAGTCCGAGTGCGTCCATGGCCCGGGAGTTTAATATCCAGAGCCGTCCAGAGCGGTGCTGAATACGGACTGGCCTGTCGGGGCCATTGGCATCAAGCCAGTCCCTGTTTATTTCGCCTGCGACCGAATGATGATACCCCACGGCGCGCAGCCAACCTTCGCCCGGCTTATTGAGCGCCGCTATCAATTCATCTTCGCCGGACACTTCAGGCGGGCCGCACCGCACC
>CAYQNQ010000267.1:0-2521 GCA_964418815.1 uncultured Hellea sp.
CGGCGCGCCGGTTATTGCCTTCCCCACTCACATCAATCAGCAAATACTGGGACGGATTATTGAACAGGCAGGTCTGGGTGTCAGCATTGGCCTGAATGAGAATATTTCCCGTCTTGAGGGATTTGATATGAAAAAGCTGATAAAGACCGCCGACCATTTCAAAAAGGAACATCTTCAAAGGTCTGGACCGGCGCAGGCTGCTGGTGTGATTGAAAAATTTCTTTAAGGCAAAGCGTGATTTTAGTCACTGGGACTGCGTTGTAATTTTATATGAAATCTTTGAAAATCACATGAAACCTCAAATTTTTTGGATTTGGAATAGTAAATACTGCGGATTTCTGATACAGGAATTATCAGGGTGTAAAGGGCGCGCATATGCTGGGGCAAATAAAGACTGTTATAGTTGTAGCTGGATGTCAGCGCAGCGGAACGACGCTGGTCGGCAATATATTAGGTTGCCACCGTCAGGCTTTGCTGGTCGATGAAGACAATCAGCTCTATGAGTGGGTCGAACGCTGTCTGCTTTCCGGTCAGGATGATCCAGAATTTACGGAGTCAACTTTTGCTCAGGCCGATGAAAAATACAAAGGCGGCCATAGACGTATCCATGTAGTAAAAGGCCGGCGAAAACTAAGGCCCGAAATCGATACGCTCGTCCTCAAAGCGCCCAATTTAACCTATAGTTTTGAGGCTTTGTCAAAGCTGCCGCAAAATGTTCAAGTGGTTTATCCTGTCCGGGACCCCCGGGCGGTTGTCGCTTCCATGGAAAGATTGAGCCATATTGATATGGTCGGCAATCAGGTCAAGTGGATGGAAAAATCGCCGCAAATTGCGGCAATGTTTGGGGACGAAATTCTAAAATTAGCTGACCCCTCTGTTCCTGTCCATGTGCGGCGGGCCATTGTCTGGCAGATCAAGTCTGGCCTGTTTAAAGCCTTTGAAACTGCCGGACTTAATCCCTTTGTGTTCCAATATGAAGATCTGGTTCAGGATAAAGAAAGCGTCCTTAGAAAGATGACCTCTCATATGGGTCTGAGCTTTGACAATAAAATGACCCGGCATGAGAGTTTTTACCGGGGGCTGGCCCCAGGCCTCACATTACGGGCCCGGGCTGTGGATAGCAGCTCAACCCTGAAGTGGAAAAACCGCTTGGGACCGAGACAGGTCCGGGAAATTTTGGAGGCCGCAGATCCTCTCGCTAAAGAGCAGGGCTATTTTAACGGAACCAATGGGCATTTTGTGCGCTCAGCTCCAAAATTTTCAAGAGACATTTTTGAATCGCCCGTCATTTTAACAGGGCGGGGCGGCAGCGGGACGCGGCTGATTTCTGAAATTGCCCAAAAGCTCAATATTTTCCTTGGAAACCAGCTCAATTTCGCCGGCGACTCACTGGAATGGGTCGATCTGATTTACGAATATGCCATCAAGAAAACCATAGCGACCACGCGCGGGCGGCTTTTTCAGGAGGATATTGGCGGTCCGATTCTAGACAAGGTTCAGGATATTCTTGAGGGGGGGGATTATGATTTGGAGGGCTCGTGGGGCTGGAAACTCCCTGAGACTATGCTGATTGTACCTGAAATGATGAAAATTTTTCCGCAGGCGAAATTGGTGCATATGGTTCGTCATCCGGTCACCAGCTGTCTGCGGCGAACCCATATGACCTCGCGCAATAACAACCCTGTTGGCCGCGCCGTTTTGCGAGGCGCTTATCAGGAGATCAATCGTAATCCCAAGAATATCGAGACGGACCCGGAATATCTGCATAATGCGGTGACCTGGCTTTATCAGGTTCGCCGGGTTCACGAATTTGCCATGAATAATCTTTCGGCCGAAAACTACCATCTCGTAAAGTTCGAAGATTTGTTATCAAATCCTCTTGAGAGCTCCAGAAAACTCTCGAGGTTCTTGACGGGCAAAGCAAATGAATTTGTGCGCCCTGTTGTTGACGGCGAACGCGCCAACGGGATTGACTACACAGATCCGGCCGTGAACCATATCTGGGAAATCTGCGGCGGCGTGGCGGCCGAGTTCGGTTATCGGCCTCTGTCCGTGCCTGCGCCGATTCAGGCCTATGCCTAATCGGAAATGAGCTCTGCCGTTTCGTAGTGTACGTCGCAGGCGTCGCCCCGAAACCAGGCTTTGAAGACGATTTGGCGATGGGCGTCCCGGTCAGAGGCCGGACGCACAGGAAACTCATTCATGGATCGATCCGTCCAAAGCGTCACTTCAAGACGGGTTTCGCAGCCAATATTATCGGTTTTACGAAACTTCGCCGCGTTCCCGGCCTGTCCGGTTTTGCGCCATCCATTGGAGGCCAGAATAGTCTGATATTCTCGAAAACTGGCTTCGTGTTTGGATATCGGAAGATAGGGAAGCAGCTTTTCGCAGGTAAAGACGAGAAAGCCGCCGCTGTGAATAAGGCCCTTGGAGACCTTGGCGCATCCATCGATAGGCGCCGTTGCGGCAAGCCGCGGAATATCGACCAACCCTTCCAGAATTTGGCCGTCGCCGGCATTTG